>NZ_JBIRNP010000007.1:0-141172 GCF_044331705.1 Streptomyces sp. NPDC017202 | reverse complement strand
GGGTCGCTTCAAATTGTGGCCCCAGCCTTGAGGACCCGGCGGTTGAGCTGGTTTGCGTCGCGCGTGCCCCCGGGGCCGGGGGGGGGGCGCCGGGGGGGGGGGGGGGCCCCCCCCCCCCCCCCCCGACGGCGTTGTCGGTGCCAGCGGATAGCCTGGCGACCGTCAGGGATCACCGGTCACGGCATTCGGCCGTTGCCGGCCCGGACACGAGAGCCCGGTCACGGGGACCGGGGCGCAGGAGTCCGGGCGCGGGTCCGGACGAGGACGAGGAGGGCGCGTGCGCGTACTCGGGGTGGACCCCGGTCTCACGCGATGCGGCGTGGGCGTCGTCGAGGGCGTCGCGGGCCGGCCGCTCACCATGCTCGGCGTCGGTGTCGTACGGACGCCCGCGGACGCCGAGCTGGGACAGCGCCTCGTCGCCGTCGAGCAGGGCATCGAGCGGTGGCTGGACGAGTACCGCCCCGAATTCGTCGCCGTGGAGCGGGTGTTCAGCCAGCACAACGTGCGCACGGTCATGGGCACCGCCCAGGCCAGCGCCGTCGCCATGCTGTGCGCCGCCCGCCGCGGCATCCCGGTCGCCCTGCACACCCCCAGCGAGGTCAAGGCGGCCGTCACCGGCAGCGGCCGCGCCGACAAGGCCCAGGTCGGTGCCATGGTGACCCGGCTGCTCCGGCTCGACGCGCCCCCCAAGCCCGCCGACGCCGCCGACGCCCTCGCCCTCGCCATCTGCCACATCTGGCGCGCCCCCGCGCAGAACCGACTCCAGCAGGCCGTCGCCCTGCACACATCGAAAGGCCGTACGGGATGATCGCCTTCGTGAGCGGACCGGTCGCCGCCCTCGCCCCCGACTGCGCGGTGGTCGAGGTGGGCGGCATCGGCATCGCCGTCCAGTGCACGCCGAACACGCTCTCGGGCCTGCGCACGGGCCGGGAGGCGAGACTCGCCACCTCCCTGGTCGTCCGCGAGGACTCCCTCACCCTGTACGGCTTCGCCGACGACGACGAGCGCCAGGTCTTCGAACTGCTCCAGACCGCGAGCGGGGTCGGCCCCCGCCTCGCCCAGGCCATGCTGGCGGTCCACTCGCCGGACGCCCTGCGGCGAGCCGTCGCCACCGGTGACGAGAAGGCCCTCGTCGCCGTCCCCGGCATCGGCAAGAAGGGCGCCCAGAAGCTCCTGCTGGAGCTGAAGGACCGCCTCGGCGAGCCGACCGGCGCCCCCGCCGTCGGCACCCCCGTCACCCAGGGCTGGCGCGACCAGCTGCACGCGGCCCTGATCGGCCTCGGCTACGCGACCCGCGAGGCCGAGGAGGCCGTCACCGCGGTCGCGCCGCAGGCCGAGGCCGCCGGTGGCACACCCCCGGTCGGTCAGCTCCTGAAGGCGGCGCTGCAGACCCTCAACCGAGCCCGCTGACCCCCCTACATCCCCGAGGCACACCACATGAACTGGGACGACCCGACCGACGCGACCGCCGACGAGGGGCTCGCCGGCCCCGCCGCGGAGCGACTGGTGGGCTCTGTCGCCGACGGCGAGGACCAGGCCGTCGAGGCCGCCCTGCGCCCCAAGGACCTGGGCGAGTTCATCGGCCAGGAGAAGGTCCGCGAACAGCTCGACCTGGTCCTGCGCGCCGCACGCGCGCGGGGCGCCACCGCCGACCACGTGCTGCTCTCCGGCGCCCCCGGCCTCGGCAAGACCACCCTGTCGATGATCATCGCGGCCGAGATGGGCGCCCCGATCCGGATCACCAGCGGCCCCGCCATCCAGCACGCGGGCGACCTCGCCGCGATCCTCTCCTCCCTCCAGGAGGGTGAGGTCCTCTTCCTCGACGAGATCCACCGCATGTCCCGGCCCGCCGAGGAGATGCTCTACATGGCGATGGAGGACTTCCGCGTCGACGTCATCGTCGGCAAGGGCCCCGGCGCCACCGCCATCCCCCTGGAGCTGCCCCCGTTCACCCTGGTCGGCGCCACCACGCGCGCGGGCCTGCTGCCGCCCCCGCTGCGCGACCGCTTCGGCTTCACCGCGCACATGGAGTTCTACGAGCCGGCCGAGCTGGAGCGGGTGATCCACCGCTCGGCGAACCTCCTCGACGTCGAGATCGACACCCACGGCGCCGCCGAGATCGCCGGCCGCTCCCGCGGCACGCCCCGCATCGCCAACCGCCTGCTGCGCCGCGTCCGGGACTACGCCCAGGTCAAGGCGGACGGTGGGATCACCCGCGAGATCGCGGAAGCCGCGCTGAAGGTCTACGAGGTCGACGCCCGCGGCCTCGACCGCCTCGACCGCGCGGTCCTCACGGCCCTGCTGAAGCTGTTCGGCGGCGGACCGGTCGGCCTGTCCACGCTCGCCGTCGCCGTGGGGGAGGAGCGCGAGACCGTCGAGGAGGTCGCCGAACCCTTCCTCGTCCGCGAGGGCCTGCTCGCCCGCACGCCCCGCGGCCGGGTCGCGACCCCCGCCGCCTGGACCCACCTGGACCTGACCCCGCCCCGCCCCGCCACCGCGGGAAACGGACAACAGGACCTGTTCGGGGCGTGACCGCCCGGGCATCCGCCCGGGATCGGACGCGGTGATGGCGGCACCAGGAACCCTGGTGCCATGCTGAGCGTTGTTCCCTGCACGCGGACTCGCTTAGACTCCGCCGATGCCGCCCTTGTCGGCAGCGCACACACCCCCAACCATCAGGCCGCTCACCACCGCGGTCGCGTGAAGGAAGTACCGACCCGTGAGTCTCGTGACCCTCCTCCCGTTCATCGTGCTCATCGGGGCCATGTTCCTGATGACCCGGTCGGCGAAGAAGAAGCAGCAGCAGGCCGTGGACATGCGCAACCAGATGCAGCCCGGCAGCGGTGTCCGCACGATCGGGGGCATGTACGCGACGGTCAAGGAGGTCAACGAGGACACGGTCCTCCTCGACGCCGGCCCGGGTGTGGACCTGCTCTTCGCGAAGAACTCGATCGGCGCCGTGCTGACGGACGACGAGTACAACCGCATCGTCCACGGCATCGAGCACGACCTGAAGTCCGACGCCGACGTCGTCCCGGACGACGCCTCCTCCCTCACCGGGACCGACGGGTCCGCCGACGCTGCCGCCGCTTCCGGCGACCAGCCCGTCGACCTCGGCAAGAAGGACGAGGAGCCCGGCACGAAGAACGAGGCCGAGGAGACCGCCGCTGCGGAGGCCGACGAAGAGCCGAAGAAGACCGACGGCGACTCCGACGCGAAGAAGTAGCCACGACCCGGGGCAGGCGGGCCGGTCCCGCGTGTCCCGGGCGCGCGCAATCTCGCACATAGGGGATCCCGACACCATGTCATGGCCGCTGCCGCGCTGATCCGGCGCGAGGCGGCCCGAGAGGGAGTACGAGAAGGTGGCAGCACCTAAAAAGGGCCGGAGCGCGAGCGCCCAGAGCAAGCCGTGGCGCTCGCTGGCCCTGATCCTGATCGCCATCGTGGGGCTCACCGGAGGCATGTTCCTCTCCGGTCACACGACTCCGCGTCTCGGCATCGACCTTGCCGGCGGTACGAGCATCACGCTCGAGGCGAAGGCCGACCAAGGGTCCGCGATCAACAAGGCCAACATGGACACCGCGGTCGAGATCATGAACCGCCGTGTCAACGGTCTTGGCGTCTCCGAGGCGGAGGTGCAGACCCAGGGCGACCGCAACATCATCGTGAACATCCCCAAGGGCATCAACTCCAAGGAAGCCCGGGCACAGGTCGGCACCACCGCCAAGCTGTACTTCCGCCCGGTCCTGGCCAGCGAGCCCAGCGGCGCCGCCGCGAGCGGCTCGCCGAGCCCGTCGGCCAGCGGTTCCCCGGCCGCCTCCCCGAGCCCCTCCGCGAGCGCCTCGTCAGGTGAGAAGGCCTCCTCCTCGACCTCTCCGTCGGCCTCCGCCACCTCCCAGGGCCGTGCCGTCACCGACGCCCTGAAGGCCGACTCCACGCCGTCGCCCTCCGCGAGCGCCTCCGCCGCCGCCAGCCCCTCGGCGTCCGCGAGCGGCGGCACCACCGGTGAGGCGGCCCTCCAGGCGAAGTACGCCGCCCTGGACTGCAGCAAGCGCTCGCAGCGCGCCGGGCTCGGCGAAGGCGTCAAGCCCGGCGACACGACCGTGGCCTGCGGCGACATCGACGGCGTCTGGTACAAGTACCTGCTCGGCCCGGCCGCCGTCGACGGCACCGAGGTCAAGGAGGCCAAGGCGACCTACGACACCCAGGGTGCCGCCGGCTGGCAGGTCAACATGAAGTTCGACTCCAAGGGCGCGAAGAAGTTCGCGGACATCACGGGTCAGCTCGCCCAGAACCAGCAGCCGCAGAACCAGTTCGGCATCGTCCTCGACGGCGAGGTCGTCTCCAGCCCGTACGTCAGCTCCTCCATCGCCGGCGGCCAGGCCCAGATCTCCGGCAGCTTCCAGCAGGAGGAGGCCCAGAACCTCGCCAACATGCTGTCGTACGGTGCGCTGCCGCTCAGCTTCCAGGAGTCGAGCGTCCAGACCGTCACCGCCGCGCTCGGCGGTGACCAGCTCCGTGCCGGTCTGATCGCGGGCGCCATCGGCCTCGGCCTGGTCATCGTCTACCTGGTGGCCTACTACCGCGGCCTGTCGCTCATCGCGATCGCCTCGCTGCTGGTCTCCGCCGCGCTGACGTACGTGATCATGTCGCTGCTCGGCCCGACGATCCACTTCGCCCTCAACCTGCCGGCCGTCTGCGGCGCCATCGTCGCCATCGGCATCACCGCGGACTCGTTCATCGTGTACTTCGAACGGGTCCGGGACGAGATCCGCGAGGGCCGCTCCCTGCGCCCCGCGGTCGAGCGGGCCTGGCCCCGGGCGCGGCGCACCATCCTGGTCTCCGACTTCGTGTCGTTCCTCGCCGCCGCGGTGCTGTTCCTGGTCACCGTCGGCAAGGTCCAGGGCTTCGCGTTCACGCTCGGCCTGACCACCGTCCTCGACGTGGTCGTGGTCTTCTTCTTCACCAAGCCGCTGATGACGCTGATCGCGCGCCGCAAGTTCTTCGCCGGCGGCCACAAGTGGTCCGGCCTCGACCCGAAGAGCCTGGGCGCCAAGCCGCCGCTGCGCCGCACCCGCCGTCCCTCCGGTCCTGCCGCCGGTCCCGTCGAGACGAAGGAGGCGTGAGCGATGTCGAAACTCGGCAGCCTCGGCGCCCGACTGCACCGTGGTGAGATCAGCTACGACTTCATCGGTCACCGCAAGATCTGGTACGGCATCTCGATCCTGATCACGATCACGGCCATCGTCGGCCTGGCGGTCCGCGGCCTGAACATGGGCATCGACTTCCAGGGCGGTGCCGTCTTCACCACCGCCAAGAACACCTCCGTCTCCGTCTCGCGGGCGGAGACCGCCGCGGAGGAGGCGGCGGGCCACCAGGCGGTCGTGCAGAAGCTCGGCGACGGCTCGCTGCGCATCCAGATCGCCGGCATGGACACCAAGCAGTCCGACGCGGTCAAGGAGGACCTGGCCAAGGAGTTCAAGGTCGACCCCGAGTCGATCGCCGCCGATCTGGTCGGCCCCAGCTGGGGTGACCAGATCGCCAACAAGGCCTGGCAGGGTCTGGCGATCTTCATGGTCCTGGTCGTGATCTACCTGGCGATCGCCTTCGAGTGGCGCATGGCCGTCGCGGCGCTCGTCGCCCTGATCCACGACATCACCATCACCGTCGGCATCTACGCCCTCGTCGGCTTCGAGGTCACGCCGGGCACGGTGATCGGTCTGCTGACCATCCTCGGCTACTCCCTGTACGACACGGTCGTCGTCTTCGACTCCCTCAAGGAACAGACGAAGGACCTCACGAAGCAGACCCGCTTCACCTACAGCGAGATCGCCAACCGCTCGATCAACGGCACCCTGGTGCGTTCCGTCAACACCACGGTGGTCGCGCTGCTCCCGGTCGCGGGCCTGCTGTTCATCGGCGGCGGCTTCCTCGGCGCGGGCACGCTCAACGACATCTCGCTGTCGCTGTTCGTCGGTCTCGCCGCCGGCGCCTACTCCTCGATCTTCATCGCCACCCCGCTCGTCGCCGACCTCAAGGAACGCGAGCCGCAGGTGCGCGCCCTGAGGAAGCGCGTCCTCGCCAAGCGTGCCCAGTCGCACGCCGACGAGGAGCCCGCGCGGCCGTACGGCCACGACGGGCGTGGCGAGGACGCCGGGGACCCCGATGACGCCGAGACGGCCGTCGTCGGCCCCCGCACCCAGCCCTCGTCCCGCAGCCGCGGCCGCGGCCGTCCCTCGGGGAAGCGCCGATGACCGAGACCACCGACCTCACGACGCTGCTGCTCAGCCGCATCCGCGACGTGGCCGACCACCCGGAGCCGGGCGTGATGTTCAAGGACATCACGCCGCTGCTCGCGGACCCGGCGGCGTTCGCCGCGCTCACCGAGGCGTTCGTGGAGATCGCCGTGCGCACCGGTGCCACCAAGGTCGTCGGTCTGGAGGCCCGTGGCTTCATCCTGGGCGCTCCCGTCGCCGTCCGGGCAGGCCTCGGCTTCGTCCCCGTGCGCAAGGCGGGCAAGCTCCCCGGAGCCACCCTCGCCCAGGCCTACGACCTGGAGTACGGCTCGGCCGAGATCGAGATCCACGCCGAGGACCTGACCGCCGACGACCGCATCCTGATCGTCGACGACGTCCTCGCCACCGGCGGCACCGCCGAGGCGTCGATCCAGCTCATCCACCGCGCCGGCGCCGAGGTGTCGGGCGTCGCCGTCCTCATGGAGCTGGGCTTCCTCGACGGCCGGCGCCGCCTGGAGGCGGCCCTGGCCGGAGCCCCGCTGGAGGCGCTGCTCACGGTCTGACAGCGTTGTGGAGCACGACCGGCACGGCGTGACGACCGCCGTACGGCAAGCGGGCGGGCCCGGAGGAATCCGGTGCCCGCCCCTCGTGTTCCCCGGGCGGACCGTCCTCACATCGGTCCGGAGGCGATCCCGCAGCCCGGGATCGCTACGATGGATGCTCCGGAGCCTGACCGGGGCACCCGGATCGCGCACGAGGAGCCCTCTTGCCAGACGAGGCCCAGCACCTGACCGCCGCCAAGCCCGAGCCCTCCTCGGAGCCCGCGGCCGAGCCCGCGTCGCAGGCGCCCGACGACGCCCGCGGGCCGGTCGAGCACGACCGCTCCGCCCCCGTCGAGCAGCAGCCGGCCGAGCAGCCCCGCCCCAAGCCGGCCCCCGCGTCCGACGCGGCCAGGGCGGCGGCGTCCCCCTCGCCCGAGCGCCCCGCCGTCCCGTCGGCCGCCCGTCCCGCCGCCGCGCAGCAGCCCGCCCGCTCCGGCTCCTCCAACCGCGTCCGCGCCCGTCTCGCCCGCCTCGGCGGCCAGCGCGCGAACCCGTACAACCCGGTCCTGGAACCGCTGCTGCGGATAGTACGCAGCAACGACCCGAAGATCGAGACCGCCACCCTGCGCCAGATCGAGAAGGCCTACCAGGTCGCCGAGCGCTGGCACCGGGGGCAGAAGCGCAAGAGCGGCGACCCGTACATCACGCACCCGCTCGCGGTGACGACGATCCTCGCCGAGCTGGGCATGGATCCCGCCACCCTCATGGCGGGCCTGCTCCACGACACGGTCGAGGACACCGAGTACGGCCTGGACGACCTGCGCCGCGACTTCGGCGACGTGGTCGCCCTCCTCGTCGACGGCGTGACCAAGCTCGACAAGGTCAAGTTCGGCGAAGCCGCGCAGGCCGAGACCGTCCGCAAGATGGTCGTCGCCATGGCCAAGGACCCGCGCGTCCTGGTCATCAAGCTGGCCGACCGCCTGCACAACATGCGCACCATGCGCTACCTCAAGCGCGAGAAGCAGGAGAAGAAGGCGCGCGAGACCCTCGAGATCTACGCGCCGCTCGCCCATCGCCTGGGCATGAACACCATCAAGTGGGAACTGGAGGACCTCGCCTTCGCGATCCTCTACCCCAAGATGTACGACGAGATCGTCCGGCTGGTGGCCGAAAGGGCACCGAAGCGTGACGAGTACCTGGCCATAGTGACCGACGAGGTCCAGGCCGACCTGCGCGCCGCCCGCATCAAGGCGACCGTCACCGGCCGCCCCAAGCACTACTACAGCGTCTACCAGAAGATGATCGTCCGCGGCCGTGACTTCGCGGAGATCTACGACCTGGTCGGCATCCGCGTCCTGGTGGACACCGTCCGTGACTGCTACGCGGCGCTGGGCACCGTCCACGCCCGCTGGAACCCGGTTCCGGGGCGGTTCAAGGACTACATCGCGATGCCCAAGTTCAACATGTACCAGTCGCTGCACACGACGGTCATCGGCCCCAACGGCAAGCCCGTCGAACTCCAGATCCGCACGTTCGACATGCACCGCCGTGCCGAGTACGGCATCGCCGCCCACTGGAAGTACAAGCAGGAAGCCGTCGCCGGTGCCTCCAAGGTCCGCAGCGACGCCTCCAAGTCGTCCGGCAAGGGCAAGGACGACCACCTCAACGACATGGCGTGGCTGCGGCAGCTCCTGGACTGGCAGAAGGAGACCGAGGACCCCAGCGAGTTCCTGGACTCGCTGCGCTTCGACCTCTCCCGCAACGAGGTCTTCGTCTTCACACCGAAGGGCGACGTCATAGCGCTCCCGGCCGGGGCGACGCCGGTCGACTTCGCGTACGCGGTGCACACGGAGGTCGGCCACCGGACGATAGGAGCACGGGTCAACGGCAGACTCGTACCGCTGGAGTCCACGCTGGACAACGGCGACCTGGTGGAGGTCTTCACCTCCAAGGCGGTCGGCGCCGGACCGTCCCGCGACTGGCTGGGCTTCGTCAAGTCACCGCGGGCCCGCAACAAGATCCGGGCCTGGTTCTCCAAGGAGCGCCGCGACGAGGCGATCGAGCAGGGCAAGGACGCCATCGCCCGCGCGATGCGCAAGCAGAACCTGCCGATCCAGCGCATCCTCACCGGTGACTCCCTGGTCACGCTCGCGCACGAGATGCGCTATCCGGACATCTCCTCGCTGTACGCCGCGATCGGCGAGGGGCACGTCGCCGCGCAGAACGTCGTGCAGAAGCTGGTGCAGGCCCTCGGCGGCGAAGAGGCCGCGAGCGAGGAGATCGACGAGACGGTCCCGTCCCGCGGGCGCAAGCGGCGCAGCAGCAACGACCCGGGTGTGGTCGTCAAGGGCGTCGACGACGTGTGGGTCAAGCTGGCCCGCTGCTGCACGCCCGTCCCCGGCGACCCGATCATCGGCTTCGTCACGCGCGGCAGCGGTGTGTCGGTCCACCGCAGCGACTGCGTCAACGTGGACTCGCTCTCGCGGGAGCCGGAGCGCATCCTCGAAGTCGAGTGGGCGCCGACGCAGTCCTCGGTCTTCCTGGTCGCCATACAGGTCGAGGCGCTGGACCGCTCGCGGCTCCTCTCGGACGTCACGCGGGTCCTGTCGGACCAGCACGTCAACATCCTCTCGGCGGCCGTGCAGACCTCCCGCGACCGCGTCGCCACCTCCCGCTTCACCTTCGAGATGGGCGATCCCAAGCACCTGGGACACGTCCTGAAGGCCGTCCGCGGGGTCGAGGGCGTCTATGACGTCTACCGGGTGACATCGGCACGCAGGCCGTAACCTACGGGCGGACGGCAGGGGCCGACGGGGACGGGGGAGAGGGATGGGCGGTACCGGACAGGACGGATTAACGGGCGGGGCGCCACCGGCCGACGGGCCGGTGGACGGGCCGGTCGAGGCGTCGCCGCCCGCCGCGCCCCTTCTGGTGGCCGGGCGCTACCGCCCCGTCCGCTTCCTCGGCCGCGGCGGCATGGGCGTCGTGCACGAGGCGGAGGACACCCGGCTCGACCGCCGCGTCGCCGTGAAGATGCTCACCGCCGTCGAGGGTCTGGCGGGGGACAGCGAGGCCTGGGACCGCTTCCGCCGGGAGGCCCGCGCCCTGGCCCGGATCGAGCACCCGGGCGTCGTCACCCTCTACGACACCGGGGTGCACGACGGCACCCCCTACCTCGTGATGCAGGTGCTCGACGGCACCACCCTGGCCGACCTGGTGGCGGCCGCCGGACCGCTGCCGACGGCCGTCGTGTGCACGGTGGCCTTCGGCATGGCCGAGGCCCTGGAGGCCGCGCACGAGGCCGGAGTCCTGCACCGCGACGTCAAGCCCACCAACGTGGGCATCACCCGCAGCGGCCGCGTGGTCCTCCAGGACTTCGGTCTGGCCCGGCTGGCCGGCGAGGCCGCCATCACCCGTACCGGCGCCCTCGTCGGCACCCCGCAGTTCATGGCGCCCGAGGCCATGCGCGGAGTCCTGCCGGAACGCGCGGCCGACTGGTACGGCCTCGGCGTCTGCATGTACCTGATGATCACCGGCGAGCTGCCGTTCGGCCCCACCGTCGACTTCGGCGCGATCATGGAGCGGGCCCTCGGCGACGGCGTCCCCCCGCTCACCGGGAGCCGCTACGACGGCCCCGGAAACCTGTGCCGGCTGGTCGACGACCTCTGCCGGCAGGACCCCGCCGTCCGCCGCCAGGACGCCGCCGCGATCCGGGACGTCCTGCTGCCCCTGACCTACGGCGGCACGGAGGCCCTGGCCGGCCTGGTGACCGGCCGGGCCCGCGAGGAGGCCGTACGGGACGCCCGGGCCGTGCCGCACTTCGCGGAAGCCGGCGTGCTCGGCGGAGCGCACAAGGGCGTGCCCGAGTACCTCTGGGACGAGGAGCCCGTCCTGCCCGAGCAGCGGGACGCGTCACCGGACCCCTTCCGGCCCGCCACCCTCAGCGACACCACCCGCAGGATCGTGCTCGGCAGCATGACCCCGCAGAGCGCCCTGTCCCGGCAGCGCGAGGCGGTCAACCTGGTGCAGCGCGGACGCCTCCAGGAGGCGGCGCAGATGCTGTCGGTCGTGGTCCCGGTCTGCCTCTCCACGCTGGGGGCCGACCATCCGACCACCCTCACCAGCCAGTACTGGCACGCGGTCTGTCTGGCCCGGCTCGACGCCGGACGGGACGCACTGGAACTGTTCTCCCGCGTCAACGCACGCGTGGCCCGACGAACGGACGGACACGATGACTGATCCCGGCCCGGGGATCTCCGCCTCCCTGGACGACACCGGCACCGAGGACGACCTGCGTTCCCTGCTGCGCTGGCTGCGCGCGGACGACACCGCCGGCGTGCGGGCCCGCCCCGCCGCCGCCCCGCCCCCGCCCGGCGTCATGGGCACCGGCTTCGACGTGCTCCAGTTGGCCGTGTCGGGCGGACTGTCCGTGGCCTCCCTGGTGGTCTCCGTCCTCCAGTGGCAGGCCTCCCTGCGCCGCGCACCGGCCGTCACCCTGCGCCGCGGCGACGTGGAGGTCCTGCTCACGGCCCGTGCGGCCCGCGACGAGGAGGCCGTACGGCGCCTCGTCGCCCTCCTCGACGGCGACACCGCCCCCGCCCCCCGCACCGAGGGAAGCGGAGGCGATGACGGCACTCCCTGACCCGGCGCGCTCGCGGGCCGTGCTCATCGGCACCGCCTCCTACCGCCACCTGCCCCAGCTCCCCGCCGTCGAGACAGGTGTCGTCGACCTCGCCGCCGAACTGTGCGACGCCACCGTGTGGGGGCTGCCCGTGCAGCACTGCACGGTCGTCACCGACCCGCTGAGCCCCCAGACCATCCTCGACCCCGTCTACCGGGCGAGCGAGGAGGCCACCGACACCCTGCTGGTGTACTTCGCCGGACACGGCATGCGCGACGCGGAGTCCGCCGACCTCTACCTCGCCCTCGGCGACTCCCGCGAACACCTCGGCTACACCGCCGTCGCCTACCAGCACCTGCGCACCGCGCTGCGCTCCGCCCGCGCCCGCCGCAAGGTCGTCGTCCTGGACTGCTGCTTCAGCGGCCGCGCCGCCCGAGCCCTGTCCGGTGGCGACGTCCTCGCCGCGGAGGCCGCCGTGGACGGGGCGTACGTCCTGACCGCCTCCCCCCGCGACCGGATCGCCCTGGCCCCCGACGGCGAGCGCTACACCGCCTTCACCGGGGAACTCCTCACCGTGCTGCGGCACGGCGTCGAGGACGGCCCCGAACTGATCGACCTGGACACGCTCTACCGCGTCCTGCTGGAACGCCTGCGCGCCAAGAACCGCCCGCTGCCCCAGCACTCCCAGGAGAACGGCGTGGGACGGCTCCCGCTGGCCCGCAACAAGTCCCGGGCCGGCCGCCACACCCCGGCGGGCCCGGTCCTGCCCGCCGACGTCCGCGCCGCCATGGTCTCCACCGGCCTCGCCGTCGCCCGGCTGCTGCGCGCCGAGGGCAACACCCGCGACGCCCTGCCCGTGCTGCGGCTCGCCCTCCAGGAACAGCGGACCGCCGACGCCCAGGGCGACCTGCTCGCCGTCCAGCTCGAACTCTCCGAACTCCTCGCCGAGACCGGCCAGGTCAAGGACGCCATCGAGGTCCTGGAACTCGCCTTCCAGCAGGTCCACAAGGTCTACGGCCCAGAGGCCGTCCTGGTCTGCCGACGCCTCGCCGACCTGCTCCAGGAGTCCGGCAACCACCTCCAGGCCTGCGAGGTCCTCAAGCACGCCCTGGACATCAGCGAACGCGGCGGCCCCGCCTGAGTCCTCCGGCCCGCCCGGCTCTCCGGACACCGCGCGACACCCGGCACCGTGCTGCGCACCGGGCGCCGTCAGACGCCCGGGAACGCCGAACGGCCCGGCCGTGGTCTCCCACGGCCGGGCCGTTCGGGCCGGTTCCGGCAGGCGGTGTCAGCCGCCGAACTCCTGGAGCCCCTTGAGCGCCTGGTCCAGCAGCGCCTGACGGCCCTCCAGCTCACGCTCCAGCTTGTCGGCCCGGGCGCTGTTGCCCTGGGCGCGCGCCTGCTCGATCTGGGAACGCAGCTTGTCCACGGCCGCCTGGAGCTGACCGGTCAGACCCTCGGCACGCGCGCGTGCCTCCGGGTTGGTCCGGCGCCACTCGGCCTCCTCGGCCTCCTGGATGGCCCGCTCCACCGTGTGCATCCGGCCCTCGACCTTCGGCCGGGCGTCGCGCGGCACGTGGCCGATGGCCTCCCAGCGCTCGTTGACCGAGCGGAACGCGGCCCGCGCCGCCTTGAGATCCGTCACCGGGAGGATCTTCTCGGCCTCCTCGGCCAGCTCCTCCTTCAGCTTCAGGTTCTCCGTCTGCTCGGCGTCGCGCTCCGCGAAGACCGAGCCGCGGGCGGCGAAGAAGACGTCCTGGGCGCCGCGGAAGCGGTTCCACAGGTCGTCCTCGTGCTCGCGCTGGGCGCGGCCGGCCGACTTCCACTCGGTCATCAGGTCGCGGTAGCGCGCGGCCGTCGGACCCCAGTCCGTCGAGCCGGACAGCGCCTCGGCCTCGGCGACCAGCCGCTCCTTGACCCGGCGGGCCTCCTCGCGCTGGGCGTCGAGCTGCGCGAAGTGGGCCTTGCGGCGCTTGGAGAACGCCGACCGGGCGTGCGAGAACCGGTGCCACAGCTCGTCGTCCGACTTGCGGTCCAGGCGCGGCAGGCCCTTCCAGGTGTCCACCAGCGCCCGCAGCCGCTCACCGGCCGCCCGCCACTGGTCGGACTGCGCCAGCTGCTCGGCCTCCGCGACGAGGTCCTCCTTGGCCCTGCGGGCCTCGTCGGACTGCTTGGCCCGCTGCTGCTTGCGCTCCTCGCGGCGCGCCTCGACCGTCGCCACCAGCTTGTCCAGCCGGGTGCGCAGCGCGTCCAGGTCGCCGACCGCGTGATGCGCGTCCACCTGCTCGCGGATGTGGCCGATCGCGACCTGGGCGTCCTTCGCCGACAGGTCGGTGGTCCGCACCCGCTTCTCGAGGAGGCCGATCTCGACAACCAGGCCCTCGTACTTGCGCTCGAAGTAGGCCAGCGCCTCCTCGGGGGAGCCGGCCTGCCAGGAACCGACGACCTGCTCGCCGTCGGCCGTACGCACGTACACGGTCCCCGTCTCGTCGACGCGGCCCCACGGGTCGCTGCTCACAGCGCCTCCTCCACATGATGCCTCCGAAGGGCTTCGGCGCCCCGGGCATCGTCCACAGTTTCGTCACGGCCAACATAGGCGACCGGCGGGCCGCCTGTCCGCATCCAGCGCGACCGAAATGGGGCGGTCGCCGCCCCGTCGTCAGGACTTGGTGACCGTCGCCTTGTCGATCACCACGGTCGCGTTGGGGGCGCCGTCGCCGGCGCCCGTGTTCTCGCCCGCGGCGGCGATCTTCTTGAGGACGGCCATGCCGGCCTCGGAGACCGTGCCGAACGGCGTGTAGCTGGGCGGGAGCTGGCTGTCCTCGTAGACGAGGAAGAACTGGCTGCCGCCGCTATTGGGCTGGCTGGTGTTGGCCATCGCGACCGTGCCGGCCGGGTAGACGTTCGCCTTGAGGCTCGTGTCCTTCAGGTTCTCGTCCGGGATGGTGTAGCCGGGCCCGCCGCTGCCGCTGCCCGTCGGGTCGCCGCACTGGAGCACGAAGATGCCGTTGGTGGTGAGCCGGTGGCACTTGGTGTGGTCGAAGTAGCCCTTGCCGGCGAGGAAGGCGAACGAGTTCACGGTGTGCGGGGCCGCCGACGTCTTCAGCGCGACGTCGATGTCGCCGCAGGTCGTGGCCAGCTTCATCGTGTACTTCGCCGACTTGTCGATCGTGATCGCCGGCTCCTTCTTCCACGTCTGCGTCTTGACCGCGCCCGCGGCGGGCTTCTCGCACGGGTCCTTGACGGCGCTCGGCGAGGCCGACGGGCTCGCCTCGGAGCTCGCGTTCGCCTTGTCGTCGCCCTTGAGGACGCCGGTCGTGTACAGCGCCAGACTGCCCACCAGAACCACGCCGAGGACCGACGCGATCACCGCGTTGCGAGCGCGTGCCTTGCGGCGCAGGGCCGTACGGCGCTGCTGCTGCCGCAAGAACTTCTCCCGGGCGAGCTGACGCTTGCGCTGTTCCTGGGTGACCACCGGGTTCTCTCCTCGTGCGTCTCGTATGTCCACCGGTACGCGTGCGTCCAGTGAGCCGACCGCCTGCGTGTGCCCCGTACCGTATATGGGTTCGCTGAGGAATCGGCAGCGCCGGTAGGCTCTGACCGCGGGCGCAGCCGCTCCCAAGCCACCCGTATCGACACAAACGAAGGACGATCGTGCTCATTGCCGGGTTCCCCGCCGGGGCCTGGGCGACGAACTGTTACCTCGTCGCCCCCGCCGCCGGTGAGGAGTGCGTGATCATCGACCCGGGCCACCAGGCGGCCCCCGGAGTCGAGGAAGCGATCAGGAAGCATCGGCTCAAGCCCGTCGCCGTCGTCCTCACCCACGGCCACCTCGACCACGTGGCCTCGGTCGTCCCGGTCTGCGGGGCGCACGACGTCCCGGCCTGGATCCACCCCGAGGACCGGTTCATGATGAGCGACCCCGAGAAGGGGCTCGGCCGGTCCATCGGCCTGCCGCTGCTGGGCGAGCTGACCGTGGGGGAGCCCGACGACGTCCGTGAGCTGACGGACGGGGCGAAGCTGGAGCTGGCGGGTCTGGAGTTCTCCGTCGCGCACGCGCCGGGCCATACCAGGGGGTCGGTGACCTTCCGGATGCCCGAGAGCGCGGACGTCCCGTCCGTCCTCTTCTCGGGCGACCTGCTGTTCGCCGGCTCCATCGGACGCACCGACCTGCCCGGTGGCTCCATGGACGACATGCTCGAGTCGTTGGCCCGCGTGGTCCTTCCGCTCGACGACTCCACCGTGGTGCTGCCCGGTCACAATGAGCACACGACCATCGGCCAGGAACGTGCCACCAACCCGTATCTGCGGCAGGTGGCCGCCGGCCAGGGAGCCTCCGAGGCTCCCCGACGAGGAATGTGACGAGAGACCTCCCGTGAGTACCTTCCAGGCCCCCAAGGGCACGTACGACCTCATCCCGCCGGACAGCGCCACGTACCTGGCCGTCCGCGAGGCGATCGCCGCCCCGCTGCGCAACTCCGGCTACGGCTACGTCGAGACCCCCGGCTTCGAGAACGTCGAGCTGTTCGCGCGCGGTGTCGGCGAGTCCACCGACATCGTGACCAAGGAGATGTACGCCTTCGAGACCAAGGGCGGCGACCGGCTCGCGCTGCGCCCCGAGGGAACGGCGTCGGTCCTGCGCGCCGCCCTCGAGGCCAACCTCCACAAGGCGGGCAACCTCCCGGTCAAGCTCTGGTACTCCGGCTCGTACTACCGCTACGAGCGCCCGCAGAAGGGCCGCTACCGCCACTTCTCCCAGGTCGGCGCCGAGGCGATCGGTGCCGAGGACCCGGCGCTGGACGCCGAGCTGATCATCCTGGCCGACCAGGCGTACCGCTCCCTGGGGCTCAGGAACTTCCGCATCCTGCTCAACAGCCTGGGCGACAAGGAGTGCCGTCCGGTGTACCGGGAGGCGCTGCAGACCTTCCTGCGCGGCCTGGACCTCGACGAGGACACGCTCCGCCGCGCCGAGATCAACCCGCTGCGGGTCCTCGACGACAAGCGCCAGGACGTCCAGAAGCAGCTGGCCGATGCCCCGCTGCTGCGCGACTACCTCTGCGACGCCTGCAAGGCGTACCACGAGGAGGTCCGCGAGCTGGTCACGGCGGCCGGCGTCGCCTTCGAGGACGACCCGAAGCTGGTCCGCGGCCTGGACTACTACACCCGCACCACCTTCGAGTTCGTCCACGACGGCCTCGGTTCGCAGTCCGCGGTGGGCGGCGGCGGGCGCTACGACGGCCTGTCCGAGATGATCGGCGGCCCTGCGCTGCCGTCCGTCGGCTGGGCACTGGGCGTCGACCGCACCGTCCTGGCGCTGGAGGCGGAAGGCGTGGAACTCCGGCTCCCCGCGTCCACCAGCGTGTTCGCGGTCCCGCTCGGGGAGGAGGCGCGCCGCGTCCTCTTCGGCAAGGTCACCGAACTGCGCAAGCTCGGCGTCGCCGCCGACTTCTCCTACGGCGCCAAGGGCCTCAAGGCCGCGATGAAGGCGGCCAACCGGTCAGGCGCCCGGTACGCGATCGTCGCCGGCGAACGCGACCTCGCCGAGGGCGTCGTCCAGCTCAAGGACATGGAGTCCGGCGAGCAGACGGCGGTCGGCGTCAACGAGATCGTGGCCGAGCTGGAGTCGCGGCTCGGCTGACGGGCACGCGCGGGGCGCCGGACATCTCCTCGGACGTCCGGCGCCCTCGTCGTGCCCGGTGTCCGGTGCCAGGCCCGACGCGGTGCCCGGACCGTGTCCGGCGGTGCCCGGACCGGACACCCGGTACGGCTGTCCGGAACCGAACACCCGTACCGGATCTCACCTTCATCCTTATGTGGAGCGAACGGTGCGCACGCGCGCGCGTGCGGCACAATGGCCGTGCCCGAAGAAGGTCCAAGTCTCAAGTGACGGAATCGGCGTGATGAGCAAGACGACAGTCAACGACGTCTCCACCGAACCCGGTCCGCGGCGTGCCGAACCGGCCGCGACCGGGACGGCGGGCGGCAGCCGGGCGTTCGCCCTGCTGCTGGTGATCACCGGCGCGGCCGGACTGCTCGCCGCGTGGGTCATCACGGTCGACAAGTTCAAGCTCCTCGAGGCCAAGGTCGAGGGCAAGACCTTCACCCCCGGGTGCAGCCTCAACCCCGTCGTCTCCTGCGGCAGCGTCATGGAGAGCGACCAGGCCTCGGTCTTCGGCTTCCCCAACCCGATGCTCGGTCTCGTCGCCTACGGCATCGTCGTCTGCGTCGGCATCAGCCTGCTCGCGGGCGCCCGCTTCCCGCGCTGGTACTGGCTCACCTTCAACGCCGGCACCCTCTTCGGGGTCGTCTTCTGCGCCTGGCTGATGTTCCAGTCCCTGTACCGCATCAACGCCCTGTGCCTGTGGTGCTCCCTGGCCTGGGTCGCCACGATCTTCATGTTCTGGTACGTGACCTCGTTCAACGTCCGCAACGGCTTCCTGCCCGCCCCCGGCTGGCTCAAGAGCTTCTTCGGCGAGTTCACCTGGGTCCTGCCCGTGCTGCACGTCGGCATCATCGGCATGCTGATCCTGACGCGCTGGTGGGACTTCTGGACCAGCTGACCCGCCCGGCCCCGGCCGCCCCTGCTCGGCCCCGTCCGCCCCGGCCGGGACCGGACGGATCCGGCCGGCCAGGGCCTCCCGGCGGCCGACGGCATTGTCGGTCCGGTGAACTAGGGTTTCAGCGTGGAGCCCGATCTGTTCACCGCCGCAGCCGAAGAACGCCAGGAGAAGGACCCCGCCGGGAGCCCCCTGGCGGTCCGGATGCGCCCGCGCACCCTCGACGAGGTCGTGGGCCAGCAGCACCTGCTGAAGCCGGGCTCACCCCTGCGCCGCCTGGTCGGCGAGAGCGCCAGGGGCCCGGCCGGTCCCTCCTCGGTGATCCTCTGGGGCCCGCCGGGCACCGGCAAGACCACCCTGGCCTACGTCGTCTCCAAGGCCACCGACGCCCGCTTCGTCGAACTGTCCGCGATCACCGCCGGCGTCAAGGAGGTCCGTGCCGTCATCGACGGCGCCCGCCGCGCCACCGGGGGCTTCGGCAAGGAGACGGTCCTCTTCCTCGACGAGATCCACCGCTTCAGCAAGGCCCAGCAGGACTCCCTCCTGCCCGCCGTCGAGAACCGCTGGGTCACCCTGATCGCGGCCACCACGGAGAACCCGTTCTTCTCGGTGATCTCGCCCCTGCTCTCCCGCTCGCTCCTCCTCACCCTCGAACCGCTCACCGACGACGACCTGCGCGGCCTGCTGCGGCGCGCGGTGGCCGACGAACGCGGACTGAAGGGCGCCGTGGACCTCCCCGAGGACACCGAGGACCACCTCCTGCGCATCGCCGGCGGTGACGCCCGCCGCGCCCTCACCGCCCTGGAGGCCGCCGCCGGAGCCGCCCTGGACAAGGGCGAGACGCAGATCTCCCTCGCCACCCTGGAGGAGACGGTCGACCGGGCCGCCGTGAAGTACGACCGCGACGGCGACCAGCACTACGACGTCGCCAGCGCCCTGATCAAGTCGATCCGCGGCTCCGACGTCGACGCGGCCCTGCACTACCTGGCCCGCATGATCGAGGCGGGCGAGGACCCCCGTTTCATCGCCCGCCGCCTGATGATCTCCGCCAGCGAGGACATCGGCCTGGCCGACCCCGGCGCCCTGCCGATCGCGGTCGCCGCCGCCCAGGCCGTCGCCATGATCGGCTTCCCCGAGGCCGCCCTCACCCTCAGCCACGCCACCATCGCCCTGGCCCTCGCCCCCAAGTCGAACTCCGCGACGACCGCGATAGGCGCCGCCCTGGACGACGTGCGCAAGGGGCTGGCCGGGCCCGTGCCGGCGCATCTGCGGGACGGGCACTACAAGGGAGCCGCCAAGCTGGGGCACGCGCAGGGGTACGTGTACCCGCACGACCTGCCCGAGGGGATCGCCCCCCAGCAGTACGCCCCGGACGCCATCAAGGACCGCCGGTACTACGAGCCGACCCGGCACGGCGCGGAGGCGCGGTACTCGGACGCCGTGGAGTGGACCAGGAAGCACCTCGGTCGCAAGCGGGACTGAGCACCCTGTAAACTCGCTCGCAGTGCTGTGTCCCGCGCTGTCAGAACGGGACGGTCAGCCGGAGCCCCGGTCCTTCGCGGACCGGCTCCAGGAGCGTCGCGCACCGTCGAACGGTGTCGCGGGCAGCCCACCACCAGCCGGGTTTCCGGTCAGGGTCGGTGGGCCACTCGCGTGCTGCACGTATGTGCCCAGACCAGGGGAGCGGCTGCCCGGCAGGTCCCTTGCGGACCCGGCGGGTCTCCCCGGCTGCGGATGCGACCTCCTTCAACCCTGACAAGCCGAAACCAGGAAATGAGAGACAGTGGCGAACCAGTCCCGCCCCAAGGTCAAGAAGTCGCGTGCCCTCGGCATCGCGCTGACCCCGAAGGCCGTCAAGTACTTCGAGGCCCGCCCCTACCCGCCGGGTGAGCACGGCCGCGGCCGCAAGCAGAACTCGGACTACAAGGTCCGTCTGCTCGAGAAGCAGCGTCTGCGCGCGCAGTACGACGTGTCCGAGCGCCAGCTCGTCCGCGCCTACGAGCGTGCCTCCAAGGTCCAGGGCAAGACCGGTGAGGCCCTGATCATCGAGCTCGAGCGCCGCCTCGACGCGCTGGTCCTGCGTTCGGGCATCGCCCGCACGATCTACCAGGCCCGCCAGATGGTCGTCCACGGCCACATCGAGGTCAACGGCCAGAAGGTCGACAAGCCCTCGTTCCGCGTCCGTCCCGACGACGTCGTGATGGTCCGCGAGCGCAGCCGCGAGAAGACCCTCTTCGCGGTCGCCCGCGAGGGTGGCTTCGCCCCCGACGGCGAGACCCCGCGCTACCTCCAGGTGAACCTCCGCGCCCTGGCGTTCCGCCTGGACCGCGAGCCGAACCGCAAGGAGATCCCGGTCATCTGCGACGAGCAGCTGGTCGTCGAGTACTACGCCCGCTGATCCTCCGGCGGCCGCAGGACCTCTGAGTCCGGACCCGCCGTCCCCCCGCCCTCCCGGGCGGGCGGGGCGGCGGGTCCGCGCATGTCCGGGACCGCGCCGCCCGTTAATCCGGTTCGGACCGGTCCCGGCGGCGCGATAGGCTCGGTCCACGACTTTTCCGATGCAGAGGCACGTTTCAGGGAGCGGGTGCACAGTGTCCGGTGGAGAGGTGGCCGGCATCCTGGTGGCCGTGTTCTGGGCGATCCTGGTCTCCTTCCTCGCGGTCGCGCTGGCGAGACTGGCCCAGACGCTCAGGGCCACCACCAAGCTGGTGGCGGACGTGACCGATCAGGCCGTACCGCTGCTGGCGGACGCCTCCACGGCGGTCCGCTCGGCACAGACCCAGATCGACCGGGTCGACGCGATCGCCTCGGACGTCCAGGAGGTCACTTCCAACGCCTCCGCGCTCTCCACCACGGTCGCCTCCACCTTCGGCGGCCCCCTGGTGAAGGTCGCCGCCTTCGGTTACGGCGTACGCCGGGCCCTCGGCGGACGCAAGGAAGACGGGCCCGCCAAAGCGCCCCGACGCACCGTGATCGTGGGCCGGACCGTCCCGGCCCAGCGGTGGGGCAAGCGGAAGAAGGACTGAGACTCAAGCGATGTTCCGCCGTACGTTCTGGTTCGGCACCGGTGTCGCCGCCGGTGTGTGGGCCACCACCAAGGTCAACCGCAAGCTGAGGCAGCTGACCCCCGAGAGCCTCGCCGCGACCGCGGCCAACAAGGCTCTCGAGACGGGAGCGCGCCTCAAGGACCGCGCGGTGGGTTTCGCGCTCGACGTCCGCGACAACATGGCCCAGCGGGAGGCCGAACTGGGGGACGCGCTCGGGCTCCGCTCGGACCCCGAACTCCCCGCGCCCCGGCGGTACACCGCCATCGAGAACCGTCCCAGCAAGCCGAAGCACGTCGACGACACGACGTACTCGTACAACCGGAATGAGGACCACTGATGGAGTCGGCTGAGATCCGCCGCCGCTGGCTGAGCTTCTTCGAGGAGCGCGGGCACACCGTCGTCCCTTCGGCGTCGCTCATCGCGGACGACCCGACTCTGCTCCTGGTCCCCGCCGGCATGGTGCCCTTCAAGCCCTACTTCCTGGGTGAGGTCAAGCCGCCCTTCCAGCGCGCCACCAGCGTGCAGAAGTGCGTGCGCACGCCCGACATCGAAGAGGTCGGCAAGACCACCCGCCACGGCACGTTCTTCCAGATGTGCGGCAACTTCTCCTTCGGCGACTACTTCAAGGAAGGCGCCATCAAGCACGCCTGGGAGCTGCTCACCAGCCCCCAGGACAAGGGTGGTTACGGCCTGGAGCCGGAGAAGCTCTGGATCACCGTCTACAAGGACGACGACGAGGCCGAGCGCATCTGGCACGAGGTCGTCGGGGTGCCGAAGGAGCGCATCCAGCGCCTCGGCATGAAGGACAACTACTGGTCCATGGGCGTCCCCGGCCCGTGCGGTCCCTGTTCCGAGATCAACTACGACCGCGGCCCCGAGTTCGGCGTCGAGGGCGGCCCCGCCGTCAACGACGAGCGGTACGTGGAGATCTGGAACCTCGTCTTCATGCAGTACGAGCGCGGCGAGGGCATCGGCAAGGACAACTTCGAGATCCTGGGCGAACTGCCGAGCAAGAACATCGACACGGGCCTCGGCCTGGAGCGCCTCGCCATGATTCTGCAGGGCGTGCAGAACATGTACGAGATCGACACCTCCATGGCCGTCATCAAGAAGGCCACCGAGCTGACCGGTGTGGCCTACGGCGACGCCCACGAATCGGACGTCTCCCTGCGCGTGGTCACCGACCACATGCGCACCTCGGTGATGCTCATCGGCGACGGCGTGACCCCCGGCAACGAGGGCCGCGGCTACGTCCTGCGCCGCATCATGCGCCGCGCCATCCGCAACATGCGCCTGCTCGGCGCCACCGGCCCGGTCGTCAAGGACCTGATCGACACGGTCATCGAGATGATGGGCCAGCAGTACCCGGAGCTCGTCTCCGACCGCGAGCGGATCGAGAAGGTCGCCGTCGCCGAGGAGAACGCCTTCCTCAAGGCCCTCAAGGGCGGCACGAACATCCTCGACACCGCCGTCACCGAGACCAAGCAGGCCGGGGGCAGCGTCCTGTCCGGCGACAAGGCCTTCCTGCTCCACGACACCTGGGGCTTCCCGATCGACCTCACCCTGGAGATGGCCGCCGAGCAGGGGCTGTCCGTGGACGAGGACGGCTTCCGCCGCCTGATGAAGGAACAGCGGGAGCGCGCCAAGGCCGACGCCCAGGCCAAGAAGACCGGCCACGCCGGCGCCGGCGCCTACCGCGAGATCGCCGACAAGGCCGGCGAGACCGACTTCATCGGCTACACCGACACCGAGGGCGAGACCACGGTCGTCGGCATCCTCGTCGACGGCGTCTCCTCCCCGGCCGCCACCGAGGGCGACGAGGTCGAGATCGTCCTGGACCGCACCCCGTTCTACGCCGAGGGCGGCGGCCAGATCGGCGACACCGGCCGCATCAAGATCGACACCGGTGCCGTCGTCGAGATCCGCGACACCCAGAAGCCGGTGCCGGGCGTGTACGTCCACAAGGGCGTCGTCCAGTTCGGCGAGGTGACCGTCGGGGCCAAGGCCCACGCCTCGATCGACGGCCGCCGCCGTACGGCCATCGCCCGCGCCCACTCGGCCACGCACCTCACCCACCAGGCCCTGCGCGACGCCCTCGGCCCGACGGCCGCCCAGGCCGGTTCCGAGAACCAGCCCGGCCGCTTCCGCTTCGACTTCGGCTCTCCCGCCGCCGTCCCGACGGCCGTGATGACCGACGTCGAGCAGAAGATCAACGAGGTGCTCGCCCGCGACCTGGACGTGCACGCCGAGATCCTGAGCCTCGACGAGGCCAAGAAGCAGGGCGCCATCGCCGAGTTCGGCGAGAAGTACGGCGAGCGGGTCCGCGTCGTGACCATCGGCGACTTCTCCAAGGAGCTGTGCGGCGGCACCCACGTGCACAACACCGCCCAGCTCGGCCTGGTGAAGCTGCTCGGCGAGTCGTCGATCGGTTCGGGCGTGCGCCGTATCGAGGCCCTCGTCGGCGTCGACGCCTACAACTTCCTGGCCCGTGAGCACACGGTCGTCGCCCAGCTCCAGGAGCTGATCAAGGGCCGCCCGGAGGAGCTCCCGGAGAAGGTCTCCGCCATGCTCGGCAAGCTGAAGGACGCCGAGAAGGAGATCGAGAAGTTCCGCGCCGAGAAGGTCCTCCAGGCCGCCGCCGGTCTCGCCGGGTCCGCCAAGGACGTCCGCGGCGTCGCCGTCGTCACCGGCCAGGTCCCGGACGGCACCACGCCGGACGACCTGCGCAAGCTGGTCCTCGACGTGCGCGGCCGCATCCAGGGCGGGCGGGCCGTCGTGGTCGCCCTGTTCACGGTCAACAACGGCAAGCCGCTCACGGTCATCGCCACCAACGAGGCCGCCCGCGAGCGCGGCCTCAAGGCCGGCGACCTGGTCCGTACGGCGGCCAAGACCCTCGGCGGCGGAGGTGGCGGCAAGCCGGACGTCGCCCAGGGCGGCGGCCAGAACCCGGCCGCCGTCGGCGAGGCCGTCGACGCCGTCGAGCGGCTCGTGGCGGAATCGGCCAAGTGAGCCGTCCCATGCGCAAGGGCCGCCGTCTCGCCGTCGACGTCGGGGACGCCCGGATCGGGGTCGCCTCGTGCGACCCCGACGGGATCCTCGCCACCCCGGTGGAGACGGTTCCCGGCCGCGACGTCCCGGCGGCCCACCGTCGGCTGCGGCAGCTCGTCGAGGAGTACGAGCCGATCGAGGTCGTCGTCGGCCTCCCTCGCTCCCTCAAGGGGGGCGAGGGCCCGGCCGCGGTCAAGGTGCGTGCCTTCGCCCAGGAGCTGGCCAAGGGCATCGCGCCGGTCCCGGTCCGGCTGGTCGACGAGCGGATGACGACGGTGACGGCCAGTCAGGGACTGCGTGCCTCGGGCGTGAAGTCCAGGAAGGGACGTTCCGTCATCGACCAGGCGGCCGCTGTGATCATCCTTCAGCAGGCGCTGGAATCCGAACGGGTGTCAGGCTCGGCACCCGGCGAGGGCGTCGAAGTGGTCATCTGATCGCGATACGGTAACGTTCCGCGCGATGCGGTGGTGTTCGAACAGCGACCGCACAGAAAGAGGCGGGACGGTAGCCGGGCCCACAAGCCGCGCGACCGCCGCCTCGCGGCTCTAGGGGATCGATGACTGAGTATGGCCGGGGCCCTGGCTCCGAACCGTGGCATCCGGAGGACCCGTTGTACGGGGACGGCGGATGGGAAGGGCAGCAGGGCCACACCGGCCACCAGCCTGCCTACGGCGGCCAGCCGCAGCACCAGTACCCGCAGCACCCGCAACAGCCGCAGCAGGAGTACGCGGACTGGAGCAACGGCCAGCCGCAGCAGTACGGCCGGCAGGAGTACGACCAGCAGCAGTACCAGCAGTCCTACGAGCAGCAGCAGTACGCCGCTCAGGGCCAGCAGTACGCCCACCGCGACCAGCAGGCCTACCAGGAGGGCGGCTGGGACGGCACCGGCAGCCACGCGCAGGTCCCCTACGCCGCCGACCCCGGTGACCCGTACGGCCAGCAGGCCGCGGCCTACGGCGCCGAACAGCCCGACCTCTACGGGACGCCGGACGCCTATCCGCCGCCGGAGCCGCCCGCGCGCAGGCGCGCCGAGCCGGAACCGGAGGCGGCGCAGTCGCGGCCCGACTGGGACCCCGGTCCCGACCAGGGCGAGCACGCCTTCTTCGCGGGCGGCGGGGCGGACGACGAGGACGACGACGAGCCGGAGACGCGCGGCGACCGGCGCGGCCGCGGCGGCAAAGGGGCCAAGGGCGCCAAGAGCAAGAAGAGCCGCAACGGCTGTGCCTGCCTGGTCGTCCTGCTGGTGTTCGGCGGCGGTCTCGGCGGCGTCACCTACTTCGGCTACCAGTTCTACCAGAACCGTCACAGCGCGGCCCCGGACTTCACGGGCGACGGCACCAGCCAGACCGTCAGCATCGAGGTCCCGAAGGGCGCCCGCGGTGTCGACATCGGCCGCAAGCTGAAGGACGCCGGTGTGGTGAAGAGCGTGGACGCCTTCGTGTCCGCCTTCACCACCAACAACGGGGACCAGATCCAGGCGGGCGCGTACATCCTCAGGAAGGAGATGTCCGCCAAGAGCGCCGTGGAGATGATGCTCGATCCCAAGAGCCAGGCCAACGTGATGGTCCCGCCCGGCCAGCGGAACATCGCCGTCTACAAGGCGATCGACAGCAAACTCGGCCTCGCCGCCGGCACCACCAGGGACGTCGCGGAGAAGGAATTCAAGAACCTCGGCCTGCCCGACTGGGCGAACGCCGACGGCGACGCCAAGGACCCGCTGGAGGGCTTCCTCTACCCCGGCACCTACCCCGCCGCCAAGGGCATGAAGCCCGCCACGGTCCTCAAGCAGATGGTCGCCCGGGCCGACGAGGCCTACGGCAAGTACGACCTCGAGGCCAAGGCCAAGGCGCTGAAACTGGAGAACCCGCTCCAGGTCATCACGGTCGCCAGCCTGGTCCAGGCGGAGGGCAAGACGCACGACGACTTCCGCAAGATGGCGGAGGTGGTCTACAACCGCCTCAAGCCGACGAACACCGAGACCAACCAGCTGCTCCAGTTCGACTCGACCTTCAACTACCTGAAGAACGAGAGCAACATCCACATCAGCGAGTCCGAGATCAACAGCAACCAGGACCCGTACAACACGTACACCCAGAAGGGCCTTCCGCCGGGACCGATCGGGAACCCCGGGGCCGAGGCGCTGACGGCGGCGCTGACCCCGACGAGCGACGGCTGGATCTACTTCGTGGCGACCGACGGCGAGAACAAGACCGAGTTCGCCAAGACCTACGCGGAATTCGAACGGCTCAAGGACAAGTTCAACGAGAGCGCCGGTAACTGAGGACATGACCGACACCACCCGGACCGAGCACGTCCACCGGCACCGCGCCGCCGTGCTCGGCAGCCCCGTCGCCCACTCCCTCTCCCCGGTGCTGCACCGTGCCGCGTACCGGGCGATGGACCTGACGCAGTGGACGTACGACCTCTTCGACGTGGACGAGGCGGCCCTGCCCTCCTTCGTCGAGGGGCTCGGGGCCGAGTGGGCGGGACTGTCGCTGACCATGCCGCTCAAGCGCGCGGTCGTCCCCCTGCTGGACGAGGTCAGCGAGACGGCGGCCGCCGTCGAGGCGGTCAACACCCTGGTGTTCACCGAGGACGGCCGCCGCGTCGGCGACAACACCGACATCCCCGGCATGGTCGCCGCCCTGCGCGAGCACGGCGTCGAGCAGGTCGACTCGGCCGCGATCCTCGGCGCCGGCGCCACCGCCTCCTCCGCGCTGGCCGCGATGTCCAGGGTCTGCGCCGGCGAGGTCGTGGTCTACGTGCGCAGCGCGGACCGCGCCGCCGAGATGCGGCAGTGGGGCGAGCGCCTCGACGTCGACGTCCGCACGGCCGACTGGGCCGACGCGGCCGAGGCGCTGCGCGCCCCCCTGGTGATCGCCACCACGCCCGCCGGCACCACCGACGCGCTCGCCGCCGCCGTGCCGGAGCGGCCCGCCACCCTCTTCGACGTGCTCTACCACCCCTGGCCGACCGAACTGGCCGCCCGCTGGTCGATGTTCGGCGGCGCCGTCGTCAGCGGCCTCGACCTGCTGGTGCACCAGGCGGCGCTCCAGGTGGAGCGGATGACCGGGCGCTCCCCGGCCCCCCTGGACGCGATGCGCAAGGCCGGAGAGCACGCGCTCGCCTCCCGCCCGTAGCGGGATCCCCGCGTCCGGTCCGGCTCGCGGGAGCCCGCCCGCCGGTACTCGACGTCCGCCAGATGGACCGGCGGCCGGTTGCGGGCGGTGGACGTGGGAGGATCGGGGGTGGCGGACCAGGGTCGCGCACCCGGTCGCGCCGTTGCCGTACGCGAGGACGCGCGTACGCAGGGCAGGACCAGGCGCGAGACTGAGGAGCACCGTTGAGCAGGTTGCGCTGGCTGACCGCGGGGGAGTCCCACGGTCCCGCACTCGTGGCGACGCTGGAGGGCCTTCCCGCCGGCGTGCCGATCACCACGGACATGGTGGCGGACCATCTGGCGAGGCGCCGGCTCGGCTACGGGCGCGGTGCACGGATGAAGTTCGAGCGGGACGAGGTGACCTTCCTCGGCGGTGTCCGCCACGGCCTCACCCTCGGTTCCCCGGTCGCGGTCATGGTGGGCAACACCGAGTGGCCGAAGTGGGACCAGGTCATGGCGGCCGACCCGGTCGACCCCGAGGTGCTCGCCGGGCTCGCCCGCAACGCACCGCTGACCCGCCCCCGCCCCGGCCACGCCGACCTGGCCGGCATGCAGAAGTACGGCTTCGACGAGGCCCGGCCGATCCTGGAGCGCGCCTCCGCGCGCGAGACGGCCGCCCGCGTCGCCCTGGGCGCCGTCGCCCGGTCGTACCTGAAGGAGACGGCCGGCATCGAGATCGTGTCCCACGTCGTGGAGATCGCCGCCGCCAAGGCGCCGTACGGCGTGTACCCGACCCCCGCCGACGTCGAGAAGCTCGACGCCGACCCGGTGCGCTGCCTGGACGCGGACGCGTCGAAGGCGATGGTCGCCGAGATCGACCAGGCCCACAAGGACGGCGACACCCTCGGCGGAGTCGTCGAGGTGCTGGCCTACGACGTGCCGGTGGGCCTGGGCTCGCACGTGCACTGGGACCGCAAGCTGGACGCCCGGCTGGCCGGTGCCCTCATGGGCATCCAGGCGATCAAGGGCGTCGAGGTCGGCGACGGGTTCGACCTCGCGCGCGTGCCCGGCTCGCAGGCGCACGACGAGATCGTCGGCACCCCCGAGGGGCTCCGGCGGGCCTCCGGCCGCGCCGGCGGCACCGAGGGCGGTCTGTCCACCGGCGAACTGCTGCGCGTGCGCGCGGCCATGAAGCCGATCGCCACCGTGCCGCGCGCGCTGCGCACCGTGGACGTGGCCACCGGCGAGGCGACACAGGCCCACCACCAGCGCTCCGACGTCTGCGCCGTGCCGGCGGCCGGCATCGTCGCCGAGGCCATGGTCGCGCTCGTCCTCGCGGACGCCGTCGCGGAGAAGTTCGGCGGCGACAGCGTCGCCGAGACCCGCCGCAACGTGCGGTCGTACCTCGACCACCTCCCCGTCCGATGAGCGGGCCGCTGGTCGTCCTGGTCGGGCCGATGGGTGTCGGCAAGTCCACCGTCGGTCAGCAGCTGGCCGAGCGGCTCCAGGTCGCCTACCGGGACACCGACGACGACATCGTCGCCGGGCAGGGCCGCGCCATCGCCGACATCTTCGTCGAGGAGGGCGAACCCGCCTTCCGCGCCCTCGAGAAGGCGGCCGTGCTGCGCGCGCTCGCCGAGCACGACGGCGTCCTGGCGCTCGGCGGCGGCTCGGTCCTCGACGAGGAGACGCGCGGCCGGCTGGCCGGGCAGCGGGTGGTCTACCTGTCGATGGACGTCGAGGAGGCCGTCAGGCGGACCGGCCTCAACACGGCCCGCCCGCTGCTCGCCGTCAACCCGCGCAAGCAGTGGCGCGAGCTGATGGAGGCGCGCCGGCACCTCTACGAAGAGGTCGCCACCGCGGTCGTTCCGACGGACGGCCGTACGCCCGAAGAGGTCACCCAGGCAGCCCTGGACGCGTTGGAGTTGAAGGAAGCATGAGTGAGGCAGTGACGCGGATCCGGGTCGGCGGCAGCGCCGGCTCCGAGCCGTACGAGGTGCTGGTCGGCCACCGGCTCCTCGGCGAGCTGGGCGGGCTGATCGGCGACCGCGCGAAGCGGGTCGCGGTGATCCACCCCGAGGCGCTCGCCGAGACCGGGGAGGCGCTCCGCGCCGACCTGGCCGGACAGGGCTTCGAGGCGGTCGCCATCCAGGTCCCCAACGCGGAGGAGGCCAAGACCGCCGAGGTCGCGGCCTACTGCTGGAAGGCGCTCGGCCAGTCCGGGTTCACCCGCACCGACGTCGTGGTGGGCGTCGGCGGCGGCGCGACCACCGACCTCGCCGGGTTCGTGGCCGCCACCTGGCTGCGCGGGGTGCGCTGGATCGCCATCCCGACCACCGTGCTCGCCATGGTGGACGCGGCCGTCGGCGGCAAGACCGGGATCAACACCGCCGAGGGCAAGAACCTCGTCGGCGCCTTCCACCCGCCGGCCGGCGTGCTCTGCGACCTGGCCGCGCTGGACTCCCTGCCGACCCACGACTACGTCTCCGGGCTCGCCGAGGTCATCAAGGCCGGCTTCATCGCCGACCCGGTCATCCTCGACCTCATCGAGGCCGACCCCGAGGCCGCCCGCACCCCGGCCGGCCCGCACACCGCCGAGCTGATCGAGCGCTCCATCCGGGTCAAGGCGGACGTCGTCTCCTCCGACCTCAAGGAGTCGGGCCTGCGGGAGATCCTCAACTACGGCCACACGCTCGCCCACGCCATCGAGAAGAACGAGCGCTACAAGTGGCGGCACGGCGCGGCCGTCTCGGTCGGCCTGCACTTCGCCGCCGAGCTGGGCCGCCTGGCAGGCCGGCTGGACGACGCCACGGCCGACCGCCACCGCACCGTGCTGGAGTCGGTGGGACTGCCGCTGCACTACCGGCACGACCAGTGGCCCAAGCTGCTGGAGAACATGAAGGTCGACAAGAAGTCCCGCGGCGACCTCCTGCGCTTCATCGTCCTCGACGGCCTGGCCAAGCCCACCGTCATCGAGGGCCCCGACCCGGCCGTGCTGCTCGCAGCGTACGGCGAGGTGGCCGAGTAAGTCCGCAGGGTCCCCATCCGTCCGATTCGCTTGCCGCACCGGGCACTTCGCACCGCCCCCGGCCGTTCACCAAAGGACGGCCGGGGGCGGTACCGTTCGGGGGGAAGTGAGGGCCCGCACCCTCGCGGCCAGCGTCAATCGCCTGTACGAGACGGACCTGTACGAGACGGAGTGGCACCGGATGCAGCACGCAGTGGGTTCTCCGCTGCCGCCGCCCCATCAGCCGGGGCACGGACCGGCCGTCGGCTGGTCGCCGGCCGCGCAACACCCGGGTCCGCACCAGCCCGCCGGCACCCCCGGACGGCCCGTGCCCCCGCCGCCGCCTCCGGGCTTCACCGCCCCGCCGCCGGGCCCGCTCCGGCCCGCGCCCCCGGCCCCGCCCGCCGCGCACCCCCCGGCTCCGCAGCACGCTCCGCCCCCGCGGCACGCCCCGCCGCCCGGCGACGTCACCGGACACGTACCGCTGCCCCCCGGCGGCCCCGTCGGCATGCCGAGCGCACCGCCGGCCCCGGCGGCGCCCGACCCGGCGGCCACCACGCTCGCGGTACTGCTCATCGGGCCGGCCGGCGCCGGGAAGACCAGCGTCGCCAAGTTCTGGGCCGACCACCGCCGGGTGCCCACCGCCCACATCAGCCTCGACGACGTCCGCGAATGGGTCCGCTCCGGCTTCGCCGACCCCCAGTCGGGCTGGAACGACCACTCCGAGGCGCAGTACCGCCTGGCCCGCCGCACCTGCGGCTTCGCCGCGCGCAACTTCCTGGCCAACGGCATCTCGTGCATCCTCGACGACGCGATCTTCCCCGACCGCCCGGCCGTCGGGCTCGGCGGCTGGAAGCGGCACGTGGGGCCGGGCCTGCTCCCGGTCGTCCTGCTCCCCGGCCTCGAAGTCGTCCTGGAACGCAACGCGGAGCGCTCCGGCAACCGCCGCCTCGCGGACGAGGAGGTCGCCCGCATCCACGGGCGCATGGCCGGCTGGTACGGCTCCGGACTCCCGATCATCGACAATTCCCAGCTGGACGTCCCGACGACGGCACGGGTCCTGGACGACGTGCTGGCGCGAGCGATAGCCAGCCCGCCGAGCTGGTGATCACACCGGTGACCACCGCGATGCGGTAGCCGCGGCACCAGCGCCCCGTCCTCCCGCCCACCCCGCTCGGCGCAGCCCAACCGGCACAATCCGGACAGGCCTCCTACGCTCGACACATGTCAGAGGTGTACGCGGCTCGCCGCAAACGGCTCAGGGAACGGTGCAGTGCCGGCGGCAGCGCGAGCGCACTGGTCTCCCGTCCCTCCAATGTGAGATACCTCGCGGGCGCGGCCCCCCAGGGCGCCGTCCTGCTGCTGAGTGCGGACGAGGAACTCCTCGTGTGCACGGACCCACCCGACGACCGGCCCCACGAGGGCAGGCCCGACGAGGCCCTCGAGGTCCAGGTGCTGTCCCGCTCCGGAGGCGATCCCGCGGTGGCCGCCGCGGGCATCCTCGCGGACCGCGGCACCGATTCCCTGGCGGTCGAGGAGCACCACCTCACGGTGGCCCGGCACCGCGCCCTGCGGTCGGTCGCGCCCCGGCTGCGCCTCGCCGACCTCGGCGGTGCCGTGGAGCAGCTGAGGGTCGTCAAGGACGAGGAGGAGATCTCCTGCCTTCGCATCGGCGCCGAGATCGCCGACCAGGCCCTCGGTGAACTGCTGGAGTCCATCCTCGTCGGCCGTACCGAACGCCACCTCGCCCTGGAGCTGGAGCGCCGCCTCGTCGACCACGGAGCCGACGGCCCCGCCTTCACTCCGTCCGTGGGCACCGGCCCGAACTCGGGGCGGCGGGGTCACCGGCCCACCGACCGGCGTGTGGAGGAGGGCGATTTCCTGTCGGTCTGCCTGGGGGCGACGTACCGCGGCTACCGCTGCGAGATCGGCCGTACGTTCGTCATCGGCACCTCTCCCGCGGAGTGGCAGATCGAGCTCTACGATCTCGTCTTCGCCGCTCAGCGGGCCGGACGCGAAAGCCTGATGCCCGGTGCCGCGTACCGCGACGTGGACCGTGCGGCACGGCAGGTGCTGGACTCCGCGGGGTACGCCGAGGGCCTCACGGCACTCACCGGGCACGGTGTGGGACTCGAAATCGAGGAGGACCCGCAGCTGGGCCCCGCGGCCATGGGTAAACTGGACGCTTGCGTGCCGGTCACCGTCGAACCGGGGGTCCACCTCCCGGGCCGGGGCGGTGTCCGGATCGATGACACGCTCGTCGTGCGCCCCGAGGCGGACGGCGGACCCGAGCTACTCACCATCACGACCAAGGAGCTGCTCGCACTATAGCTACAGGCAGGTGCGTGCCCCCGGGGTCGTCCACGTCAGTCCAGGAGATTCCGCAACCGTGGCTTCCACGAACGACCTCAAGAACGGCCTGGTGCTCAAGCTCGAAGGCGGCCAGCTCTGGTCCGTCGTCGAGTTCCAGCACGTCAAGCCCGGCAAGGGCCCGGCCTTCGTGCGCACCAAGCTCAAGAACGTGCTGTCCGGCAAGGTGGTCGACAAGACCTTCAACGCCGGCGTCAAGGTCGAGACGGCCACTGTCGACAAGCGCGACATGCAGTTCTCCTACATGGACGGCGAGTACTTCGTCTTCATGGACATGGAGACCTACGACCAGCTCATGGTCGACCGCAAGGCCGTCGGTGACGCCGCCAACTTCCTGATCGAGGGCTTCACGGCCACCGTCGCGCAGCACGAGGGCGAGGTGCTCTTCGTCGAGCTGCCGGCCGCCGTCGAGCTCGTCGTGCAGGAGACCGAGCCCGGCCTCCAGGGCGACCGCTCCACCGGTGGCACCAAGCCCGCCACTCTGGAGACCGGTCACCAGATCCAGGTCCCGCTCTTCATCACCACCGGTGAGAAGATCAAGGTCGACACCCGTACGAGCGACTACCTCGGCCGGGTGAACAGCTAACCGTGGCTGCCCGCAACACGGCCCGCAAGCGCGCCTTCCAGATCCTCTTCGAGGGCGACCAGCGCGGCGCCGACGTCCTGACGGTCCTCGCGGACTGGATCCGGCTCTCCCGGGCCGACACCCGGCAGCCTCCGGTGAGCGAGTACACGATGCAGCTGGTCGAGGGATTCGCGGAGCACGCGCGGCGCATCGACGAGCTGCTCTCCCAGTACTCGGTCGGCTGGACGCTCGACCGGATGCCGGTCGTCGACCGCAACATCCTGCGGCTCGGCGCGTACGAGCTGATCTGGGTCGACGAGACCCCGGACGCCGTCGTCCTCGACGAGATGGTGCAGCTGGCGAAGGAGTTCTCCACGGACGAGTCGCCCTCGTTCGTGAACGGCCTGCTCGGCCGGCTGAAGGAGCTCAAGCCGTCGCTGCGCCGGGAGGCGTGAGCGGTACCGCCGACGCCGGAGGGCCCGTGGACAGCACGTCCGCGGGCCCTCCGGCATGTTCCGGCCGTCCCGGCCCGTCGGTGTTCCCCTCGGCCTTGAGGGGCCTTGAGGGGCCTTGAGGGGCCTTCCGGGACCCCTGGGGCTCCACGGGCCGGGACAAAGCCGCCGGGGCGGCCGGAACCTTTCGGTCCGGCCGCCCCGGCGGCACGTTTCTGCTGAGGCGCCGCGGCGCTCAGCCCTCCTCGTGGGAGACGGCGCGACGCGCGTCCGCGTCCAGGACGCCCCAGCTGATCAGCTGCTCGGTCAGGACCGAGGGCGACTGGTCGTAGATGACGGCGAGCGTGCGCAGGTCGTCCTGGCGGATCGAGAGCACCTTGCCGTTGTAGTCGCCGCGCTGCGACTGGATCGTGGCCGCGTACCGCTGGAGGGGGCCGGCCTTCTCGACCGGCACGTGGGCCAGCCGCTCCAGGTCCAGGACCAGCTTCGGCGGCGGCTCGGCGGCACCGCCCGGAGTGGTGCCCGGGAGCAGCTCCTGCACGGGAACACCGTAGAAATCGGCCAGCTCCGCAAGGCGCTGCACGGTGACGGCGCGGTCGCCGCGCTCGTACGAACCGACCACGACCGCCTTCCACCGTCCCTGGGACTTCTCCTCGACACCGTGGAGGGAAAGGCCCTGCTGGGTGCGGATCGCCCGGAGCTTGGCCCCGAGCTGTTTGGCGTATTCGCTGGACATATAGCTCCCCGGCACTGGGTCGACGCGACTGGGTGAGGTTTCCATGCCGCGCGGCTGGTAACTCACTGTGAGGTTACGCAGCGTGATTCTTCTGCGTCAAGCCGAATGGTCCACACCGACTCTTCCGTGGTATCCGCGGCCCATTGGGCCAATGGGGTGAACAAAGGTGTCCCCCCGGCCTGCTACCGTGGATGGCGCAAATCCGACGTCCTTTAAGGTCCGTCCCGTGAGGCGGAGAAGGAGGTCCGTTTCCTATGGACACGTACGACAATCAGGACGGGCGGGACCCGCAGGGCCCGCACGCCGCCCAGGACGCGCGGCCCGTCCTCGAAGGCCCCGACATCGCGCGGGTGCTGACCCGCATCGCCCACGAGATCGTCGAGCGCGCCAAGGGCGCCGACGACGTGGTCCTCCTCGGCATCCCGACCCGGGGTGTCTTCCTCGGCCGCCGGCTCGCCGCCAAGCTCGAGCAGATCACCGACCGCAAGATCCCGGTCGGCTCCCTCGACATCACCATGTACCGCGACGACCTGCGCATGCACCCGCCGCGGGCGCTCGCCCGCACCGAGATCCCCGGCGACGGGATCGACGGCAAGCTGGTCGTCCTCGTCGACGACGTGCTCTTCTCCGGCCGCACCATCCGCGCCGCCCTCGACGCCCTGAACGACATCGGGCGCCCCCGCGCGGTGCAGCTCGCGGTCCTCGTCGACCGCGGTCACCGCGAACTGCCCATCCGCGCCGACTACGTCGGCAAGAACCTCCCCACGTCGCTGCGGGAGACGGTCAAGGTCCAGCTGGCCGAGGAGGACGGTCGCGACACCGTGCTGCTCGGTGTCCGGCAGACCGCCCCGGGCGCACAGCACTAGCACTCCGACGTACGCCCCCGAGTGCGTGCCTCCACGCGCCCGCATGCCCGAAAACTCCCCATGCCCTACGGAGCCTGACAGATGCAGAGTCATCTCATCTCGGCCGCCGACCTCACCCGCGACGACGCCGTCCATGTCCTCGACACCGCCGAGGAGATGGCCCGGGTGGCGGACCGGCCCATCAAGAAGCTGCCGACCCTGCGCGGCCGCACCATCGTCAACCTCTTCTTCGAGGACTCCACCCGGACCCGCATCTCCTTCGAGGCCGCCGAGAAGCGCCTGTCCGCGGACGTCATCAACTTCTCCGCCAAGGGCTCCAGCGTCTCCAAGGGCGAGTCGCTCAAGGACACCGCCCAGACCCTGGAGGCCATGGGCGTCGACGCCGTCGTCATCCGGCACGGCGCCTCCGGAGCGCCGTACCGCCTCGCCACCTCCGGGTGGATCGACGCGGCCGTCGTCAACGCCGGTGACGGCACCCACCAGCACCCCACCCAGGCGCTGCTGGACGCCTTCACCATGCGCCGCAGGCTCGTCGGCCGCGACGCCGGTCTCGGCCAGGACCTGTCCGGCAAGCGGATCACCATCGTCGGAGACGTCCTGCACAGCCGGGTCGCCCGCTCCAACGTCGACCTGCTGCACACCCTCGGCGCCGAGGTCACCCTCGTCGCCCCGCCCACCCTGGTGCCGGTCGGCGTCGAGACCTGGCCCTGCGAGGTGTCGTACGACCTCGACAGCACGCTGCCCAAGTCCGACGCCGTGATGATGCTGCGCGTCCAGCGCGAGCGGATGAACGCCGCGTTCTTCCCGACCGAGCGCGAGTACTCGCGGCGCTACGGCCTCGACGGCGACCGGATGGCGCGGATGCCCGAGCACGCCATCGTGATGCACCCCGGCCCGATGGTCCGCGGCATGGAGATCACCGCCGAGGTCGCCGACTCCGACCGCTGCACCGTCGTCGAACAGGTCGCCAACGGCGTGTCGATCCGGATGGCCGTCCTCTACCTGCTCCTGGGCGGGAACGAACCCGCCGTCAGCCACGCCCGTACCACCGAGGAGAAGTAAGAACCATGAGCAAGACCCTTATCCGTGGTGCGCGGGTCCTCGGCGGCGAGCCGCAGGACGTCCTGATCGACGGCGAGGTCGTCGAGGCCGTCGGCAGCGGGCTGTCCGCCGAGGGCGCCGAGGTCGTCGAGGCCGGGGGCAAGGTGCTGCTGCCGGGCCTCGTCGACCTGCACACCCATCTGCGCGAGCCGGGCCGCGAGGACTCCGAGACCGTCCTGACCGGCACCCGCGCCGCCGCGAGCGGCGGTTTCACGGCCGTCTTCGCCATGGCCAACACCTTCCCCGTCGCGGACACCGCCGGCGTCGTCGAACAGGTCTGGCGACTGGGCCGGGAGCACGGCTACTGCGACGTGCAGCCGATCGGCGCCGTCACCGTCGGCCTGGAGGGCAGGAAGCTCGCCGAGCTGGGGGCGATGCACGAGTCCGCCGCCGGCGTCACCGTCTTCTCCGACGACGGCAAGTGTGTCGACGACGCCGTGATCATGCGCCGCGCGCTGGAGTACGTGAAGGCCTTCGGCGGCGTCGTCGCCCAGCACGCACAGGAACCGCGGCTGACCGAGGGCGCCCAGATGAACGAGGGCGTCGTCTCCGCCGAGCTGGGGCTCGGGGGCTGGCCGGCCGTCGCCGAGGAGTCGATCATCGCGCGGGACGTGCTGCTCGCCGAGCACGTCGGCTCCCGCGTCCACATCTGCCACCTGTCCACCGCCGGCTCCGTCGAGATCGTCCGCTGGGCCAAGTCCCGCGGCATCGACGTCACCGCCGAGGTCACCCCGCACCACCTCCTCCTCACCGACGAGCTGGTGCGTTCCTACGACCCGGTCTACAAGGTGAACCCGCCGCTGCGCACCGAACGCGATGTGCGCGCTCTGCGCGAGGCGCTCGCCGACGGCACCATCGACATCGTCGCCACCGACCACGCCCCGCACCCGCACGAGGACAAGGACTGCGAGTGGGCCGCGGCCGCCATGGGCATGGTCGGCCTGGAGACCGCGCTGTCGGTGGTCCAGGAGACGATGGTGGAGACGGGCCTGCTGGACTGGGCCCAGGTCGCCGACCGCATGTCCTTCACGCCGGCCCGCATCGGGCGGGCCCAGGGGCACGGCCGCCCCGTCTCGGCTGGTGAGCCCGCCAACCTCACGCTCGTCGACACGGCATACCGTGGGCGGGTGGACCCCGCGGGCTTCGCCTCGCGCAGCCGGAACACCCCGTACGAGGGGCGTGAGCTGCCGGGCCGTGTGACGCACACCTGGCTCCGGGGCAAGGCCACGCTCGTCGACGGGAAGCTCACGTGACATCTGTAATCCTGCTCGCGGCCGAGAGGGAATCGGCCGAAGTGACCGACTGGGCCGCCCGCGTCGGCTGGGTCGTCGGCCTCGGCCTCTTCGTCGCGCTCGTCTACTGGCTGATGCGCGAGGGCTGGAAGTGGCGCGGCACGCTCCAGGGCGACCTGCCGGAGCTGCCCGCCGCGCCCTCCGAGCCCGGCGAGGCGAAACCGACTGTGCTGTCGATGAGCGGTCGCTACCACGGCTCCACCACCGCAGGCCAGTGGCTGGACCGCATCGTGGCGCACGGCCTGGGCACCCGCAGCAGGGTCGAGCTCACCCTGACGGACGCGGGACTGGACGTCGTGCGCCCCGGCGCGAACGACTTCTTCATTCCGGCCGGCGCGCTGCGCGAGGCGGTGCTCGGCAAGGGCATCGCCGGCAAGGTCCTCACCGAGGGCGGACTGCTCCTGGTGACCTGGGAGCACGGCGGCACACTGATCGACTCCGGTTTCCGCTCGGACCACGCGGCCGAGCACACCGAGTGGGTCGAGGCCATCAACTCCATGATCAACAAGAGGGAAACGGAAGGCGCACGATGACGACCTCCATCCAGGGGATCGCCTCGCAGAGGCACAAGGCGGCTCCCGCCGTACTCGTCCTGGAGGACGGCCGCACCTTCCGCGGCCGTGCCTACGGGGCCGTGGGGGAGACCTTCGGCGAAGCGGTGTTCTCCACCGGCATGACCGGCTACCAGGAGACCCTGACCGACCCCTCCTACGACCGTCAGATCGTCGTGGCGACCGCGCCGCAGATCGGCAACACCGGCTGGAACGACGAGGACGACGAGTCGGGCCGCATCTGGGTCTCCGGCTACGTCGTCCGCGACCCCGCGCGCGTGCCGTCCAACTGGCGCTCCAGGCGCTCCCTGGACGACGAGCTGGTCGCGCAGGGGGTCGTCGGCATCTCCGGCATCGACACCCGCGCCCTCACCCGGCACCTGCGCGAGCGCGGCTCCATGCGCGCCGGCATCTTCTCCGGCGAGGCGATCGCGGCCGGCCCCGAGCTGCTCGCACGGGTGCAGGCCCAGCCGCACATGAAGGGCGCGAGCCTCTACGAGGAGGTCGCCACCAAGGAGGCGTACGTCGTCCCCGCGGTCGGCGAGAAGCGGTTCACCGTCGCCGCCATCGACCTCGGCATCAAGGGCATGACCCCGCACCGCATGGCCGAGCGCGGCATCGAGGTGCACGTGCTGCCCGCGACCGCCACGGCGGACGAGGTGTACGCCGTCGGCCCGGACGGCGTGTTCTTCTCCAACGGCCCGGGCGACCCGGCCACCGCCGACGGCCCCGTGGAACTGATGAGCGAGGTGCTCCGGCGCCGGACGCCCCTGTTCGGCATCTGCTTCGGCAACCAGATCCTCGGCCGCGCCCTCGGCTTCGGCACCTACAAGCTCAAGTACGGCCACCGCGGCATCAACCAGCCGGTCCAGGACCGTACGACCGGCAAGGTCGAGGTCACCGCGCACAACCACGGGTTCGCCGTGGACGCGCCGCTCGACAAGGTCAGCGACACCAGGTTCGGGCGCGTCGAGGTCTCGCACGTCTGCCTGAACGACAACGTCGTGGAGGGGCTCCGGCTGCTCGACCAGCCGGCCTTCTCCGTCCAGTACCACCCCGAAGCGGCAGCGGGCCCGCACGACGCCGCCTACCTGTTCGACCGCTTCACGTCTTTGATGAACACTGTCCTGATGGAGGGCCAGCGTGCCTAAGCGCACCGATATCCAGTCCGTCCTGGTCATCGGCTCCGGCCCGATCGTCATCGGACAGGCAGCCGAGTTCGACTACTCCGGCACCCAGGCGTGCCGCGTCCTGCGCGCCGAGGGCCTGCGCGTGATCCTCGTCAACTCCAACCCGGCGACGATCATGACCGACCCGGAGATCGCCGACGCCACCTACGTCGAGCCGATCACCCCGGAGTTCGTCGAGAAGATCATCGCCAAGGAGCGGCCGGACGCCCTGCTGCCCACCCTGGGCGGCCAGACGGCCCTCAACACCGCCATCGCGCTCTCCGAGAACGGCGTCCTGGACAAGTACGGCGTCGAGCTGATCGGCGCCAACGTGGAGGCCATCCACAAGGGCGAGGACCGCGACCGGTTCAAGGACGTCGTGGAGGAGGTCCGCCGCAAGATCGGCCACGGCGAGTCCGCCCGCTCCGTCATCTGCCACACGATGGACGAGGTCCTCGCCGGCGTCGACGAGCTGGGCGGCTACCCGGTCGTCGTCCGCCCCTCCTTCACCATGGGCGGCGCCGGCTCCGGCTTCGCCCACGACGAGGAGGAGCTGCGCCGCATCGCCGGCCAGGGCCTCACGCTCTCGCCGACCACCGAGGTGCTCCTGGAGGAGTCCATCCTCGGCTGGAAGGAGTACGAGCTGGAGCTGATGCGCGACAAGCACGACAACGTCGTGGTCGTCTGCTCCATCGAGAACTTCGACCCCATGGGCGTGCACACCGGCGACTCGATCACCGTCGCGCCCGCCATGACACTGACCGACCGCGAGTACCAGATCCTGCGCGACGTCGGCATCGCCGTGATCCGCGAGGTCGGCGTGGACACCGGCGGCTGCAACATCCAGTTCGCGGTGAACCCCGAGGACGGCCGGGTCATCGTCATCGAGATGAACCCGCGCGTGTCCCGCTCGTCGGCGCTGGCCTCCAAGGCGACCGGCTTCCCGATCGCCAAGATCGCGGCCAAGCTCGCCGTCGGCTACACCCTCGACGAGATCCCGAACGACATCACCCGGGAGACCCCGGCCTCCTTCGAGCCCACGCTCGACTACGTGGTCGTCAAGGCCCCCCGCTTCGCCTTCGAGAAGTTCCCGAGCGCCGACTCCACGCTCACGACCACCATGAAGTCGGTCGGCGAGGCCATGGCCATCGGCCGCAACTTCACCGAGGCCTTCCAGAAGGCGCTGCGCTCGCTGGAGAAGAAGGGCAGCCAGTTCACCTTCGTCGGCGAGCCCGGCGACAAGGACGAGCTGCTGCGCGAGTCCGTGCGCCCCACCGACGGCCGGATCAACACCGTCATGCAGGCCATCCGCGCGGGCGCCACCCCGGAGGAGGTCTTCGCGTTCACGAAGATCGACCCCTGGTTCGTCGACCAGCTGTTCCTGATCAAGGAGGTCGCGGACGAGCTGGCCGCCGCCGACCGCCTCGACGGCGACCTGCTCGCCGAGGCCAAGCGGCACGGCTTCTCCGACCAGCAGATCGCCGAGATCCGCGGCCTGCGGGAGGACGTCGTCCGCGAGGTCCGGCACGCGCTGGGCGTCCGCCCCGTCTACAAGACGGTCGACACCTGCGCCGCCGAGTTCGCGGCGAAGACGCCGTACTTCTACTCCTCCTACGACGAGGAGAGCGAGGTCGCGACCCGCGAGAAGCCGGCCGTCATCATCCTGGGCTCCGGCCCGAACCGCATCGGCCAGGGCATCGAGTTCGACTACTCCTGCGTGCACGCCTCCTTCGCGCTGTCCGACGCCGGGTACGAGACCGTGATGGTCAACTGCAACCCGGAGACCGTCTCCACCGACTACGACACCTCCGACCGCCTGTACTTCGAGCCGCTGACGCTCGAGGACGTGCTGGAGATCGTCCACGCGGAGGCGCAGGCCGGCCCGATCGCCGGTGTCGTCGTCCAGCTCGGCGGCCAGACCCCGCTGGGTCTGGCGCAGGCGCTCAAGGACAACGGCGTGCCGATCGTCGGCACGCCCCCCGAGGCGATCCACGCGGCCGAGGACCGGGGCGCCTTCGGACGCGTCCTCGCCGAGGCCGGCCTGCCGGCGCCGAAGCACGGCACCGCCACCACCTTCGCCGGGGCCAAGGCCATCGCCGACGAGATCGGCTACCCGGTCCTCGTCCGCCCGTCGTACGTCCTCGGCGGCCGCGGCATGGAGATCGTCTACGACGAGACCCGGCTGTCCGCCTACATCGCCGAGTCGACCGAGATCAGCCCCACCCGGCCGGTCCTCGTCGACCGCTTCCTCGACGACGCCATCGAGATCGACGTCGACGCGCTCTACGACGGCGAGGAGCTGTACCTCGGCGGCGTCATGGAGCACATCGAGGAGGCCGGCATCCACTCCGGCGACTCGGCGTGCGCCCTGCCCCCGATCACCCTCGGCGGCTTCGACATCAAGCGCCTGCGGGCCTCCACGGAGGCCATCGCGCGCGGAGTGGGCGTCCGCGGTCTGATCAACATCCAGTTCGCGATGGCCGGGGACATCCTCTACGTCCTGGAGGCCAACCCGCGCGCGTCCCGCACCGTCCCCTTCACCTCGAAGGCGACCGCGGTGCCGCTGGCCAAGGCCGCCGCCCGGATCTCCCTGGGCGCGACCGTCGCCGAACTGCGTGCCGAGGGGCTGCTCCCGGCGACCGGTGACGGCGGCGAGCTGCCGCTGGACGCGCCGATCTCCGTCAAGGAGGCCGTGATGCCGTGGACCCGCTTCCGCGACACCTCCGGCCGCGGCGTCGACACCATCCTGGGCCCGGAGATGCGCTCCACCGGCGAGGTCATGGGCATCGACTCCGTCTTCGGCACGGCGTACGCCAAGTCGCAGGCGGGCGCCTACGGCCCGCTGCCCACCAAGGGCCGCGCGTTCATCTCGGTCGCCAACCGCGACAAGCGGTCGATGATCTTCCCGGCGCGCGAGCTGGTCGCCCACGGCTTCGAGCTGCTCGCCACCTCCGGCACCGCCGAGGTCCTCAAGCGCAACGGCATCAACGCCACGGTCGTGCGCAAGCAGTCCGAGGGTGTGGGCCCGAACGGCGAGAAGACCATCGTCCAGCTCATCCACGACGGCCAGGTCGACCTCATCGTCAACACCCCGTACGGCACCGGTGGCCGTCTCGACGGCTACGACATCCGTACGGCGGCGGTGGCGCGCTCGGTGCCCTGCCTGACGACGGTCCAGGCGCTCGCCGCCGCCGTCCAGGGCATCGACGCCCTCAACCACGGGGACGTGGGGGTGCGTTCCCTCCAGGAACACGCCGAGCATCTGACCGCGGCCCGCGACTAGCAGCCCCAGGGGGACACCGGAAACGGTGTCCCCCTCTGTATGAGGTCTTCGAGGACACACTCATGTACCAGCTCTTCTTCCGTCTGGTCTTCTCCCGGATGGACCCGGAGAAGGCCCACCACCTGGCCTTCCGCTGGATCCGGCTCGCCGCCCGGATCCCGGTGCTCCGCACGTTCGTCGCGGCCGCCCTCGCCCCCCGCCACCGGGAACTGCGCACCGAGGCCTTCGGCCTGCGCATGCACGGCCCCTTCGGGCTCGCCGCCGGCTTCGACAAGAACGCCGTCGCCGTCGACGGCATGGCGATGGTGGGCTTCGACCACGTCGAGATCGGCACGGTCACCGGGGAGGCACAGCCCGGCAACCCCCCCAAGCGGCTGTTCCGCCTGGTCGCCGACCGGGCACTGATCAACCGCATGGGCTTCAACAACGAGGGCTCGCTGACCGTCGCCGCGCGCCTGGCCTCCCGCGAGCCCGTCTTCAAGACCGTCGTCGGCGTCAACATCGGCAAGACCAAGGCCGTACCGGAGGCCGAGGCGGTCGCCGACTACGTGAAGTCGGCCGAGCGGCTCGCCCCGTACGCCGACTACCTGGTCGTCAACGTCTCCTCCCCGAACACACCGGGACTGCGCGACCTCCAGGCCACCGAGGCGCTGCGGCCGCTGCTGAGCGCCGTGCGGGAGGCCGCCGACCGCACGGTCGCCCACCGACGGGTGCCGCTGCTGGTGAAGATCGCCCCCGACCTCGCCGACGAGGACGTGGACGCCGTCGCCGACCTCGCCGTGGAGCTGGGTCTGGACGGGATCATCGCCACGAACACCACCATCGCGCGCGAGGGCCTCGGCCTGACCTCGTCACCCGCCCTGGTGCAGGAGACCGGCGGTCTGTCGGGGGCACCGCTCAAGGCGCGCTCCCTCGAGGTCCTGCGGCGCCTCTACGCGCGCGTGGGCGACCGCATCACCCTGGTGGGCGTCGGCGGCATCGAGACCGCCGAGGACGCCTGGGAGCGCATCCTGGCGGGCGCCACCCTCGTCCAGGGCTACAGCGCCTTCGTCTACGAGGGGCCCTTCTGGGCCCGCGCGATCCACAAGGGGCTCGCCGCCCGCCTGCGCACCAGCCCGTACGCCACCCTCGCCGACGCGGTCGGCGCCGACGTGAGGAAGACGGCATGACCCTGGAACCCTTCGGCGCCCGCCTGCGCCGCGCCATGGACGAGCGCGGCCCGCTGTGCGTCGGCATCGACCCGCACGCCTCGCTGCTCGCCGAGTGGGGCCTGGACGACACCGTCGCCGGTCTGGAGCGGTTCAGCCGGACGGTCGTCGAGGCCATGGCCGACCGGGTCGCCGTCCTGAAGCCGCAGAGCGCCTTCTTCGAACGGTTCGGCTCGCGCGGGGTCGCCGTCCTGGAGAGGTCGGTCGAGGAGGCGCGGGCGGCCGGCGCCCTGGTCGTGATGGACGCCAAGCGCGGCGACATCGGCTCCACCATGGCCGCCTACGCCGAGTCCTTCCTGCGCAAGGACGCCCCGCTCTTCTCGGACGCGCTGACCGTCTCGCCGTACCTCGGCTACGGGTCGCTCTCGCCGGCCGTGGCCCTCGCGCGCGAGAGCGGCGCCGGACTCTTCGTGCTGGCGCTCACCTCCAACCCGGAGGGCGGCGAGGTCCAGCACGCGGTGCGCGCGGACGGCCGTACCGTCGGCGCGACGATGCTGGCGCACCTGGCGGCCGAGAACGCCGGGGAGGAGCCGCTGGGCTCCTTCGGCGCGGTCGTCGGCGCGACGCTCGGTGACCTGTCGACGTACGACCTCGACATCAACGGCCCGATCCTCGCGCCCGGCATCGGCGCCCAGGGGGCCACGCCGGCGGACCTGCCGCACGTCTTCGGGGCCGCGGTGCGCAACGTCGTGCCGAACGTCAGCCGCGGAGTGCTGCGCCACGGCCCCGACGTGGTCGCTCTGCGTGACGCCGCGGACCGGTTCGCGCAACAGGTCAGGTCCGCGGTCGAGGCCGCCTGACCGCCCGAGGCCGTCCGGCCGGGACCCCCGCCGGACGGTCGCGGACCGACTTGAGCCTGAATACATTCTCAAATCCGGGGCAATTTGTCTTAAATATCCATCCCGGCAGAGGCTGACCAGGACTTTTCCGCTGTTCTCGCTGACTCTGGCGGTGTTGGCCGCTAGTCTCCGAGCGGAGGGTCAACGGGCAACCGTGTTGCTCGCGGCTCTCCAGGTGTGGGGCGACTAGGTTCCTCACCGGTCCGTATCCGACAGTTCGACATCCGAGGTGACGTAGGCGTGGCTCTTCCGCCCCTTACCCCCGAACAGCGCGCAGCCGCGCTCGAAAAGGCCGCCGCGGCTCGCCGGGAGCGGGCCGAGGTCAAGAATCGACTCAAGCACTCCGGCGCCTCCCTGCACGAGGTCATCAAGCAGGGCCAGGAGAATGACGTCGTCGGCAAGATGAAGGTCTCCGCGCTCCTGGAGTCCCTGCCCGGCGTGGGCAAGGTCCGCGCCAAGCAGATCATGGAGCGGCTCGGCATCTCCGAGAGCCGCCGGGTGCGCGGTCTCGGCTCCAACCAGATCGCCTCCCTGGAGCGTGAGTTCGGCGACACGGCCAAGTGAGTCCGACGTGCTCCGGGCACAGCGTCCCGGGCACGGCGTGACAGCTGGAATAATCGCTGCATGGCAGTAACACCCCGGGGGACGACCCCCGAACCCCCGGACGCACGTCCGCGGCTGACCGTGCTCTCCGGCCCCTCCGGGGTCGGCAAGAGCACGGTCGTCGCTCATATGCGCAAAGAACACCCCGAGGTCTGGCTCTCGGTCTCGGCGACGACCCGCAGGCCCCGCCCCGGCGAGAAGCACGGCGTCCACTACTTCTTCGTCACCGACGACGAGATGGACAAGCTGATCGCCAACGGCGAGCTGCTGGAGTGGGCCGAGTTCGCCGGCAACCGCTACGGCACGCCGCGCGCGGCCGTGCTGGAGCGACTGGAGGCGGGCGAGCCCGTCCTCCTCGAGATCGACCTCCAGGGCGCGCGGCAGGTCCGCGAGTCCATGTCCGAGGCCCGGCTGGTGTTCCTGGCTCCGCCCTCCTGGGAGGAACTGGTGCGCAGGCTCACCGGCCGCGGCACCGAGCCGCCCGAGGTCATCGCCCGTCGTCTGGACGCGGCCAAGGTCGAACTCGCGGCCGAGCCGGAGTTCGACGAGACCCTGGTCAACACCTCCGTCGAGGACGTGGCGCGCGAGCTGCTAGCCTTGATGGATGTTGTGTGATCACGACTGTGTGATCATGCCCCGTCTTTTCCCACCTATCGGAAGGTAGAGCGTGTCCTCTTCCATCTCCGCTCCCGAGGGCATCATCAACCCGCCGATCGACGAGCTCCTCGAGGCCACCGACTCGAAGTACAGCCTCGTGATCTACGCGGCCAAGCGGGCCCGCCAGATCAACGCGTACTACTCGCAGCTCGGCGAGGGCCTCCTCGAGTACGTCGGTCCGCTCGTCGACACCCACGTCCACGAGAAGCCGCTCTCGATCGCGCTCCGCGAGATCAACGCGGGTCTGCTGACGTCCGAGGCCATCGAGGGCCCGGCTCAGTAGTATTTTCAGCTCGCAGTAGGTTTTTCCACAGGCCCGGCGGCGCGACCGCCGGGCCTGTGGTGTGTGATGGACCCATGCGCCGGGATCCGCGGCGTACGGTTTCCGAGGTCCGGGGAGAGACGGTGGACAAACCCAAGGTCGTGCTCGGGGTCAGCGGTGGCATCGCCGCCTATAAGGCCTGCGAGCTGCTGCGCAGGCTGACCGAGTCGGGTCACGACGTGCGCGTCGTCCCCACCGCCTCCGCCCTGCACTTCGTCGGCGCGGCCACCTGGTCCGCCCTCTCCGGCCATCCGGTCTCCACCGAGGTCTGGGACGACGTCCACGAGGTCCCCCACGTCCGCATCGGCCAGCACGCCGACCTCGTGGTCGTCGCCCCCGCCACGGCCGACATGCTCGCCAAGGCCGCCCACGGACTGGCCGACGACCTGCTCACCAACACGCTGCTCACCGCCCGGTGTCCGGTCGTCCTCGCCCCGGCGATGCACACCGAGATGTGGGAGCACCCGGCCACCCAGGAGAACGTGGCGACGCTGCGCCGCCGCGGTGCCGTCGTCGTCGAACCGGCCGTCGGCCGGCTCACCGGCGCCGACACCGGCAAGGGCAGGCTGCCCGACCCCGCCGAGATCTTCGAGGTCTGCCGACGCGTCCTGGCCCGCGGACCGCGGGAGCCCGATCTGGCCGGGCGGCACGTCGTCGTCAGCGCGGGTGGCACCCGCGAGCCCCTCGACCCCGTCCGCTTCCTCGGCAACCGCTCCTCCGGCAAGCAGGGCTACGCCCTCGCCCGTACCGCCGCCGCCCGCGGCGCCCGCGTCACGCTCGTCGCGGCCAACACCGCGCTGCCCGACCCCGCCGGCGTCGACGTCGTCCAGGTCGGCACCGCCGTACAGCTGCGCGAGGCCGTGCTGAAGGCCGCGGCCGACGCCGACGCGGTGGTCATGGCGGCCGCGGTCGCCGATTTCCGGCCCGCCGCCTACGCGCCCGGCAAGATCAAGAAGAAGGACGGGCAGGATCCGGAACCCATCGTCCTGCTGCGGAATCCGGACATCCTCGCGGAGATCTCCGCCGAGCGCGCCCGCCCCGGCCAGGTGGTCGTCGGCTTCGCCGCCGAGACCGACGACGTGCTGGCCAACGGCCGGACGAAACTGCGCCGCAAGGGCTGCGATCTGCTGGTCGTCAACGAGGTGGGGGAGCGCAGGACCTTCGGCTCGGAGGAGAACGAGGCGGTCGTCCTGGGCGCCGACGGCAGCGAGACCCCCGTCCCGCACGGCCCCAAGGAAGCACTGGCCGAAATCGTGTGGGACCTGGTGACGCGGCGACTGGCGTGATTGTTTGATGCGCACGGTCCCCCGACCTTCGCCCGTTCGGCGTGGCACCCCTGGCCAACAGCGGCCGGCATTCGGCAGAATGCCTGTGCCGCAGGTCACAGCGCTCCCGAGAGGCGAGACAGGTGGGCCGGTGGTGAAGCGCGACCGATAAACTGTTGTCGGACGACGCCGGGCGCAGCTCCCGTCGCGTCCGCCCATGATCAGCCAGCAGCCGCTGCAACCCCAGGGAGCGTTGTGTCCCGTCGCCTGTTCACCTCGGAGTCCGTGACCGAGGGTCACCCCGACAAGATCGCTGACCAGATCAGCGACACCATTCTCGACGCGCTTCTGCGCGAGGACCCGACGTCCCGGGTCGCCGTAGAGACCCTGATCACGACCGGCCTGGTGCACGTGGCCGGTGAGGTCACCACCAAGGCGTACGCGCCGATCCCGCAGCTGGTCCGGGACAAGATCCTGGAGATCGGCTACGACTCCTCGAAGAAGGGCTTCGACGGCGCCTCCTGCGGCGTCTCGGTGTCCATCGGCGCGCAGTCCCCGGACATCGCCCAGGGCGTCGACACGGCGTACGAGACGCGGGTCGAGGGTGACGACGACGAGCTGGACCGGCAGGGCGCGGGCGACCAGGGCCTGATGTTCGGCTACGCCTCCGACGAGACGCCGACGCTGATGCCGCTCCCGATCTTCCTGGCCCACCGCCTGTCGAAGCGCCTCTCGGACGTCCGCAAGAACGGCACCATCCCCTACCTGCGCCCCGACGGCAAGACCCAGGTCACCATCGAGTACGACGGCGACAAGGCGGTCCGCCTGGACACCGTCGTCGTCTCCTCGCAGCACGCGTCCGACATCGACCTGGACTCGCTGCTCGCGCCCGACATCCGCGAGTTCGTCGTGGAGCCGGAGCTGAAGGCGCTGCTGGACGAGGGCATCAAGATCGACACCGAGAACTACCGTCTGCTGGTCAACCCCACCGGCCGGTTCGAGATCGGCGGCCCGATGGGCGACGCGGGTCTGACCGGCCGCAAGATCATCATCGACACGTACGGCGGCTTCGCCCGCCACGGCGGCGGTGCCTTCTCCGGCAAGGACCCGTCCAAGGTCGACCGCTCCGCCGCCTACGCGATGCGCTGGGTCGCGAAGAACGTCGTCGCCGCCGGTCTGGCCGCGCGCTGCGAGGTCCAGGTCGCGTACGCGATCGGCAAGGCCGAGCCGGTCGGTCTGTTCGTCGAGACCTTCGGCACGCACAAGATCGACCCCGAGAAGATCGAGAAGGCCATCGACGAGGTCTTCGACCTCCGCCCGGCCGCGATCATCCGCGACCTCGACCTGCTCCGCCCGATCTACGCCCAGACCGCCGCGTACGGCCACTTCGGCCGCGAGCTGCCCGACTTCACGTGGGAGCGCACGGACCGCGTGGCCGCGCTGAAGGAGGCGGCGGGCCTCTGAGGCCACCGTCACCGCGACTCACCGGGCCCGGCCTCCCCAGGGAGGCCGGGCCCCGGCGTTGCGCGGCGCCGCCCCGCGGCCGACAGGGCCGGCGGGGGCGGGCGGCGCGGACGCTCGGGGGCGGCCGTTGTCAGCGGCGTTTGGTATGAATGCAGGCGTGAGCAGCGAGAACGGGCAGCGGGAGGGCGGCGGGGACGGGGCGCCGCCGGAGCAGCTCGCGCTTCTCCGCGAGAGCGTGCGGCAGGCCAAGGCGCCGCGGGCGAAGCCGCGGACGTGGCGGGGGGCCGCGCTCGCCGAGAGGCTGCCGGTCGCGCGGGTGCTCGTCGACAAGGGCGTCCTGCATCTCGACCGGTACTTCGACTACGCGGTGCCGGCCGAGCTGGACGCGGACGCCCAGCCGGGCGTGCGGGTGCGGGTGCGGTTCGGGGCCGGTCGCGGGCGGGTGCGCGAGGGACGCCGTGAGGGCGGCGGGCTGATCGACGGTTTTCTCGTCGAGCGGCTCGCCGAGTCGGACTACGCCGGGCCGCTGGCCGCTCTCGCCCAGGTCGTGTCGCCCGAGCCCGTGCTGAGCCCGGAACTGCTGGGGCTGGCGCGGTCCGTCGCCGACCGGTACGCGGGCAGCCTGGCGGACGTGCTCCAGCTGGCCGTGCCGCCGCGCAGCGCCCGCGCCGAGCAGCGGCCCTCGCCCGCGCCCCTCCCCCCGCCACCGGCGCCGTCACCGGGCTCGTGGGCGCGGTACGAGCACGGGGCCGCGTTCCTCGACGCGCTGGCCCAGGGAGGGTCCCCGAGGGCGGTGTGGAACGCGCTGCCCGGTCCCGAGTGGAGCGATGAGCTGGCGCGGGCCGTCGCCGCGACGCTGGCCTCGGGCCGCGGCGCACTCGTCGTCGTACCGGACGGGCGGGCCGCCGCACGCGTGGACGGCGCTCTGACGGCCCTGCTGGGGGAGGGGCGGCACGCCCTGCTCACCGCCGACGCCGGGCCGGAGAAGCGGTACCGGGAGTGGCTCGCGGTGCGGCGCGGAAGTGTGCGGGCGGTCGTCGGGACCCGGGCCGCCATGTTCGCGCCGGTGCGCGACCTGGGACTGGTCGCGGTGTGGGACGACGGGGACGGCAGCCACAGCGAGCAGCATGCCCCGCAGCCGCACGCGCGCGACGTGCTGCTGCTGCGGGCGGCGCAGGACAAGTGCGGCTTCCTGACGGGGGGTTGGAGCTGCACCGTCGAGGGGGCGCAGCTCGTCGAGAGCGGGTGGGCGCGGCCCCTGGTGGCCCCCCGGGAGCAGGTGCGCCGGGCCGCGCCGCTGGTGCGGACCGTGGGGGACCAGGAACTCGCCCGGGACGAGGCCGCCCGGGCCGCCCGGCTGCCCAGCCTCGCCTGGCAGGCCGTCCGCGAGGGCCTGCGGCACGGGCCCGTGCTCGTGCAGGTGCCGCGGCGCGGCTACGTGCCGCGCATGGCGTGCGCAGCCTGCCGGGCACCCGCCCGGTGCCGGCACTGCTCCGGGCCCCTGGAGGCGCGGGACGGCGGGGCGCTGTGGTGCGGTTGGTGCGGGCGCGAGGAGGGGGCCTGGCACTGCCCGGAGTGCGGTGGCTTCCGGCTGCGCGCGCAGGTCGTCGGGGCGCGGCGGACCGCCGAGGAACTGGGCCGGGCGTTCCCCGCCGTACCGGTGCGGACGTCGGGGCGGGAGCAGGTGCTGGACACCGTGCCGGGCACACCCGCGCTCGTCGTGAGCACACCGGGTGCCGAGCCCGTCGCCGAGGGCGGGTACGCGGCGGCCCTGCTGCTGGACGGCTGGGCCATGGTCGGACGGCCCGACCTGCGGGCCGGGGAGGACGCGCTGCGGCGCTGGATCGCGGCCGCCTCCCTGGTACGGCCGCAGGGCGACGGGGGGACCGTGGTCGTCGTCGCCGAGCCGACCCTGCGACCGGTGCAGGCACTGGTGCGGTGGGACCCCGTCGGACATGCCGTGCGCGAACTGTCGGAACGGGCCGAGCTGGGCTTTCCCCCGGTGTCGCGGATGGCTGCCGTCACCGGGACGGGGGAGGCGGTGGCCGCTTTCCTCGGCTCCGTGGAGCTGCCCCGGGAGGCCGAGCTGCTGGGACCCGTCCCGCTGCCGGCCACTCCCGCGGGGCGGCCCCGGCGGCCGGGGGCGCCGCCGCCCGGCGAGCAGTGGGAGCGGGCGCTGGTCCGGGTGCCGCCGGGGAAGGGGGCCGCCCTGGCCGCCGCGCTCAAGGCGGCGCAGGCCGCGCGGATGGCGCGGGGCGGTGCGGCCTTGCGGGGCGAGGGGGCTTCGGGGGCGGTGTGGGTGCGGGTGGATCCGCCGGACATCGGGTGACGGTCGGCCGGGGCGGGAGGGTGCGCCGTCGGCCGTCCGTGGTGGGCTGTCGGTGGTCGGTCGGCACCGGTCGGCCGCGGCCGGGCTGCGGGGCACCCGACACGGGGTCCTGACCACGGGCCGTGGCCCACGATGGACCTGGCCCACGAGTCACCTGGCCTACGAGGCGCTTGGTCTACGAGGCACCTGGCCCACAAGTCACCTGGCTCACGAAGCACTTGGCCCACGAGGCACGTCGGCCAAGCCCTGCGGCCTGCTCCAGGGGGCGCCCCGTGCTGCTCTCCTCCGCCTCGGCACACCTCCGCCGGGCCGGCCCCGGCATGCGTCTGCCCCCTCGGGCGCGCCGAGGGGGCAGGGGGAGGGGTCAGCCGTTCCGCAGGCCGGGGAAGGCCGTGGGTCTGACGTCCTCGCGCAGGGACGAACTGCCCGCCGTCGGCTGGGTCGGCATCGAGCGGGCCGCGGGGACCGTGGGGACCACGGAGATGCCGGTGCCCACGTTGACCGTGCGGGGGGCCGGTGTCTCGGCCGCCGTCCGGTCGGCCTCCGCGGCCGTCTGGGCGGCGGCACGGCGGGCGCCGTAGCGGCGGTGGACCGCCTGCTTGGTCACGCCGAGCGCGGAGCCCACCGCGTCCCACGAGAAGCCGAGCGAGCGGTCGAAGTCCACCGCCGCGGTGACCAGGGTCTCGACGCTGTCCCGCAGTTCCTGGGCGAGGCGGACCGTCGGGGCGGGGGCGCGTCCGTAGACGACGAAGCCCGTGGACGGGCCGGAGCGGCGCGGGCGGTAGACGTTGCCCAGCTGGGCCGTCAGGGTGCGCAGCGCGTCCACCTGCCGGCGGACCCGCTCGATGTCCCGCACCAGCAGTTGCAGGCTGGCACGGGCCTGGGCGTCGTGGGTTGCGTGGTCGGCCATGAACAAGCCTCTCGAACCGGCGTTGAAGAGATAAGGGGCGGCCCGCGGCGAGGCGCGGTCCGGTGTGGTCAACTCTGTCTTGACCAACGCGGATGCGCTCCGCTGGTCACGGTGTGGGGGCGTATGGGCGTCCGCGTACGCCCCCGGCGAGAGCGCCCGCCGCCCTTCGGCCCGCCGTGGGTGTTCCGTGCCGTCGGCTGCTCTCCCCGGTGGCGCAATAAACTTGTGCGTCGCCCGTCGTCCGTTCCCTCCGAGAGGCCCGTGCCCACTCATGAAGCTCGTCTTCGCCGGTACCCCCGAGGTCGCCGTTCCCGCTCTGGACGCCCTGCTCGCCTCCGGACGGCACGAGGTGGCCGCCGTCGTCACGCGGCCCGACGCGCCGGCGGGGCGGGGGCGCAGGCTGGTCGCCTCCCCCGTGGCACAGCGGGCCGAGGAGGCCGGGATCGAGGTGCTGAAGCCGGCCCGGCCGCGCGAGCCGGAGTTCCTGGCACGGCTCGGGGAGATCGCCCCGGACTGCTGTCCCGTCGTCGCCTACGGCGCCCTGCTGCCCAGGGTGGCCCTCGACATCCCGGCCCACGGCTGGGTCAACCTGCACTTCTCGCTGCTGCCCGCCTGGCGCGGGGCCGCGCCCGTGCAGCACGCCGTCATGGCGGGGGACGAGATCACCGGCGCCTCCACCTTCCTCATCGAGGAGGGGCTCGACTCCGGGCCCGTCTACGGCACGGTGACGGAGGAGGTCCGGCCCACCGACACCAGCGGTGACCTGCTCACCCGGCTGGCCTTCGCCGGCGCCGGGCTGCTCGCCGCCACCATGGACGGGATCGAGGACGGCTCGCTGAAGGCCGTACCGCAGCCGCAGGACGGCATCACCCTCGCGCCGAAGATCACCGTCGAGGACGCGCAGGTCGACTGGGCCGCTCCGGCACTGCGCGTCGACCGGGTCGTGCGCGGGTGCACTCCCGCGCCGGGTGCCTGGACGACGTTCCGCGGTGAGCGGCTCAAGCTCATCCAGGTGCGGACCGCGCCGGGGCGTGACGACCTCGCGCCGGGCGCCCTGGCCGTCGGCAAGAACAGCGTGCACGTCGGCACCGGATCGCACGCCGTCGAGCTGCTGTGGGTGCAGGCGCAGGGCAAGAAGCCGATGCGGGCGGCCGACTGGGCCCGCGGGGTGCGCATCACGGACGGCGAGCGGGTCGGCGAGCCCGTCGGGGAGCGGGCGGGCGAGTAGCCGACGCCGTGGCCGGGGCGGCGGCCGCCGGGAGCAGCGGGAGCAGCGGCCGGAACGCCGGCCGGGCAGGCCGCCGGGGGAGTCACCGGAAGGGCCGCCGGGGGAGCGACCGGAAGGGCCGCCGGGGGAGCGGCACAGGGAGCGGCCGGGGGAGCGATGCTCGCGCACCGGGGCCGGCCCGCCCGTCGTAGGCTGGGCGTACCGTCGTCCTGCAATCCGGAGCACCTTTTTCGTGAGCGAGCAGCCCCGCCGTCCCCGCACCACCGGCAAGCCCCACCGTCGGCCCAAGAAGGACCCCGTCCGCTTCCTCGCGTTCGAGGTGCTGCGGGCCGTGGACGAGCGGGACGCCTACGCCAACCTCGTGCTGCCGCCGCTGCTGCGCAAGGCGCGGGCCGGCGGGGACTTCGACGGGCGGGACGCCGCCCTCGCCACCGAGCTGGTGTACGGGACGCTGCGCCGGCAAGGGACGTACGACGCGGTCGTCGCCGCGTGTGTCGACCGGCCGCTGCGGGAGGTCGACCCGCCCGTGCTCGACGTGCTCGGCCTCGGTGTGCACCAGCTGCTCGGGACCCGGATCCCGACGCACGCCGCCGTGTCCGCCTCCGTCGAGCTGGCGCGGGTGGTGCTCGGCGACGGGCGGGCCAAGTTCGTCAACGCGGTCCTGCGCAAGGTCGCCCAGCACGACCTCGACACCTGGATCGAGAAGATCGCGCCGCCCTACGACGACGACCCCGAGGAGCATCTCGCCGTCGTCCACTCGCACCCGCGCTGGGTCGTCTCCGCGCTGTGGGACTCCCTCGGCGGCGGCCGGGCCGGCATCGAGGAACTGCTGGAGGCCGACAACGAGCGGCCCGAGGTGACCCTGGTCGCCCGGCCCGGCCGGGCCACGACGGACGAGCTGCTGCACGAGGAGTCCGCCGCCCCCGGACGCTGGTCGCCGTACGCCGTGCGGCTCACCGAGGGCGGCGAACCCGGCGCGATCGAGGCCGTGCGGTCCGGGCGCGCGGGTGTGCAGGACGAGGGGAGCCAGCTGGTGGCGCTCGCGCTCGCCAACGCGCCGCTGGAGGGCTCCGACACGCGCTGGCTCGACGGCTGCGCCGGGCCCGGCGGCAAGGCCGCGCTGCTGGCGGCGCTCGCCGCCGAACGCGGCGCCGTGCTGCTCGCCTCGGAGAAGCAACCGCACAGGGCCGGGCTCGTGGCCAAGGCGCTCGCCGGGAACCCCGGCCCGTACCAGGTCGTCGCCGCCGACGGGACGCGGCCGCCGTGGCGGCCCGGTTCCTTCGACCGGGTGCTGATGGACGTCCCCTGCACCGGGCTCGGCGCCCTGCGCCGCCGGCCCGAGGCGCGCTGGCGGCGCAGGCCCGAGGACCTGGACGGCTTCGCACCCCTGCAGCGCGGCCTGCTGCGGACCGCGCTGGAGTCCGTACGGGTCGGGGGCGTCGTCGGGTACGCCACCTGCTCCCCGCACCTCGCGGAGACCCGGGCCGTCGTCGCCGACCTGCTCAAGCAGTTCCCGGAGGCCGAACTGGTCGACGCGAGGCCCCTGCTCCCGGGCGTACCGGCCCTCGGCGACGGGCCCGACGTCCAGCTGTGGCCGCACGTGCACGGGACCGACGCGATGTACCTGGCGCTCATTCGGAGGACTGGCTGACCGGCGCTTCCGGCCGGGGCTCCTGCGCCGCCCCGCCGTCCCGGTGGGCCAGCGGGTGCGGCCACCACACCTTCCTGCCCACGTCCAGGAAGAGCGCGGTGACCAGGACGGAGCGGACGACGAAGGTGTCCAGCAGCACGCCCAGCGCGACCGCGAAGCCGATCTCGGCGAAGCCCAGGACGGGAAGCGTGCCGAGCGCGGCGAAGGTGCCGGCCAGGACCAGGCCGGCCGAGGTGATCACCGCCCCGGTCGTGGCCAGGCCGGTGACCACGCCGGGCCGGGTGCCCTGACGGACCGACTCCTCGCGGATGCGGGTCGTCAGGAAGATGTTGTAGTCGATGCCCAGCGCCACCAGGAACACGAACACGAACAGGGGGAAGGCCACGTCCTCGCCCGCGTAGCCGAAGACGTGCCGGAAGGCGAGGGCGCTCAGTCCGAGCGCGGTGGCCAGGGACAGCACCACCGTCCCGACCAGCAGCAGCGGCGCCACCAGGGCGCGCAGCAGCGCACTCAGCACGAGCAGCACCACGACCAGGACGAGGGGGATGACCAGGTAGTTGTCGTGGGTCTGGGCCTCGTCCATGTCCAGCAGGGCTGCGGTGCCGCCGCCCACCCGCGCGTCGGCACCGGGCACGGCGTGCACCGCGTCGCGCACGCGCTCCACGGTCGCCTTGGCCTCGGAACTGTCGGCGGGGGCGCGCATCGTCGCCTCCAGCAGCACCTTCCCGTCGTGCTCGGGCGCGGTCCCGGGCGGTGTGCCGACGCTCGCCGGGACGACACCCGGGTCCGCGGCGACCGTGCGGCCCACCCGCTCGGCCCGGTCCGCGTTCGACACGATCACCAGCGGATCACCGGCGCCGGCCGGGAAGTAGCGCGCCGACACCTTCTGCCCGGCGATCGAGTCCGGTTCGCCGGTGAGGGCGTCCGCGTTGGCGATGCCCGCCGCGCGCAGCTGGAACAGACCGAGGGACAGGGCCGCCAGCACCGCGGCCGTGATGCCCCACACCATGCGGGGGCGGCGGGCGATACCGCGGCCGGTACGGGCCCACACGCCGCCCGTGGTGGGATCGGCGGACCCCTCGTGCGGAACGGCCGGCCAGAAGATCCAGCGGCCGAAGACGAGCAGCAGGGCCGGGAAGAGGGTGAGCATCGCCAGCAGGGCGACCGCGACGCCGATGGCGGCGACCGGGCCCAGGCCCCGGGTCGAGTTCATCTCGGCGACCAGCAGCACCAGCATGCTCAGCACGACCGTGGCGCCGGAGGCGAGGACCGCCGGGCCGGCGCGGTCGAGGGCCAGTTGCATCGCCTCGTGCCGGTCGTGGTGGCGGCGCAGCTCCTCCCGGTAGCGGGCGACCAGCAGCAGCGCGTAGTCGGTGCCCGCGCCGAAGACGAGCACCGTCAGGATGCCCGCGCTCTGGCCGTTGACGGTCAGGCCGGCGTGCGTGGCGAGGACGTGGATCAGCGCCTGGGCCGTGAACAGCGCGGCCACCACCCCGAGCAGCGGCACGAACAGCAGGACCGGGCTGCGGAAGGTGAACAGGAGCATCACGACCACGACGGCCATCGCGGAGAACAGCAGCGTGCTGTCGATGCCCTCGAAGGCCTTGGAGAAGTCGGCCGAGGTGCCGCCGGGTCCCGTGATGTGGACGGTGAGTCCGTCCTCGCCCCGGCCCACGTCGTCGCGGATGGAGTCGACCGCGGGTGCGATGCGCTGCCAGCCCTGCGCGTCCATGGTGATGGGCACGTAGATCTGGGCGGCCCGCGGTGCCGTCGGCCGGTCGAAGACCGGGCCCTTGACCTCCGCGCCGCGGATGCCGTGCGCGCGCAGCGCGCTCACCTCGCGGACGTCCTCGGCGATGCGCTGCCGGTCCTGGTCGGTCAGCCCGTCGGCGCGCGCGTAGACGACGACCGCGGGGATCTGCTCCGGCCGGAACTCCTCGGAGACGCTGAGGACCCGGGTGGACTCGGCGGAGCCCGGCAGCCAGGACTGGGCGTCGTTGTCCTGCGCGTCGTTCAGCTTCGCGCCGAAGGGCGCCGCGATCACCAGGACGACCAGCCAGAGGACCAGGACCAGCCACTTGGACCGCCGTCCGCAGACGAGCCGGACGGCGCCCCGCTTCCAGATGTCGAACTGCCTCACCGTTGCCCCCGTTCCCGGACGTGGTGGCGGTGGGCCGCCCGGAACGGCACGCGCGGCCCCCGCGGAACACCCGGCGGACGTCCTGGATACGGACCGGCGCGAACGAACCCGCCCGGACATGGCAGTCTTGGGTCATGGCCGCGCAGATCAACCCCAGCATCCTGTCCGCCGACTTCGCCCGCCTCGCGGACGAGGCGAAGGCGGTCGAGGGAGCCGACTGGCTTCACGTCGACGTCATGGACAACCATTTCGTCCCGAACCTCACGCTCGGTGTGCCGGTCGTGGAGTCCCTGGCCCGTGCGACGGACACGCCGCTGGACTGCCATCTGATGATCGAGGCCCCCGATCGCTGGGCGCCCCAGTACGTCGAGGCGGGGGCCGGTTCCGTCACCTTCCACGTCGAGGCGGCCGCCGCGCCGGTCCGGCTCGCCCGCGAGATCCGCGCCAAGGGGGCGCGCGCCTCGATGGCGCTGAAGCCGGCGACGCCCGTCGAACCGTACGAGGACCTGCTCCCCGAGCTCGACATGCTGCTGATCATGACGGTCGAACCGGGCTTCGGGGGACAGGCGTTCCTCGACATCATGCTGCCGAAGATTCGCCGCACCCGCGAGTTGATCAGCAAGCACGGCCTCGAGCTCTGGCTCCAGGTGGACGGCGGGGTCTCGGCCGCCACCATCGAGCGGTGCGCCGAGGCGGGCGCCGACGTCTTCGTCGCCGGCTCGGCGGTCTACGGGGCGTCGGACCCGGCCGAGGCGGTACGTGCACTGCGCACGCAGGCCGAGGGGGCGACCGCCGAGGCGTCCTGGGCGTGCGCCCACTGACGCACGGGTGGGCGACCGCGGGACCAAGGGAATGTGAACGGCCGCGATCAGGGCCGATCGAGTGCGCCGCATCTGCAAGGATGAACGGCGAATCCAGAGTGTGAACAGCAGTGAGGAGATCGCCGTGTCGGGTATGTCGGCGGGCCGGTCAGCCATGCGGATGGGACCCGCTGAGCTGGTGCAGGCGGCGGCCATGGCCCGCCGCTTCTACCTCGAGGGCAAATCCAAGATCCAGATCGCCGAGGAGTTCGGCGTCAGCCGCTTCAAGGTGGCCCGGGTCCTGGAGACCGCCCTCGAACGGGATCTCGTGCGGATCGAGATCCGCGTGCCGGCCGAACTGGACGCCGAGCGCTCCGACGCGCTCCGCGCCAGGTACGGCCTCAGGCACGCCGTGGTGGTCGAGTCCCCGGCCGACGCCGAGGAGTCGCCCGACCCCGAGAACCTCGGGGAGGTGGCCGCCGACCTGCTCGGCGAGCTGCTCGACGAGGGGGACGTCCTGGGCCTGGCCTGGGGCCGGTCCACCATCCACATGGCGGCGGCGCTGGACCGGCTGCCGCCCTGCACGGTGGTGCAGCTGACGGGCGTGTACGACGCCGGGACCGCCGAGCGCGGCTCCGTCGAGGCCGTCCGCCGCGCCGCCCAGGTGTCCGGCGGCGACGCGCACCCCATCTACGCGCCGATGCTGCTGCCGGACGCGGCCACCGCGATCGCGCTGCGCCACCAGACCGGGATCGCCCGGGCCTTCGAGTACTTCGACAAGGTCACGGTCGCCTGTGTCTCCATCGGTTCGTGGGAGCCGGGCATCTCGACGGTGCACGACATGCTCAGCGACGAGGAGCGGGCGCACTACGCCTCGCTCGGGGTCGCCGCCGAGATGTCCGCGCACCTCTTCGACTCCGAGGGGCGCCGGGTCGGCCGGGACCTCGGTGAGCGGTGCATCACCGTCAAGGCGGACCAGCTCCGCCGTATCCCCGAGGTCGTCGCGATCGCGGGCGGGCAGCGCAAGGCGGCCGCGATCGACGCGGTGCTGCGCTCGGGGCTCGTCACCAGCCTGGTGACCGACACCTCGGCCGCGGACTACCTGATGACGGCGGGTCCGACGCCCAGGCCCGCCCTGAACCGGGCGGACCCCGACGGGGCCTGACCGCCCCCGACGGCAGGTCATGAGGGGACGGCCGTGACAGCGTCGGCGCACGCTGCCGCGGTGCGTCCCCCGTGTGCTTCCCCGCCCGCCCGTCACCCACCGTACTCACTGCACCGACGACCACCCGACTCGTTCAGGACGGTACCGAGATGACGCAGCACGTGGTCACGCTGGACCTCGACGGGGTCACGGACAAGGCGGGCCTGATGGACCGTGCCGCCCGTGCCCTGGACCTCCCGGAGTGGTTCGGGCGCAACTGGGACGCGCTCGCCGACTCCCTCGCCGACCCCGGCGTCTGGCCCGCCGGGTGCGCCGACCGGGGGCTGCTGGTCGTCGTACGGGGCTGGCGGCCGTACGCGCGGGAGAACGCGCGGGAGTGGGCGGTCGCCGAGGAGGTGTTCGCGCAGGCCGTGGACCGCACGCCCCGGCTGTCGGTGGCGCTCGCCCTCGGGGGCCTCCCGCGCGCTTGACCGGCGGGCCCCGCGGGTGTCCCTCGGACGATCCTCCGAACACCCTCCTGACCAGCCTGGACGATTCTCCCGGGCCGGACGTCACGGCTCTCATGGGACAATGAAGTACGTGCTCTTCCCCCTGGCCGGCCGGTCCGGGGGTCACCTCTGATCGACTGGGATGTGCGGCACGTGCGTTTCCTCAACGACATCCAGCCCGCGTACGACCTCACGTACGACGACGTCTTCATGGTCCCGAGCCGCAGCGCGGTCGGATCGCGTCTGGGCGTGGACCTCAACTCCCCGGACGGCACGGGTACCACGATCCCGCTGGTCGTGGCCAACATGACCGCCGTCGCCGGGCGCCGGATGGCCGAGACCGTGGCGCGGCGCGGCGGCCTCGTGGTGATCCCCCAGGACATCCCGATCGACGTCGTCACCGACGTCATCTCCTGGGTCAAGAGCCGCCACCTCGTGCTGGACACCCCGATCATGCTCGCCCCGCACCAGACCGTCGCCGACGCGCTGGCCCTGCTGCCCAAGCGGGCGCACAACGCGGGCGTCGTCGTCGACGGGGACGCCCGCCCCGTCGGTGTCGTCACGGACACGGACCTCAGCGGCGTCGACCGCTTCACCCAGCTCACCGAGGTCATGTCCAAGGACCTGCTGCTCCTGGACGCGGACATCGACCCCCGTGAGGCCTTCAACACCCTCGACGCGGCCAACCGGCGCTACGCCCCCGCGGTCGACGCGGACGGCCGGCTGGCCGGCATCCTCACCCGCAAGGGCGCTCTGCGCGCCACCCTGTACACGCCCGCCACCGACGCGCGGGGCAGGCTGCGGATCGCCGCCGCCGTCGGCATCAACGGCGACTTCGCCGAGAAGGCCAAGCTGCTGCTGGACGCGGGCGTCGACACCCTCGTCATCGACACGGCCCACGGCCACCAGGAGTCGATGATCAGCGCGATCCGGCTGGTGCGCGACCTCGATCCGCAGGTCCCGATCGTCGCCGGCAACATCGTCTCCGCCGAGGGCGTCAAGGACCTCGTCGACGCGGGCGCCGACATCATCAAGGTCGGTGTCGGCCCCGGCGCCATGTGCACCACCCGCATGATGACCGGCGTGGGCCGGCCGCAGTTCTCCGCGGTCCTGGAGTGCGCGGCCGAGGCGAGGAAGTACGGCAAGCACGTGTGGGCCGACGGCGGCGTCCGCCACCCGCGCGACGTGGCGATGGCCCTCGCGGCCGGCGCGTCCAACGTGATGATCGGCTCCTGGTTCGCGGGCACCTACGAGTCCCCGGGCGACCTCCAGCAGGACGCCGACGGACGGCTCTACAAGGAGTCGTTCGGCATGGCGTCCGCGCGCGCGGTGCGCAACCGCACCTCCGAGGAGTCGGCGTACGACCGGGCCCGCAAGGCGCTGTTCGAGGAGGGCATCTCCACCTCGCGCATGTTCCTCGACCCGGGCCGTCCGGGCGTCGAGGACCTGATCGACTCGGTCGTCGCGGGCGTCCGCTCCTCCTGCACCTACGCCGGTGCCGCCTCCCTGGAGGAGTTCGCCGAGAAGGCCGTCGTCGGCCTCCAGAGCGCGGCCGGCTACGCGGAGGGCCAGCCCCTGCACGCCAGCTGGAGCTGAGCGCCCCGCGGGGCGCCGCCGTCACCGCCGAGGACACCGCGGGTCCGGCCGTCGCAGGGCCCGCGTCCTTCCGGGCCTCCGACGGACCCATGTCCCTCCGCGCCGCCGACGGACCCGCGTCCCTCCGCGCCTCCCCGCCGCCGACGGGCTCCGCCGTCACCGCGCAACGAATGGGCACTCCGCCGCGACAGACGCAACGATCTTGCGGATACGCGCAAGGTTGCTGCATTACACCGGCAACGCTCCCCCTCGTAGGGTCGTGCGCTGTACAAGGTGCGGCGGGGACCCCGCTCGGTGGGTTCCTGTTCGCGCAGGGGTGCCGCCGGTCCCCGTCGCTCCGATCGGCAGCGACGAAGGAGTCAGCGCGTGCTCGACCAAGGCGCACCCCCGCAACAGCGCAGTCGGACCGTCCCCGCACCCCCCGGGCTCGGCGCGCGCCTGATGCGGCGCAAGCCCGTGGAACGCCTGGTCGCCGAGGGTGGACAGGGTGAGGGAGGATCCCTGCGGCGCTCCCTCGGACTGTGGCAGCTGACCATGATCAGCATCGGCGCGACGCTCGGCACCGGCATCTTCGTCGTCCTCGGCGAAGCGGTCCCCAAGGCCGGACCGGCCGTCACGCTGTCCTTCGTGATCGCCGGACTCACGGCGCTGTTCTCGGCCCTGTCCTACGCCGAACTGGCGGGCACCATCCCGGTCGCCGGCTCCTCCTACTCGTATGCGTACGCAACGATGGGCGAGCTGATCGCCTGGGTCTGCGGCTGGTGCCTGGTGCTGGAGTACGGCGTGTCGGTCGCCGCGGTCGCGGTCGGCTGGGGCGAGTACCTCAACGAACTGCTCGACGGCACGATCGGCGTCACCATCCCGGCCGCACTGTCCGCCCCGCCCGGTGACGGCGGCGTCTTCAACCTGCCCGCGCTGATCGTCGTCCTGCTCACGATGGCGTTCCTGCTCGGCGGCGCCCGCGAGTCCGCCCGCGCCAACACCGTCATGGTCGTCGTGAAGATCGCCGCGCTGGTGCTCTTCTGCGCCATCGGCGTCCAGGGCTTCCGCTCCGGCAACTACGCCGACTTCATGCCGCTCGGCATGGCCGGCGTCAGCGCCGCCGGGGCCACCCTCTTCTTCTCGTACATCGGTTTCGACGCCGCCTCCACCGCCGGTGAGGAGGCGACGAACGCACAGCGCGACCTGCCCCGCGCGATCATGCTGTCCCTCGTCATCGTGACCGCCCTGTACGTCCTGGTCGCCGCCGTCGCCGTGGGCGCCAAGCCCTGGCGGGGCTTCACCGACTCGGAGGCCGCGCTCGCCCAGATCATGCGCGACGTCACCGGCCAGGCCTTCTGGGGCACCCTGCTGGCCTTCTGCGCGGTCATCGCCATCGCCAGCGTCGTCCTGACCGTCCTGTACGGCCAGACCCGCATCCTCTTCGCGATGTCCCGGGACGGGCTCGTGCCCAAGGTGTTCTCCCGCGTGCACCCGAAGACCGGCGCGCCCCGCGCCAACACGCTGATCGTCTCGCTGTTCTGCGGTGTCCTGGCCGCCGCCGTCCCGCTCGGCCAGCTGGCCGACGCCACCAGCATCGGCACCCTCTTCGCCTTCGCCCTGGTCAACGTGGCCGTCGTGGTGCTGCGCCGGACCCGCCCGGAGATGCCCCGCACCTTCCGCGTCCCGCTGTCGCCGGTGCTGCCCGCGCTGGGCTTCGCCTTCTGCGTCTGGATGATGGGCAGCCTCTCCGCCGTCACCTGGGTGGTCTTCGGTGTCTGGACGGCGGTCGGGCTCGTGTTCTACTTCCTCTACGGCCACCGCCGCTCCCGCCTCGCGTCATCCGAAGTGAAGTGAACGACCCGCAGTGCTGAACGATCTCGACGAACGCATCGTGCACGCCCTCGCCGAGGACGCCCGCCGCTCCTACGCGGACATCGGGCAGCTCGTCGGACTCTCCGCACCCGCCGTGAAACGGCGCGTGGACCGGCTGCGGGCCACCGGGGCCATCACCGGGTTCACGGTGCGCGTCGACCCGGCGGCCCTGGGCTGGGAGACCGAGGGGTACGTCGAGATCTACTGCCGGCGCAACACCTCGCCGGAGACCATCCAGCGGGGCCTGGAGCGCTACCAGGAAGTCGTGGCCGCCTCCACCGTCACCGGGGAGGCGGACGCGATCGCCCAGGTCTTCGCCGCCGACATGCGCCACTTCGAGCGGGTCCTGGAGCGGATCGCGGGGGAGCCCTTCGTGGAGCGCACGAAGTCGGTGCTGGTGCTCTCCCCGCTGCTGCGCCGCTTCTCCTCCGGCTCGCCGACCTGAGAGCCGCCGGTTCCGCGGGGCCCGGTTCTGCGGGGCCCAGCCCCGCGGCCGCCGACTCCGCGAAGCCCGGGGCCGCGACCACCGGCTCCGCGAAGCCCGGGGCCGCGCCCGCGCCGGCTTCACAAAGCGCTGGTGAGCGGGCCGGGCCCAGGTCTACCCTCGGTCCCATGACCTGGCGACATTGATCCAGCAGCCGTGCCTCCCGAGGGCCGCCTCGGACGCCGTACCCCCGGTGTCCGAAACGTCCCTGCGGGAAGGCCCCATGACTCACTCACCTGCCCGTGCGCCCCTCGGCGCACCGGGCGTACGGCGGCTCACGACCACGCTGTACGGCTATGCGTTCCTGGACGAGTTCGTCCTGCTCTACCCGGTGTACGCGCTGCTCTTCGCCGACACCGGGCTGTCCGTCGGGCAGATGTCCTCACTGTTCGTCCTCTGGTCGGCGACCGGCGTCCTGCTGGAGATTCCCTCCGGCGCCTGGGCGGACGCCGTCTCCCGACGGCTGCTGCTGTGGCTGGGCCCGCTGCTGGGCGCGGCCGGCTTCGCGCTGTGGGTGCTGTTCCCGTCGTACGGGGCCTTCGCCGCCGGCTTCGTGCTGTGGGGCGCCCGCGGGGCGCTCGGCTCGGGCGCCCTGGAGGCCCTGGTCTACGAGGAGCTGGAGCGGCTCGGCGCGGCGGACCGGTACGCCCGCCTCATGGGCCGGGCCCACGCGGCCGGGCAGGCCGCGGCGATGACGGCGATGGCCCTGGCCGGTCCGGTGTTCGCGGGGTACGGCTATCCGGCGGTCGGCGCGGCCAGCGTGCTGGCCTGTCTGCTGTGCGCCGCGACGGCGACCCGCTTCCCCGAGCACCGCGCCCCCGCTCCCGCCGACGGTGACGACGAGGGCTGGGCGGCGGCCCTGCGGGCCGGCCTCGCCGAGGCCCGCCGCGACCGCTCCGTGCGCGGCGCCCTCCTGCTCGTCCCGGCCGTCGCCGCCGTCTGGGGCGCGCTCGACGAGTACACCCCGCTGCTGGCGCGGGACACCGGCGCCCCCGACGCGTCGATCCCCCCTCTGCTGATGATGATCTGGGCCGGCGTCACCGCCGGAAGCCTGCTGGCCGGCCCGGCCGGGCGCCTGGGCCGCAGGGGGTTCGCCGCGCTGCTCACCGCCGCCGCGCTCGCCCTCGCCGTCGGGGCGGGCACCGGCACACCGGCGGGCCTGGCCCTGGTGGCCCTGGCCTTCGGCGGCTTCCAGCTGGCGACCGTACTGGCCGACGCCCGCCTCCAGCGGCGCATCGAGGGCTCCGGCCGGGCCACGCTCACCTCTGTCGCGGGCCTGGGCACCGAACTCACCACGATCGCGGTGTACGTCACCTACGCCCCGCTCGCCTCGGCGACCGCGCACGGCACCGCCTTCGCGCTGTTCGCGGCGCCCTGTCTGGTGACCGCGCTGCTGGTGGCCGTACGGCGGTGATCCCGCGACGACGTCCCCGCGGCCGTGATCCCGCGGCCGTGGTCCGCGGCGCTGACCCGGGCGCGGGGCCGCGCAACGAATCGCCGCCCCGCGCCCCCCGCACGCAACGAACAGCTCACCGGCGCGCAACGGCTCCTCCTTGTCCGCCCCGGTCGGCGGACCGTACCGTCTAGGTGTCCCCCACACCCTTCCGCCTCCGGTGAGGAACACGCATGCGCATCGCCCTGCTCCAGAGCTCCGGCCGCCCCGGCTCCGTCGTCGAGAACCTCAAGGTCCTCGACGCCGCCGCGGGCCGCGCCGCCGCCGCGGGCGCCGGGCTGCTGGTCGCGCCGGAGATGTTCCTGACCGGGTACGCGATCGGCGACGACGTCGCCCGCCTCGCCGAGCCCGCCGACGGCGACTCCGCGGACGCGGTCGCCGACCTCGCCGGGCGGCACGGTCTCGCGGTCGCCTACGGATACCCGGAGCGCGACGGCGAGACGGTGTACAACGCCGCGCAGCTGATCTCCGCCGACGGGGTCCGCCTGGCGAACTACCGCAAGACGCACCTCTTCGGCTGCTTCGAGCGGGACCACTTCACACCCGGCGACCGGCCCGTCGTCCAGGCGGAACTCGGCGGCCTGACCGTCGGCCTCATGATCTGCTACGACGTCGAGTTCCCGGAGAACGTCCGCGCCCACGCCCTGGCCGGCACCGGCCTGCTGGTGGTGCCGACGGCGCAGATGCACCCCTTCCAGTTCGTCGCCGAGTCGATGATCCCGGTGCGCGCCTTCGAGAACCAGATGTACGTCGCCTACGTCAACCGGGTCGGCCGGGAAGGGGAGTTCGAGTTCGTCGGGCTCTCCACCCTGGCCGGTCCCGACGGCGTCGCCCGCGCCCGCGCCGGACGCGACGAGGAACTCGTGTTCGCCGACGCCGACCCCGCCTTCGTGGCCGCCTCACGCGAGGCGAACCCGTACCTGAAGGACCGCCGCCCCGGCCTCTACGGGTCCCTGGTCTGAAACCCCCTGTCTTCCCTTCCTCGTCGCCGCAAGGAGTCCGCACCTCATGACGTCCACCGTGCCCAACGCCGTCGAGCACGCAGACGAGCAGCAGCCGCCGATCACGATGTTCGGCCCGGACTTCCCGTACGCCTACGACGACTTCCTCGCCCACCCGGCGGGCCTCGGCCAGATACCGGCCACCGAGCACGGCACCGAGGTCGCCGTGATCGGCGGCGGGCTGTCCGGGATCGTCGCCGCCTACGAGCTGATGAAGATGGGCCTCAAGCCCGTCGTGTACGAGGCCGACCGGATCGGCGGACGGCTGCGCACGGTGGGCTTCGACGGCTGCGACCCCTCGCTGACCGCCGAGATGGGCGCGATGCGCTTCCCGCCGTCCTCCACGGCCCTCCAGCACTACATCGACCTGGTGGGCCTCGAGACCCGCCCGTTCCCCAACCCGCTCGCCGAGACCACGCCCTCGACCGTCGTCGACCTCAAGGGCGAGTCCCACTACGCCGAGACGATCGACGACCTGCCGCAGGTCTACCGGGACGTCGCCGCCGCCTGGAACAAGTGCCTGGAGGAGGGAGCCGACTTCTCCGACATGAACCGCGCGATGCGCGAGCGGGACGTGCCGCGCATCCGCGAGATCTGGGCGAAGCTCGTCGAGAAGCTCGACAACCAGACCTTCTACGGTTTCCTCTGCGACTCCGAGGCCTTCCGGTCCTTCCGGCACCGCGAGATCTTCGGCCAGGTCGGCTTCGGCACCGGCGGCTGGGACACCGACTTCCCCAACTCCATCCTGGAGATCCTCCGGGTCGTCTACACCGAGGCCGACGACCACCACCGCGGCATCGTCGGCGGCTCCCAGCAACTGCCGCTGCGGCTGTGGGAGCGCGAGCCGGAGAAGATCGTCCACTGGCCCTACGGCACCTCGCTCGCGAGCCTGCACGAGGGCGGTGAGCCCCGCCCGGCGGTGACCCGCCTCCACCGCACCGCGGGCAACCGCATCACCGTCACCGACGCGAACGGGGACATCCGCACCTACCGGGCCGCCGTCTTCACGGCGCAGTCCTGGATGCTGCTGTCGAAGATCGCCTGCGACGACTCGCTCTTCCCGATCGACCACTGGACGGCGATCGAGCGCACCCACTACATGGAGAGCTCCAAGCTCTTCGTCCCCGTCGACCGGCCGTTCTGGCTGGACAAGGACGCGGACACGGGCCGGGACGTCATGTCGATGACGCTCACCGACCGCATGACCCGCGGCACCTACCTCCTCGACGACGGCCCCGACCGGCCCGCCGTGATCTGCCTGTCCTACACCTGGTGCGACGACAGCCTGAAGTGGCTGCCGCTGTCCGCGAACGAGCGGATGGAGGTCATGCTCAAGTCGCTCGGCGAGATCTACCCGAACGTCGACATCAGGAAGCACGTCATCGGCAACCCGGTCACCGTCTCCTGGGAGAACGAGCCCTACTTCATGGGCGCGTTCAAGGCCAACCTACCCGGCCACTACCGCTACCAGCGGCGCCTGTTCACCCACTTCATGCAGGACCGGCTGCCCGAGGACAAGCGGGGCATCTTCCTCGCCGGCGACGACATCTCCTGGACCGCGGGCTGGGCCGAGGGCGCCGTCCAGACCGCCCTCAACGCGGTGTGGGGCGTGATGCACCACCTCGGCGGGACGACGGACGCCACCAACCCCGGCCCGGGCGACGTGTACGACGAGATCGCCCCGGTCGAACTGCCGGAGGACTAGGGTCCCTCGTTCGGATCAGGCCGGGCTCGCGCCGTCCGGCCGGTCCTCCGGCAGGGGGGTGAGGAGCATGCGGCCCGCGAGGCCGACCGCCGCGTCGAGGCGGTCGGTGAACTCCCCGGCGACGTCCGGGAGACGGCGCAGGGCCCACAGGGCGCGGGCCGCGGACCAGGTGGCCTCGCGGGCCCGCTCCAGGTTCCAGGAGCCGAGCAGGTGGGTGAGCGGATCGGCGATCCGGAGCAGGTCGGGGCCGGGCATCAGGTCCTCGCGCACGCGCTCCTCCAGCGCCACCAGGAGATCGCCCACCCGGTCGAACTCGTCCTCCAGTTCGGCCGGTTCGCAGCCGAGGCTCCGACAGGCGTCCACGACGGCGAGCGCGAGGTCGTGCCCGATGTGGGCGTTCACGCCCGCGAGCGCGAACTGCGGCGGCCGTACGCCCGGATGACGGCGGAGCTGGAACAGCGGGCGCCAGCAGGCCGGGGGACGGCGGTCGGCCGTGGCCGCGTCGACGGCGGCGAGGTAGCGCTCCGCGAACCGGACGTCCAGCGTGACCGCGGCTCGGGGGGCGCCGAACCGGCCGGTGCCGACGTGCCGGTCCACCTCCTCCGTCACGGCGAGGTAGACGCGGTTGAAGACGGCGATCCCGTCCTGGGGCGGGAGGGCCGCGTCGAGGGCGCGCATACGGGAGAGCACCCCGTCGACGCCGGCGGACGCGCCGGGGGGAGGGACGAACTGTTCCGGGTGCGGCATGCAGGAAGGGTCGCAGCCCCGGGCGGTTCGCGGGCCCGCAGGCCCGCTGCTTCCCCGGAACGAGCGAACAGGTCCGCCGCGTGGGAGCGCGGGAGGCGGAAGGCGCGTGCGGGCCACACCCGAGCCGCGGGTCGGGCGGCGGGGCGCCGCACCCGCCGCCGCACCGGCCGCGACGGTGATCGGGCGGGCGCCCCGGTACGCCTACGAGCCGGCCTCGTCGTAGGAGCTGGTGCCCTCGTCGAGGAGCGGCGGCTGGGTCTTGAGGTGGGCGGGGGCGAAGGCGCGCAGGGCGTGGTAGCCGGTGATGACGACCAGGGTGCCGAGGGCGATGCCGCTGAGCGAGAAGGTGTCGGTGAACTCCATGGTGACGTTGCCGACGCCGATGATGATGCCCGCGGCGGCCGGCACCAGGTTCAGCGGATTGCGCAGGTCGACCCCGGCGTTGAGCCAGATCTGGGCACCGAGCAGGCCGATCATGCCGTACAGGATGACGGTGATGCCGCCGAGGACGCCGCCCGGGATCGCGGCCACCACCGCGCCGAACTTGGGGCACAGGCCGAACAGCAGCGCGAAGCCCGCCGCGGCCCAGTAGGCGGCCGTGGAGTAGACGCGGGTCGCGGCCATCACGCCGATGTTCTCCGAGTACGTGGTGGTGGGCGGGCCGCCGACCGCCGTGGACAGCACGGAACCGATGCCGTCGGCCGAGATCGCCGTGCCCAGCTTGTCGTCCAGCGGATCGCCGGTCATCTCGCCGACCGCCTTGACGTGCCCGGCGTTCTCCGCGACCAGCGCGATGACGACGGGGAGGGCCACCAGGATCGCCGACCACTCGAAGCTCGGGCCGTGGAAGGAGGGCAGGCCGATCCAGTCGGCCCGGCCCACGGCGGAGAGGTCCAGCCGCCAGTGGTCGACGACCTTGCCGCTCGCGTCCGCCGAGTGGATCCGGCCGAAGATCCGGTCGAACGCCCAGGAGATGCCGTAGCCGAAGAGCAGACCGAGGAAGATCGCGATGCGGGACCAGAAGCCGCGCAGGCAGACCACGGCCAGACCGGTGAACAGCATGACCAGCAGGGCCGTCCACTGGTCCTGCGGCCAGTAGGTGGAGGCGGTGACGGGGGCGAGGTTGAAGCCGATCAGCATCACGACCGCGCCCGTCACGACCGGTGGCATCGCGACGTGGATGATCCGGGCGCCGAACCGCTGCACGGCCACGCCCACCAGGAAGAGCGCGACACCCACGACGAGGACCGCGCCGGTGACGGTGGCGCTCGTGCCGCCCTGGGCGCGGATGACCGCCGCGACGCCCACGAACGACAGCGAGCAGCCGAGGTAGCTGGGCACCCGGCCGCGGGTCGCGAGCAGGAAGATCATGGTCGCGACGCCCGACATCATGATGGCCAGGTTGGGGTCCAGGCCCATCAGGACGGGGGCCACGAAGGACGCCCCGAACATGGCCACCACGTGCTGTGCGCCGAGGCCGGCCGTGCGGGGCCAGGAGAGCCGCTCGTCGGGGCGGACCACCGCTCCGGGCTCCGGCGTGCGCCCGTCGCCGTGCAGTTTCCAGCGGACGCCAAGATCCATGGTGGGTTTCGCTTTCGTTCGTGCGGCGTCGAAGCCGTTCCGGTGCGGTGAGGAGATCGTCCCGGTGCGGAAGTCGTCCGGCGCGGTGTGGATGTCCGGCCCATTCTCACGCGAATCCGGAGGGTGAGCGACCGCTTAGGATAGGGGTGCTTGCCTCGTACATCTTCCTCGTACGTCCCTCTTCGCCCCCAGGAGCCCCGCCCGTGACCGCCGAAGCCCCGGCCGCCCCCGCCCTGTCCCACGGCCGGCTGATGCCCGTCACCGTCCACTTCGACGACCTCGACGCGCTCGGACTGCTGCACAACGCCCGCTATCCGCTGATGGTCGAGCGGGCCTGGACCGAGCTGTGGCAGGAGCACGGCGTGCGCTTCGAGGGGGACTGGGCCGCGGCCGGCGACGCCTGCAACGCCGTGAAGGAACTGCGCATCGGCTACGAGGCGCCCGTCACCAGGCCGGGTGCCTACGCCGTCCACCTGTGGCTGGAGCGGCTCGGCAACACCGGCCTGACCTACGGCTTCCGGTTCTGCTCGGCCGACGGGGCGTTCACCTACGCGCACGGCACCCGCGTCCTGGTCCGCCTCGATCCCGCGACCATGCGCCCGGCGCCGTGGAGCGAAACGTTCAGGAGCGCGGGCCGGGCACTGCTGCGTCCGGCGGACTGACCTTCACGGACCCGCGCTCGCCGCCGCGCAGCACGCCCGCGAACACGACGAGCCCGAACGCCAGCACCGTCACCACGCCGAACGACACCACCAGGCTGCTCGCCTGCGCCACCCCGCCGATCAGGCTCGGCGCGATCAGCCCCGAGGTGTAGGTGATGGTCGCGACGCCCGCGATGGCCTGGCTGGGGTTCGGGCCGCTGTGCCCGGCCGCCGCGAAGCACAGCGGGACGACGACGGCGATGCCGAGGCCCATCATCCCGAACCCGCCGATGGCCGTCGCCGGGTGGTCCGCCACCACGATCAGCAGCCCGCCCGCGGCGGCCAGCACCCCGCCAGCGCGGACCGTGCGGACCGCGCCGAACCGGTTCACCACGGCGTCCCCCACGATCCGGGCCACCGCCATGGTGAGCATGAAGCCGGTCGTGCAGGCCGCCGCGAGACCGGCCGAGGTGCCGAGGTGGTCGTCCAGGTAGACCGCCGACCAGTCCAGGCTGGCGCCCTCCGCGAACACCGCGCAGAACCCGACCGCGCCGATCAGCAGCGCCGAGCGGGGCGGCAGGGTGAAGCGGGGCGGGGGCTCCTCGTCCTCGGCGGGCCGCAGGTCGAGCACCCACCGGCAGGCCAGCAGGCCGAGCGCGGTCAGCGCGGCCGCCGCCAGGACGTGGTGCAGGCGCGCGTCCGTGCCCAGGTGCGCGGCGAGGGTACCGGCCGCCGAGCCGAGCAGCGCGCCCGCGCTCCACATGCCGTGCAGCCCCGACATGATCGACTTTCCGAGCCGCTGCTCGACCTCGACGCCGAGGGCGTTCATCGCCACGTCGGCCATGCCCGCGGTGGCGCCGTAGACGAACATCGCCAGGCACAGGGTGAGCATGTCCGGCGCGAGGGAGGGCAGGACCAGCGCCAGCGTCCACAGCGCGAGCAGTGCGCGCAGGGCGGCCCGGCTGCCGAGGCGGTGGGTGATCCGGCCGGCCAGCGGCATGGCGCAGGCCGCGCCGAACGCGGTGAAGGCCAGGGCGAAGCCGAGCTGACCGGCGCTCACGGAGGCGTGGTCCTGGATCCACGGCACCCGCGTGGCGAAGGAGCCGGTGACCGCGCCGTGCACGGTGAACACGGCGGCCACCGCGTACCGGGCCCGCCGCACCTCCGACGGTGCGTGTGCCGCTTCGCTCATTCCCGGGCCCCTCCTCGCCGGTGTGCCGCCCGGCGCGATGCCGTGCGCAGGCCGCGTCCGTGCGGCGCCCGCGTAAACTATCAGGAACCCTGCCTGATAAATAGAGGCCGGTCCGGGGTGACGCTCCGGCGCCCATGGGAGGATTCCGCGCATGCCCGCATCCCCGAGCACCGCCCGGGCCATCAACGACCGGCTCGCCCTGCGGCTCCTACAGGACGAAGGCCCCTTGACGGCGGGGCAGTTGAAACAGCTCACCGGCCTGTCCCGGCCCACCGTCGCCGACCTCGTCGAACGCCTCACCGCCTCCGGCCTGATCGAGGTCGTGGGCGAGGCGGGGGAGCAGCGGCGCGGCCCGAACGCCCGGCTCTACGGCATCGTCGCGGACCGGGCCCACCTGGCGGCCCTGGACGTCCGCACCGAGGGCGTCGCCGTACTCGTCTCCGACCTGGTGGGGCGGGTGCTCGCCGAGGCGTCCGTGCCCATCGGCGGCGACATCGGCACGGGGCCCGCCGTGGAACAGGCGGTGACCCTGGTCGAACGGGCCGTGAAGGAGGCCGGGGCCGACCGGCTGCACACCGTCGGCATCGGCGCGCCCGGCCTCATCGACCCCGCCAGCGGCGAACTGCGCGACTCCTCCGGTCTGCCCGCCTGGCACCGCCGTCTGGTGGCCGCCCTCCAGGAACGGCTGCCCACGGCCCGCGTCACCGTCGAGAACGAGACCAACCTCGCCGCCCTGGCCGAACAGCGCGAGGGCGTCGCCCGGGACCGCGACACCTTCGTGCTGCTGTGGCTGGGCCACGGCACGGGCGCGGCCGTCGTCCTGGACGGCACCCTGCGCCGGGGGGCCTCCGGCGGCACCGGCGAGATCGGTTTCCTGCCGGTCCCCGGCACCACCGGCCTGCCGTCGGCCACGGACTGCGAGGGCGGCTTCCACTCCCTGGCCGGCTCGGCGGCGGTCGCGGCGCTGGCGCGGGAGCACGGGCTGGGCCCGGCCCCGGACCCGGTGCCCGGCGAACCGGAGGCGGCCGGCCTGGTCCGGGCGGCGGTGGCGCGGGTGGATGCCGACGCGGGCGACGGCCGGGACGCCCCCGGCAGCGCCTCCGACAGCGACTCCGCCGGCGCTTCCGCACGCTTCCTCGACTCCCTCGCCGACCGGCTGGCCATCGGCGCCGCCTCCGTCGTCGCCGTCCTCGACCCCGGATGCGTGGTCCTCGGCGGGGAGGTCGGCCGGGCCGGCGGCGAGATCCTCGCGGCCCGGGTGGCGCGACGGCTGCGGCGGATGGCGCCGCTCCCCACCCAGGTGCGCCCGAGCCCCCTGGGCGGCGCGGCGGTACTGCGCGGCGCACTGCTGACGGCACGGGAGTCCGCCCAGGCGGAGCTGTTCGGAGGCCGTGACGGCTGAGTTCTCCAGGGGGCCGGGTCGTGGAGAGGCCCGGTGGCGGGCAAGGGCCGTCGTCACCGCCACCGGGCCGGTCGTACGGGGTCAGCAGGAACCGAGGTCCCGCCACACCCCCCAGTCACCGGTGGTGCCGGGCTCCTCGCCCCGCGTCCACCACTGGGCGCGCCAGGTGTGACCCTTGTGGGACACCTGGCTCCCGCCGGCGTACTCCGCCGTCGCGGTCCAGGCGGGGACGGTGCACTGCCCGCTCCCGCCGGAGGGCGACGGGGAGACGCTGCCGGACGGGCTCGGGCTCGCACTCGGGCTCGCACTCGCACTCGGGCTCGCGCTCGGACTGGCCGGAGCCGACGGCCCCGGTTCCACCACCGTGGTGCCGCGCGCCAGGTCACCGGCCAGCGCGTACGTCCGTCCGCCGAAGGTCACCGTCCAGTTCGAGGGCGTCGACACCGGGAGGTGGTAGACGAAGTCCAGCTCCGCCGACGCGCCCGGCGCCAGCGTCTGCCAGGCCGGCAGCTTCAGCGAGCCCCGGTGGTGGGCGCCCTTGAGGCCGCCGACGTTGTTCCCCGTGTGATCGCTGCTGATCACCGAAGTGCCCCAGCCGGACTGGTCCTTGGCGTTGCCGGGCGCCGACGTGCCGTAGTCGAAGCGGAACTCGGTGCCGCCGGGCAGGGTCGTGGACGTGTTGTTGGTGATCCTGAGCTTGGGGCTGATCGGGTAGTTGGAGTCGCCGAGCGGGAACTGCCCGAACTCCACGTCGATCTTCAGCGCCTCCGCCGGCAGCTCCACCGTCGACCGCTTCGCGCCGTACGGCGCGGCCGACCGGAACCTCTCGTACATCGTGGAGGTCAGCGTCGACCCCGGCTCGTACTGCCCCTTGGCCGCGTTCCAGCCGTAGTCACCGGCCAGCTCCCACACCATGGTGCCGCCGATGCCCTGGTCGACGACGTAGTCGGCCTTGGCGGCGACGGACTGCTCGTCCTCGGTGGACAGGAACACCTTCTTCTCGGCGTTCCACAGCCAGGGCGCGACCAGCGTGGCGTCGTACCTGCGGGCGTACGTGCCGGTCAGCCGGGTGCCGGCCGGGAAGCCGTAGCGCGTGACGTAGTCCCCGACGACGCCCTTCTCCAGGTTCTTGGCGTGCCACATCGGGTTGGATCCGGCGGGCGCCTCCTTCCCGGCGGTGTCCAGGTCGTGCCAGAGGTTGTCGATGCCGACGGCACCGTCCCCGCACCTGGTGAGGCCGGACCCGGCCGGACAGGTGGTCGTGGCCGCCCTGCCCCACAGCCCGTCGGTCCCGCCGGTGACGTTCTTGAACCCCCGGGTGTAGTAGGGGAGCCCGATGTTGATGCGGCCGGCCGGCATCGACCCGCGGAAGTAGTGGTAGGCCCAGTCGGTGTTCAGGTAGCCGATCCCGCCGTACTGCGATGTCGAGTACACGCCCGCCGCGGCGAGTTCGGCGTCCTTGCCGTCGTCGAAGAGGGAGGCGTTCGGGCCGACGTACTCGTTCCAGGCGCCGTGCAGGTCGTAGGACATGATGTTGACGTAGTCCAGGTACTTCTGGACCTGGAAGGTCTCCATGCCGCGCAGCAGGTATCCGGACGAGGGCGCGGCCACCGACAGCAGGTAGTGCTTCCCGTCCGCCGAGCCCGCGCGGTCGAGCTTCTCGCGCAGCGTCCTCATCAGCGCCGCGTAGCCCTTGACGAGTCCGGCGCGGCGGGCGTTGGAGAGGGACCAGTCGAGCGGGTTGCCCGCGTCCTTCATGGTCGTCGGGTACTCGTAGTCGATGTCGACACCGTTGAAGCCGTACTTCCTGACGAAGTCGACGGCGGAGTCCGCGAAGGTGTCGATGCCGGCCTGGTTGACCGAGCCGTCCGCGTTCGTGGCCATGGAGTAGAAGCCGCCCGAGCCGACGCGGGTGCCGTCGGCGGCGAAGTGGCCGCCGGTCTCCGCCCAGCCGCCCACGGAGATCAGGGTCTTCACGTCGGGGTGCTGCTTCTTGAACTTGTTGAGCAGGTTGAAGTGGCCCTGGTAGGGGAGTGCCGGGTCCATGTCGGCACCGGCCACGCCCGGCCAGGTCATCCCGGTCGCCGCGTTGGCGGCGCCGTCCGCGCCGACGGAGAGCTTGCCGGACCCGTCGACGTGCGCGAACGCGTAGTTGAGGTGGGTGACCTTGTCCCACGGGATGTCCGGGGCCAGATAGGCGGGTGTGCCGTCCTTGCCGGTGCGCCAGCCGGTGAAGTAGCCGATCACCCGGCGCTGGTGGTCGGCGCCCATCTTCTCCCGGCCGGCCGTGTCGTAGACCGAGCAGTAGGGGACGTCCGCGCCCGGCGTCTCGTAGAGGCCGTCGGGACGGCAGGACTCCTGGTCGGCGGCGTTCGAGACGGTGGCCGGCAGTCCGGCGAGCAGCAGGCCCGCCACCGCCGCCGCGGCGGCGAGCAGCGCGGGTCTCGCCCGGTGTCGTGAGGGGGACAGCACAGTCGGTTCCTCTCCACGGAAGTTGCGCAGACCCTAGAGAGGACTAGACCAGTGCGTCAATAGGTATGGACCAATCCGGAGAGGGGGTGCCCCGGTCGAGGGCCGGGGCGCCGGGCGGCCCGGCCGGGATGTCCCCGCGCCTCCCTGTGAGCCACTCCACAGACGTCACCCGCATGGACGCGTACCCGGCGTGGCACACTGACCCTGTACCTAAAGCAGCGCACTCCGGGGTCGGTGAAATTCCGAACCGGCGGTTACAGTCCGCGACCCGACCGCTTCCAGCGGCCGGTTGACCAGGTGAAATTCCTGGACCGACGGTTAAAGTCCGGATGGGAGGCAGTGCGCGGCGGGCGGGCATTCGTGCGCGCCGCCGTATCCGTACCCGTCCGCGGACGGGTCTGTCCGGCGTCGCCCCTCGGTGTCCTCACCCGTTTCACTCTGTCGTCATCGACAGGCCCCGGAGTCCGTGCCCCACGAGGCAGGAGGACCCGGGAAGTGTTCACCGGAATCGTCGAAGAACTGGGCGAGATCACCGCCGTCGAGAACCTCGACGACGCCTGTCGCTTCCGCGTCCGCGGCCCCGTCGTCACCGACGGCGCGAAGCACGGTGACTCCATCGCCGTCAACGGCGTCTGCCTCACCGTCGTCGAACACGAGGGCGACGAGTTCACCGCCGACGTCATGGCCGAGACCCTGAAGCGGTCCAGCCTCGGAGCCCTCACCGTCGGCTCCCGCGTCAACCTCGAACGGCCCACCGCCGTCGGCGCGCGCCTCGGCGGCCACATCGTGCAGGGCCACGTCGACGGCACCGGACAGGTCCTGGAGCGCACGCCCTCCGAGCACTGGGAGATCGTCAGGATCGCCCTCCCCGCCGACCTCGCCCGGTACGTCGTCGAGAAGGGGTCCATCACCGTCGACGGCATCAGCCTCACGGTCGTGGAGGCCGGATCCGACCACTTCACCGTCAGCCTCATCCCCACCACCCTCGACCTGACCACCCTCGGCCTCAAGCAGCCCGGCGACCCGGTCAACCTCGAGGTGGACATCGTCGCCAAGTACGTGGAGCGCCTGATGGCCGCCACCGACGGAGCGGCGAAGTGAACTCCCTGAACTCCGAGGCCTTCGTCCTCTTCGACCAGCACATCCTCTGGTCGGACATGATCGGCAACATCTTCGGACTGGCCGCACTCGCACTCGGCTGGCGCCGGTCCATCTGGAGCTGGCCGGTGCAGTTCCTCTCCGGCCTCATCCTCTTCGGCGCCTTCTTCGGCCACCTCACCGGCAGCGCCGGCAAGCAGGCCGTCGTCATGGCCGTCGCCCTCTACGGCTGGTGGCAGTGGAACCGCGACCGGAGCGGCTCCGCCGACGGCCACATCACCCCGCGCTTCGCCACCTGGCGCGAGCGCGCCGCCATGACCGGCGCCGCCGCCGGCGGCACGGTCGCCGTGGCGCTCCTGTTCACGGCCTACCCCACCCTGTCCTGGGACCCCTGGCCCGACGCCTACATCTTCGTCGGCACCGTCGTCGCCATGTACGCCCAGGCCAAGGGCATGGTCGAGTTCTGGTTCGCCTGGCTCCTCGTCGACCTCGTCGGCGTCCCCCTGAACTTCGCCAACGGCTACGCCTTCTCCGGCTTCGTCTACGTCATCTACGGCGCGCTCGTCCTGTGGGGCATGCGCGACTGGTGGCTGCGCTCCCGCAGGGGTCCGCGGCCCGCCCTGGAAGGAGCGCCCGCATGAGCACGGCACCCGTCCTCCACACCCCCGACGGCGTCGAGGACTTCGCGCTCGACCCGGTCGAGCGGGCCGTCGCCGACATCGCCGCCGGCCGCCCGGTCGTGGTCGTCGACGACGAGAACCGCGAGAACGAGGGCGACCTCGTCATCGCCGCCGAGAAGGCCACCCCCGAGATCGTCGCCTTCATGATGAGCGAGTGCCGCGGGCTGATCTGCGTCCCCATGGAGGGCGACGAACTCGACCGGCTCGAACTCCCGCAGATGGTCGCGGACAACACCGAGTCGATGAAGACCGCGTTCACCGTCTCCGTCGACGCCTGTGCCGCGCACGGCGTGACCACCGGCATCTCCGCCGCCGACCGCGCCACCACCCTGCGGCTCCTGGCCGACGGCACCACCCGGCCCACCGACCTCGTCCGCCCCGGCCACGTCTTCCCGCTGCGCGCCAGGCCCGGCGGCGTCCTCGTGCGCAACGGGCACACCGAGGCCGCCGTCGACCTCGCCCGGCTCGCGGGCCTGCGCCCGGCCGGCGCCATCGTCGAGATCGCCGGCGAGGACGGCCGGATGCTCCGCCTGCCCGAGCTGATCCCCTTCGCCCGCAAGCACGGCCTGACGATCATCTCCATCGAGGACCTGATCGCCTACCGCCGCACCGCCGAGCCCACCGTCCGCCGTGAGGCCGAGACGCGGCTGCCCACCGTCCACGGCACCTTCACCGCGTACGGCTACCGCTCCACCGTCGACGGCGTCGAGCACGTCGCCCTCGTGCACGGCGAGATCGGCGACGGCAAGGACGTCCTCGTCCGCGTCCACTCCGAGTGCCTCACCGGGGACGTCTTCGGCTCCGCGCGCTGCGACTGCGGCCCCCAGCTCGACACCTCCCTGGAACGCATCCAGTCCGAGGGCCGGGGCGTCGTGGTCTACCTGCGCGGACACGAGGGCCGCGGCATCGGCCTGCTGTCCAAGCTCCGGGCGTACGAACTCCAGGAGCGCGGCCGGGACACCCTCGACGCCAACCTCGAGCTGGGCCTGCCCGCCGACGCCCGCGACTACGCGGCCGGCGCCCGGATCCTCGACGACCTGGGCGTGCGCAGCGTACGGCTGATGACGAACAACCCCGAGAAGACCGACGCGCTCACCCGGCACGGCATCGAGGTCGCCGCCCGCGAACCGATGCCCGTCCAGGCGGGCGAGCACAACATCCGCTACCTGCGCACCAAGCGGGACCGGATGGGACACGACCTGCCCTGGCTGGACACGGCCCCCGTGTCCCCCTGCGGCAACCAGTAAGCACGGCACGAAGGAGAGACGTGAGCGGCAAGGGTGCACCGGAGCTGTCCGTACGCAACGTGGGTGACCTCAGGGTCGCCGTCATCGCGGCGCAGTGGCACGAGAAGGTGATGGACGGTCTGGTCGACGGCGCCCTGCGCGCCCTGCACGACCTCGGCATCGACGAGCCGACCCTGCTCCGGGTCCCCGGCAGCTGGGAACTCCCGGTGGTCGCCAAGGTCCTCGCGGGCCGCGGCTACGACGCGATCGTCGCCCTCGGCGTCGTCATCCGCGGCGGAACCCCGCACTTCGAGTACGTGTGCCAGGGCGTCACCCAGGGCCTGACCCAGGTCTCGGTCGACACCGGCGTGCCCGTCGGCTTCGGCGTCCTCACCTGCGACACCGAGGAGCAGGCCCTGGACCGGGCCGGCATCGAGGGCTCCACCGAGGACAAGGGACACGAGGCGGTGACGGCGGCGGTGGCGACCGCGGCCACCCTGCGCTCAGTATCCGAACCCTGGCGGTAGGCCGGCCCGGACAACGGCTAGGGTGGGACCACCATGTCCAAGAAGACGTTCGAGGAGCTGTTCACCGAGCTCCAGCAGAAGGCCGCCGACGGCGACCCCGCCACTTCCCGCACCGCAGAACTGGTCGGGAAGGGGGTCCATGCCATCGGCAAGAAGGTCGTCGAAGAGGCCGCCGAGGTCTGGATGGCCGCCGAGTACGAGGGCAAGGACGCCGCAGCCGAGGAGATCTCGCAGCTGCTGTACCACGTCCAGGTGATGATGGTCGCCCGCGGCATCTCGCTGGACGACGTCTACGCCCACCTGTGAGCCCCGCCCGCCACCCCCGAACCACACCACGCGAAGGAAGCCGACCTCATGCTGCGCATCGCCATCCCCAACAAGGGTTCCCTGTCCGGACCTGCGGGGGAGATGCTGCATGAGGCCGGCTACCAGCAGCGCCGCGAGTCCAAGGAACTGCGGATCGTCGACCCGGAGAACGAGGTCGAGTTCTTCTACCTCCGCCCCCGCGACATCGCGATCTACGTCTCCTCCGGCCGCCTCGACATCGGCATCACCGGCCGCGACCTGCTCGTCGACTCCGGCGCCGACGCCGAGGAGATCCTCCCGCTCGGTTTCGCCCGCTCCACCTTCCGCTTCGCCACCAAGCCCGGCACCGCCGGCGGCGTCGAGGACCTCAAGGGCATGACGGTCGCCACCTCCTACGAGGGGATCGTCGCCAGGCACCTCGCCGACCACGGCATCGACGCCTCCGTCGTCCACCTGGACGGCGCCGTCGAGACCGCCATCGAGCTGGGTGTCGCCGAGGTCATCGCCGACGTCGTCGAGACCGGCACCTCCCTGCGCAACGCGGGCCTGGAGGTCATCGGCGAGCCCATCATGAAGTCCGAGGCCGTCGTCATCCGCCGCACCGGCGCCGACGGCGAGGAACCCAAGGTGCGGCAGTTCCTGCGCCGCCTCCAGGGCGTCCTGGTCGCCCGGACGTACGTGATGATGGACTACGACTGCCGCGTCGAGCAGTTGGAGAAGGCCGTCGCGCTCACCCCCGGCCTGGAGTCGCCGACCGTCTCCCCGCTGCACAACGAGGGCTGGGTCGCCGTCCGCGCCATGGTCCCCGCCAAGGAGGCCCAGCGCATCATGGACGACCTGTACGACATCGGCGCCCGCGCCATCCTCACCACGGCCATCCACGCCTGCCGCCTCTGAGAACCCCGGGAAGATGTCCGACCAGCCCACGCTCCCCGTCACCTTCCGGCCGAGCCGCACCCGCGCGGTGCTCCTCTCGGCCGGAGCGGTGCTCTTCCTCGTCATCTCCGCCATCGCCCTGCTGCTGGAGCTCGGGCCGGGGGAGCGGCTCAGCTTCGTCCTCACCGGCGCCCTCTGTTTCTGGGTGCCGGCCCAGCTCGCCCGGGTCAGGGTCGTCGCCGACGACTCCGGCGTCACCGTGGTGAACATCGCGAGCAGGCGGCGCCTGGAGTGGGCCGAGATCCTCCAGGTGAACCTCCGGCAGGGCGACCCCTGGGTGTTCCTCGACCTCAGCGACGGCACCAGCCTGCCCGCGCTCGGCATCCAGCCGGGCATCGACAAGCAGCAGGCCATCGCCCACGCGCGCGCCCTGCGCAGCCTCGTGGACGCCCGGTCCGTGCACGGCCCCGACCCGGATCAGGGCTGACGCGAAGCGGGATCAGGGCTGACTCGGGGGCGTCCACCCTGCCGCTGGAGCCCCTGTCTTGATTAATCTGGTGACGGAGGCGTCCCCTTTGCGCCTCCACCCCCGTCGTGCCCTGCCGGGCGCACGGGGGGTCCTGCTACCCGAGGAGTGACCCTCTCCGGCGATGGACGGTTCGTCCTGTAGTACCTGCGCCGCCCCCTCCGAAGCGGAGGCGGCGGCTTCATGACCATCCCCCTGCTGCTCCTGGCAGCAGCTTTCCTGCTCATCCTCGCGAACGGCTTCTTCGTGGCCGCCGAGTTCGGGCTCGTCACCGTCGAGCGCCAGGAGGCCGAGAAGGCCGCCGCCGAGGGCGACCGACGGGCCCGTACGGTCGTCGAGTCGCTCAAGGAGCTGTCCTTCCAGCTCTCCGGCACCCAACTCGGCATCACCATCACCTCCCTCGTCGTCGGCATGCTGGCCGAACCGGCACTCGCCGAGCTGCTCGGCGGCCCCCTCACCGCGATCCGCGTCCCCGAGGGCGCCGTCTCCGGGGTGGCCGTCGTCATCGGCATGCTGCTGGCCTCCGCCGTGCAGATGGTGATCGGTGAACTCGTGCCGAAGAACTGGGCGGTCTCCCGGCCCCTCCAGGTCGCGCGATTCGTCGCCGGCCCGCAGCACGCGTTCGCCCGCCTGTTCCGGCCGGTCATCGCCGGCCTCAATGCGGTCGCCAACCGGCTCGTGCGCGCCCTGGGCGTCGAACCCACCGAGGAACTGGCCTCCGCCCGCACCCCCGGCGAACTGGTCTCCCTGGCCCGGCACTCCGCCCGGGCCGGCACGCTCGAACAGGACACGGCCGACCTCTTCGTGCGGACCCTGTCCCTGGCCGAGCTGACCGCGCAGCACGTGATGACCCCGCGGGTGAAGGTCAGCGCCCTCCAGGCGTCGGCCACCGCCGAGGACGTGGTCAATCTGACCCGCGCCACCGGCCTGTCCCGCTTCCCCGTCTACCGCGAGAAGATCGACGAGGTCGTCGGCATGGTCCACCTCAAGGACGCCCTGGCCGTCCCCGTCCACGACCGGCTGCGCACCCCGCTCGGCCGGATCGCCCGCCCGGCCCTGCTGGTCCCCGAAACCCTGCCCGTGCGGCCCCTGCTGGCCCGGCTGCGCAGCGAGCAGCCCATCGCCGTCGTCGTGGACGAGTACGGCGGCACGGCCGGCGTGGTGACCCTGGAGGACATCGTCGAGGAGATCGTCGGCGAGGTCCGCGACGAGCACGACGGCCTGGACACCCCCGAACTGGCCGCCGCACCGCCCGAGGACGGCAGGCCCGCCTGGGACGTCGACGGCAGTTGCCGCGTCGACACGCTCCGGCGCATCGGCCTCGACGTGCCCGAGGGACCGTACGAGACGGTCGCCGGGCTCGTCGCCGACCTGCTCGGCCGCATCCCGGCCGTCGGCGACCGGGCCGAGCTGCCCGGCTGGCGGCTGTCGGTCCGCCGCGTCGGCCACTACCGGGCCGAGCGGGTCCGGATCGTCCGCACCGGAGTGGTCGTGGAGGTCGCCCGATGAGCGTGCTCCAACTCCTCTTCGCCGGCCTCCTCGTGCTCGCGAACGGCTTCTTCGTCGGCGCCGAGTTCGCCCTCGTCTCCGTCCGCCGCAGCCAGATCGAGCCGCTGGGCACCGCGCGGGCCCGCCAGGTCCTCCACGGTCTGGAACACCTGCCGCAGATGATGGCCGCCGCCCAGTTCGGCATCACCGTGTGCTCGCTGACCCTGGGTGCCGTCGCCGAGCCGACGGTGGCGCACCTGCTGGAGCCGGTCTTCGAGGGCATCCACCTGCCGCACGGCATGATCCACCCGCTCGGTTACGTCATCGCCCTGGCGGCCGTGGTCTTCTTCCACCTCGTCGTCGGCGAGATGGTCCCGAAGAACCTCGCCATGGCGGCCCCGGAGAAGGCCGCGCTGTGGCTCAGCCCCGGTCTGGTCGCCTTCGCCCGTCTCTGCCGGCCGGTCACCGTCGCCCTCGGCGCCTGCGCCCAGGGCATCCTGCGCCTCTTCAGCGTCGAGCCCAAGGACGAGGTCGAGGCCGTCTTCACGAGCGAGCAGCTCAACCGGCTGGTGGAGGACTCCGGTCAGGCCGGCCTGCTCGATCCCGAGGAGCAGGAGCGGCTGGAGGACGCGCTGGAGCTTGGCTCCCGCCCGGTCACGGACGTCCTGCTCAAGCGCGAGTCGCTGGTGACGGTCCCGCCGTCGGTCACTCCCGGGCAGATCGTCGCCCTCACCGCCCGCACCGGCTACTCCCGCTTCCCCGTCGCCGCGGAGAAGGGCGCCTTCATGGGCTACCTCCACGTGAAGGACGTCCTCGACCTCGAGGAGTCCGACCGGGCGGTGCCCCAGCAGGTGTGGCGCCCGATGACGACGCTCCGCTCCGAACTGCCGCTGGACGACGCGCTGACGGTGATGCGGCGGGCGGCGACGCACCTGGCGCAGGTCGCGGACGCCTCGGGCCGGGTGCTCGGGCTGGTCGCCCTGGAGGACGTCCTGGAGCTGCTGGTGGGCGAGGTCACGGACCCCGCCCACCGGGACTACCCCGAGGTGGTGATGGCGACCTAGGGTCTTTCGTTTGGATCATGCCGGGCTCGCGGGGCCTGGTGCCGCCCTTCGCCGCGTTGTCGTCGGTTGCCATGGCTCCGCCATGGCGCCCTCCTCCGCCTTGCGATGCACGGCACCAGGCCCCGCTCCCTGATCCGGCCTGATCCAAACGAAAGACCCTAGCCGGTCCGGCCGCCGGGGGCGGGTGGTCGCACGCGCCCGCCCGGCGGCCGGTGCCGCGCGGCCGGGCCTCAGGCCGGGTCCTGCGGCCCCCGTCCCGAGAGGACCTCGCCGTACGCCTGCATCAGGTCCGGCAACCGCAGTGTCGACAGGTCATCCCGGGTCAGGGTCCCCGGGTAGGTCGACAGCCGCAGGTCCCGGTAGGCGCAGCTCTTCTCGTACAGGGTCCGCAGGAACCGCCCGTTGCCCAGTTCGTCGATCCAGCCCTGGTCCACCACGTGCCCGGCGATCGACCGCAGTTCGTCCAGGGCCTCCTCGTCCCACACGTCCCCGTTGTCCGCCGCGAGCACCTCACCGATCGAGGTGAGTTCGAGGGGCCGGTACGACGGGAAGTCGACGCGGGTCGTGAAGCGGGACGACAGACCGGGGTTCGCCGCGAGCAGCCGGTCCATGCCCTCGGGATAGCCGGCCAGGATCACCACCAGGTGGTCCCGGTTGTCCTCGGCCCGCTTCAGGAGCACCTGCAGTGCCTCGTCCCCGTACGCGTCCCCCTTGCCGTAGCCCGAGTTGGACAGGGAGTAGGCCTCGTCCACGAACAGGACGCCGCCCAGCGCGGAGTCGATCAGTTCGTTCGCCTTCACGGCGGTCTGGCCCAGGTACTCGCCGACGAGGTCGGCCCGCTGGGCCTCCACGAGGTGGTCGCCGCCGAGCAGACCGAGGGCGTAGAACACGCGGCCGAGGATGCGGGCCACCGTGGTCTTGCCGGTTCCGGAGGGGCCGGAGAAGACGAAGTGCCGCTTCGGCGGCTGGACCGGGAGCCCCTGGCCGGCCCGCAGCCGGGCCATGTTCAGCTGCGCCGAAAGGGCCTTGACCTGCCGTTTCACCGGCTCCAGACCCACCATGCGCTCCAGCTCGGTGAGCGCCTCCTCCAGTAACGCCGGGTCGGTGGGACCGGCCGGCAGGACCGAGGGCACGACGGTCTTCGCGCGCACGGCCGGGTCGGGCACCGTCGGGACGGGACCCACGGGCGGCAGGTCGGACGGGTCGCCGAGTTTCAGGTCCCGGCCCTCGGTGCCGAACAGCGGGTCCAGGACGTCCGCCCCGTCCCCGACGTCCTGACCGACTCCGGCCAGGGTGATGGACGCCAGGTCGCCCGTGTCGTCGTAGCCGTCGCCCTCGGCGATCGCGGCGAGCCGGGCCGAGGTGTCCATGAAGGCGGGGTCGACCCGGTGCACGGCCCGGTACAGGGGGAGCGCGGCGGCGGAACGGCCGGTGCCCTCGTGCGCGCGGGCCAGCCAGTACCGCAACTCCTTGCGCTGCGGCTGTTCGCTGCGGCAGCGCATGAGCGCCGTCGACAGCAGCGGCTCGGCCTGCCCGTACGTCTCCAGCCGGACCCGGGCCATGCCGCCGAACAGACCGGCCTCGATACCGAGGAGGGGGTCGTCGAGGAGCGGGTCGGTGTGCCGGACGAGCTGCTCCCAGTCCTTGACCAGATAGGCGCGGCAGGCGTGCAGGAAGCGGACGTGGTGGTCGGCGTCGACGGGCGGGAGGCCGGCCAGTGCCCGGTCCAGCTCGGGCACGTGCCGGCCGTCCAGCCAGTGCGAGGCGTGCGCGAGGAGCAGGTCGCGGGGGCTCTCCAGCACGGGCTGCACCCACCAGCCCAGCCAGTACCAGGAGTTGAGGGTGCGGCGGTGCCGGGTGCGCTGTTCGCCGAAGCGGTCGCGGTGCCGGAACATCCTGAGCAGCGCGGTCGTCGTGTCGACGCGCAGCGCGTGCAGTCCCAGCCAGCCGTCGGCCATGCCGGGATCGATCCGCACCGCGGCGCGGAACTCCTCCTCCGCCTGCGGATACGCGCCCATGGTGTAGGCGTCCACACCTCGCAGCCAGGCGAGGTCGGCCGGGGCCTCGGGGCCCCGCGTGCCGAAGTCCATCACGTCCCCCACGAACCGTGCCCCCGTCGGTATGCCACCGGGCCGGAGCCCATCGGCTGCGATGGTCGAACCGCTGTGCCGCGGACCGGAGTTGCCAGGTGCGCGCAGCAGTCGCCCGTAGGTCGCACCGAGGGCATCGTACCTGCGGGGGAGTGCCTCGCCGTAGGGTGCCGCACGGCCCGTTCGGCGAGGTGGGAGCAGAGGGGGCGCACCGTCACACGGTGACCCTGGGTGAGCGAACGGCGTCACGGCGCGTCCACGAAACGGCCCCGAAGGGGCGCGCGGGCAGAACGAAGCCCCCGATCACGGGGGAACAACCGGGGGCTTCGCGACTGCGGGGCGGCTTCCCATGCCGCACATTGAGAACGTAAGTCCTGTACGGGCCGTCGGTCAAGCCGAGTTGAAGCACTTGGCGGAGTTCGAACGCAAGGCCCTTCACGCTTTCACCACATTGCAGGCGACCTCTCACCCTGCGTGACGTGGTGGTGTGCTCAGCGCGTTCCCGCGGGCCCCGGGAGCACCTCGTACCCCTCGGGCAGCTGCCGTACCAGAGCGTGGGCGTACGGCCGCGACGGGTCCCCGGCGAAATGTCGCTCCTCCGCCTCGACCCATCCGTCCCAGAACTCCCGCTGGTCCTCCCCGTCCCGGCACCGCCCACGAGCCCAGGCCTCCTCCCGCGGCAGCTCCATCCACAGCAGGTGGGCCAGGTACGGCCGCAGGGCGCGGCGGCCGGCACCGACCCCCTCGACCAGGATCACGGGGGCCGGGGGAAGCGGGCGGGGCGGACCGAACCCGCGGACGCGCCAGTCGTAGGGGGCGTAGTGCGCCGTCTCGCCGCGGCCGAGCGGCTCGATCACCTGGGCCAGCAGCCGCCCGGTCCACGCGAACGGCTCGTCGTGGGTCGCGATGTCGTCCAGGCGCAGCACCGGTGCCCCGCCCGCCGCCTCGGCCAGCCGTCCCGCGAACGTGGACTTGCCCGAGCCGGCGTGCCCGTCGACGCCGATCAGGCGGACCGGGCCGCAGGACGGCGGCAGGCTGCGGAGCCGGGAGGCGAGCTGGCGGATGACGGTTCCTGGCGGTGGCGGTGGCGGTGGCGTGGCGGTGGCGGGCCGGGCAAGTCTAGCGGCGCGGAACCGACCTTCCGCAGGTCACGCCAGTGGACCAGACCCATATTGCCGGGCGCGGCACGGGCGGAAGTGCTGGCGGGTCCGCCCCCCTCCCGCCATAGTTGGCGCACACCGCACACCGCACACCGCACACCGGACCCGCTCCGACCCGGACACCCTGGGAGTCTTTCGCTCATGAGCAGAGCCGAACAGCCGTCCAGGAGGGCCGACCAGCTCTCCGACCGAACCGACCAGCCGTCCCGCAGGACGCTCCTCGCCGCCGCGGTCGTCGCCGCCGTGGCGGGCGGCGCGGCCCCCGCGGTGGCCGAGGCCGCCGTTCCGACCGGGCCCGCGGGCCCGGACGCGGCACCGGGCACAGCACCGGAAGCGGGGCCGGGCGCGGCCCCGGACCGCCCCGTGGAGTACCACTCCTGGACGACGTACACCGACTGGCGCTCCGGCACCGCCGCGGGCACCCGCGCCGTCGCCGGCGCCCGGCCCGGGCTGGTCCTCTCGACCCCGGCCGGGACCACCGACTACACCGACCCGCACACCGGCACCACCGCCGCCTGGGAGTACGCGACCTGGACCTCTCCCGTCCACCGGTTCGCCGTCCCCGCCACCGAGGCGATCGCCTCCTGGAACGCCGGCACACCGGCCGGCACCTGGCTCCAGGTCGAGGTGAAGGCCGGCTACTCCGACGGCACGCACACCCCCTGGTACGTGATGGGCCGGTGGGCCGCCGGGGACCAGGACATCAAGCGGACCTCCGTCGACGGCCAGACCGACGGCAGGAGCACCGTGTGGACGGACACCCTCGCGGTCGACGACGCGGCCACGGGCCTGCGCCTCACGTCGTACCGGCTGCGCCTGACCCTCCACCGCAGGCCCGGTACGAAGCTCACCCCGACCGTGTGGCGGGTGGGCGCGACGGGCTCCGACGTCCCGGACCGCTTCACCGTCCCGGCCTCGGTGCCGGGCCTCGCGCAGGAACTGGTCGTCCCGCGCTACTCGCAGGAGATCCACGCCGGTCAGTACCCCGAGTACGACAACGGCGGCGAGGCCTGGTGCAGCCCCACCTCCTCGCAGATGATCATCGAGTACTGGGGCGGCCGCCTCACACCGGAGCAACTGGCCTGGGTCGACCCCGCGTACGCCGACCCGCAGGTGTGCCACGCGGCTCGCCACACGTTCGACCACCAGTACCGGGGCTGCGGCAACTGGCCGTTCAACGCGGCCTACGCCGCCACGTTCGACGGCCTCCAGGGCGTGGTGACCCGGCTCGGCTCCCTCACCGACCTGGAGACGCTGATCGCGGCCGGCATCCCGGCCATCACGTCGCAGTCCTTCCTGAAGGAGGAGCTGACGGGCGCGGGGTACGGCACCTCCGGCCATCTGATGACCGTGATCGGCTTCACCGCGGACGGCGACGTGATCGCCAACGACCCGGCCTCGCCGAGCGATCCGGCGGTGCGGCGCGTCTACCGGCGGCGGGAGTTCGAGAACATCTGGCTGCGGACCAAGCGGTACAACGCGAGCGGCAAGGTCGCGTCGGGCACCGGAGGCGTCTGCTACCTCTACTTCCCGGCACGTCCGAGCGCGCTCCAGCGCAGGGCGCTCGCGGCGGTCGGGGTGCGCTGAGCCCCGACCCGCACACCGGCAACCCCCGTCGTGGCGGCCCCGTCACGGCGGGGGCCGTCCGCGTGTGAGCAAGCTCTCGACCGCAAAAGCCCCGCACGGTGGCAAGGTGGACGGACCGGGGGAAGTCCGCCGTCCACCGCACGCACGACCGTCAGCGAGAGACCATGACCGCACACGCCGCAACCGCCGCCGCCCGCACCCGTACCGGTGGGCCCGAGGACGACGGTCCGAAGATCTTCGAGCACGTCATGGGGTGGACCCTGGTCGTCGTCGTGGCGATGCTCGTGACCCAGCTGGGCCTGGTCTGACGCCGGCGCGGGAGCGCCGTCCGCGCTCCGGTCCCGAGGCGCCCGGGCCCGGTTCGACCTGACATACTGACGTCGTCCCGCCGAGTGTTGGAGCCAGGGTCGACATTGAACATCAGTCAGCAGCGTGACGCGTCCCGTCCCCAGGCCCGCGGCACCGAACGCTCACTGGCGCGTCGCGCCGAACTCATCTCCATCGGGCGCAGGTTGTTCGCCGACACGTCCTACGACGCGCTCTCCATGGACGACATCGCCCGGCAGGCGCACGTCGCCAAGGGACTGATCTACTACTACTTCCGGTCCAAGCGCGGCTACTACCTGGCGATCATCCAGGACTCCGTCGCCGACCTGGTCTCCTTCGCGGCGAGCGGCATGGAACTGCCCCAGGTGGACCGGGTGCACCGCACGATCGACGGCTACCTGCGCTTCGCCGAGCACCACCAGGCCGCCTACCGCACCATCGTCAGCGGTGGCGTCGGCTTCGACACCGAGGTGCACGCCATCCGGGACGGGGTGCGCGAGGCGATCGTGGCCGCCATCGCCGAGGGCGCCTACGGCCGCAGCGACATCCCGGCGCTGCCCCGCATGGGCCTGCTGTCCTGGGTGTGCAGCGTGGAGGGCGCCACCCTCGACTGGATCGGCCGCCCCGAACTCTCCCGCGAGACCATGCGCGACCTCCTCGTGAAGACCCTGGGCGGCGCCCTGCGCGCCGTCGAGGAACTCGACGCCGCCTTCCCGGCCCCGGAGCCGGCCCGGCGCGACCCTTGAACCGCCCCCGGGGCGAGGACCCGTGGTCCTCCGCCCCGAGTGCCCGTGCGGGACCAACTGGTCGATGGCCTTGATCGGCTCACCGCCTGCGGCGTCCCCGCCCGTACGTTCCCGCGGCCGGGCCGCCCGCCGTGGCGTCGGCGGTGATGGCCGCCGTGACGAGGTTCCCGGTGCCGAACCGCGCGCGCAGCGCCTGCACGAGGTTCCTGAAGGCCGCCCGGCCGCTGGTGTCGCAGGTGGCGCCGCAGGCGTTCGGGTACTCCCCGCCGATGCCGATGCCGATGCCGATGCCGTCGAAGACGTCGGCCCACCGGGAGTTCTCGACCAGGTCGTGGCAGGACCGGGCGAACGCGGCCGGGTTCCGGGCGGCCTCGCCGAAGCCGCCCGACCAGGTCCAATCGCTGAAGGACCACAGGGCCTTGAGGCCGGGGCGCTTCTTCTTCTTCTTCTTCGGCTCGCGCAGCTGGTTGAAGTTGCCGCGCAGCGGCTGGTCCGAGGCGCCGGCGGCCCCGTCGACGGACTCGGCGGCGGGGCGGGCGCGGTAACGCGGCGCCGAGAGCGCGAGAGGACCAGACCGGTTCGGTCAGTGGTGCGGACCGACCGCCTCCGCCCGGGCCGTGCGGCCGCCGCCCGCCGCGTGCATACTCACCGCGCCGGGCCGCCGACCGGCCCGAGGAGGAGAGTGGGGTCATGCCCGACCGTGCAGCACCGCCCGTGGACCGCCTCCTGCCCACGCAGGAGGCCCGCGACCTGCTCGCCCTCGTCCAGGACATCGCCCGCCGCGAGATCGCCCCGAGCGCCGCCGCGGAGGAGGACGCCGGACGCTTCCCGCGCGCGCTGTTCACCCTCCTGTCCCAAGCGGGCCTCCTCGGCCTGCCCTACCCGTCCGCGTACGGCGGCGGAGACCAGCCGTACGAGGTCTACCTCCAGGTCCTCGAGGAACTCGCCGCCGCCCGCCTCACCGTCGGCCTCGGCGTCAGCGTGCACACCCTGGCCACCTACCCCCTCGCCGCCCACGGCACCGAGGCTCAGCGGGCCGCCCGCCTGCCCGCGATGCTGGGCGGCGGGCAACTCGGCGCCTACTGCCTCTCCGAGCCCGCCTCCGGCTCCGACGCGGCCGCACTGCGCACCCGGGCCGTCCGGGAGGGCGACGGCTGGGTCGTCGACGGGACCAAGGCCTGGGTCACCCACGGGGGCGTCGCCGACTTCTACACCGTCATGGCGCGCACCGGCGGCGAGGGCGCCCGCGGGATCACCGCGTTCCTGGTGCCCGGTGACGCCGAGGGGCTGAGCGCCGCGCCACCGGAGCGGAAGATGGGGCTCAAGGGCTCGCCGACCGCCCAGGTCCACTTCGACGGGGTGCGGATCCCCGACGCGCTGCGCATCGGCGACGAGGGCCAGGGCTTCGCGATCGCCCTCGCCGCCCTGGACTCCGGACGGCTCGGCATCGCCGCCTGTGCCGTCGGTGTCGCCCGGGCCGCCCTGGAGGAGGCGGTCGCCCACGCCACCGGGCGCCGGCAGTTCGGACGGCCGATCGCCGACTTCCAGGGACTGCGCTTCCTGCTCGCCGACATGGCGACCCGGGTCGAGTCGGGCCGGGCCCTGTACCTCGCGGCGGCACGACTGCGCGACGCCGGACGGCCGTTCGTGCGCGAGGCGGCCATGGCCAAGCTGCACTGCACCGACGCGGCCATGCAGGTCACCACGGACGCCGTCCAGGTGCTCGGCGGCTACGGCTACACCGCCGACTTCCCCGTCGAGCGCTACCTGCGCGAGGCCAAGGTCCTGCAGATCGTCGAGGGCACGAACCAGATCCAGCGCATGGTCATCGCCCGTCAGCTGCTGGGTCCGGAGACCCGCTGAACTGGCCCGGCCGCACCAGCGGTGCGGCCAGCCGCACCCACTCCGGGTCCCGCCGGCCGGGCAGGGTGCGGCCCCGGTCGGCCCAGGCACGCATCATGTCGCGGTAGATCGGCGGGTCCTGCGAGGGCGGCGGCGGAGCCGACGGAACCGATTTCGCCGACACGGGGGCCGGGACGGACAGTTGGCGGTGACGCCCGGACGCCTGATAGGTGGGGGTCATACCAGGGCAACGCGAGCGCGCGACGCCAGGTCACGGCTCGCGCCCTCGTGCGTGAGTTCGGGATGTGCCCCCGGTGCGGCCCGCGTTGACGCGACCGCTCACCGACTCGCCGTCACATGCTCGTGCTTGAGCGGCACTTGACTGCTCCGGGTGTGCCGATCACGGGCCACGGCCGGGATGCGGGCCGTGGCGCGGGTCGGTCGGGGGCGTCGGGCGGAGGCGCTCAGGCGGCGTGGCGGCGCAGTGCCGGCACCCGGATCGGGCGCGAGGCGGGTCCGCCGACGTGCGAGAAGGGCTGCATGCGCCAGTCCAGTCCCTGGGGGAGCGTCAACAGCAGTGCCGTCTCCTGCTCCTGGGGCTCCACCGACTCGTCCGCGGGACGGGCCTCGGTCGCCGCGCGGCCCGTTCCGGCGCAGACCGTGAGCCCGAACGGGTTCCACGGGGAGGCGCACAGCGCGTGCTCCGGCAGGATCTCCTCGTCCGCCAGCAGGGCGATGGGCTGCGCGCAGTCCGGGCAGATCACCCGGTACATCTCGAACGTGTCGTAGGCGTCGAACTCGTAGGAGTGGTCGCCGCTCTCGTCGTCGAGGCCGTCGTAGCCGTCGGGTTCGACGCCCTCCGGCTCGGACTCGACGACGGTGGGCTGGAACCGCTTGGGCGCGGTACGACCAGGACGCTTAAGGCTCTGCATGGGATTCTCCCCCTCGGGCTGGGCCGTTCAGGCACTGCGGCCTCGACCACAGCAAGCACTTCCCAGCCCTTCGCGGCGGTAATCACGGGACCATCACGAAGACTTCGCACGGGCTGTGGTGTTGGTCACATGCCATGCGCAGGTGCCGGTCGGCTCGTCCCGTCCGTCACATCACGAACCGGTATGGCCTGGGCTGTATACGTATACGAAGAGATCGCGCGCCCTGTAAGTTCTTGCGCCATGGAGGAGCTGGACCGACAGATCGTGCAGCTGCTCGTCAAGGACGGGCGGATGAGTTACACCGACCTGGGCAAGGCCACGGGCCTGTCCACGTCGGCCGTGCACCAGCGGGTGCGCCGGCTGGAACAGCGCGGCGTGATCCGGGGGTACGCGGCCGTCGTCGACGCCGAGGCCGTCGGGCTGCCCCTGACCGCCTTCATCTCGGTGAAACCCTTCGACCCCAGCGCGCCCGACGACATCGCCGACCGGCTCGCCGGAGTGCCCGAGATCGAGGCCTGTCACAGCGTGGCCGGCGACGAGAACTACATCCTCAAGGTGCGGGTGGCCACCCCGCACGAACTGGAGGAGCTGCTGGGCCGGCTGCGGGCCCTCGCGGGCGTCTCCACGCGCACCACGGTCGTGCTGTCCACCCCGTACGAGGCCCGCCCGCCCCGGATCTGAGGACCGCCGCCCCGGACGGACCTCACGCACCGGCGCCCAGGTACGAGGGTCCCGCCCCGGACGGACCCCACGCACCGGCACCCGGGTGCGACGGTCCCGCGCGGATGAGCTCGTGCCCCCGGTACGAGGGGGTCCCCCGTGCCGGGCGGCCGGGGCGAGGTACGAGACTGGTGCCATGAGTGAGCGCACCCCCGACCCGAAGACCGTCCTGCTCCGCCGAGGAGAGGTCCACAGTCCCGCCGACCCGTTCGCGACCGCGATGGTCGTCGAGCGCGGCCAGGTGGCCTGGGTCGGCTCCGAGGGCGCGGCTGACGCCTTCGCGGACGGCGTCGACGAGGTGGTCGACCTGGACGGTGCCCTGGTCACCCCCGCGTTCACCGACGCCCACGTCCACACCACCTCCACGGGCCTCGCCCTGACCGGCCTCGACCTGTCGGCCGCGCCCTCCCTGGAGGCGGCCCTCGCCCGGGTGCGGGACTTCGCCGCGGCCCGGCCGCGGGACACGGTCCTCCTCGGCCACGGCTGGGACGCCGCCCGCTGGCCCGGCGGCCGCCCCCCGACGCGCGCCGAACTGGACGAGGCCACCGGCGGACGGCCCCTCTACCTGTCCCGCATCGACGTCCACTCCGCGGTCGTCACCACGGCCCTGCTGGAGATGACCCCGGACGTCGGCGCGACGGACGGGCCGGGCGACGCCCCGCTCACCGCCGGCGCCCACCACGCCGTCCGCGCCGCGGCGTTCGCAGCCGTGACGCCGGCCCAGCGTGCCGAGGCCCAGCGGGCCGCCCTGGCGCACGCCGCCTCGCTCGGTATCGGCTCGGTCCACGAGTGCGCCGGCCCCGAGATCTCCTCCGAGGACGACTTCACCGCCCTGCTGCGGCTGGCCGCCGAGGAACCGGGCCCGCGGGTCGTCGGCTACTGGGCGGAGCGCGACGTGGACAAGGCACGCGCGCTGGGCGCCCTCGGCGCGGCCGGGGACCTCTTCGTCGACGGCGCCCTCGGCTCCCACACCGCCTGTCTGCACGACCCGTACCGCGACGCCGCCCACACCGGTACCGCCTACCTGGACGCCGCCGCGGTCGCCGCGCACGTCACGGACTGCACCGAGGCCGGCCTCCAGGCGGGCTTCCACGCCATCGGCGACGCCGCCGTCACCGCCGTCGTCGAAGGTGTGCGCGCGGCGGCGGAGAAGGTGGGCCTGGCCCGCGTGCGGGCCGCCCGCCACCGCGTCGAGCACGCCGAGATGCTCACCCCCGAGACGATCGCCGCCTTCGCCGAACTCGGCCTGACCGCCTCCGTCCAGCCCGCCTTCGACGCCCTGTGGGGAGGCGAGGACGGCATGTACGCCCAGCGCCTGGGTGCCGAGCGGGCCCGCGCCCTCAACCCGTTCGCCGCCCTGCTGCGCTCCGGCGTGCCCCTCGCCTTCGGATCCGACAGCCCGGTGACCCCCCTCGACCCGTGGGGCACCGTCCGTGCCGCCGCCTTCCACCGCACGCCCGAGCACCGGATCTCCGTGCGTGCCGCCTTCACCGCCCACACCCGGGGCGGCTGGCGGGCCGTCGGACGCGACGACGCGGGTGTCCTGGTGCCGGGCGCCCCCGCCGACTACGCCGTCTGGCGCACCGGCGCCCTCGTCGTGCAGGCCCCGGACGACCGGGTCGCCCGCTGGTCCACCGACCCCCGCTCGGGCACTCCCGGCCTGCCCGACCTCACGCCCGGCACCGACCTGCCCCGATGCCTGCGCACGGTGGTCGGCGGACGGACGGTGTTCGCGAGGCCGGGCGAGTGATCCGCCGGGGCGCGGCGTCGAAGATCACCCGTCCGCACGGCGTCCCGCGAGAGTCGCCGCCTGCCCGCTGACCAGGGCCTTACCCGAAGAGTCGCAGGTCGGTCGGCTGTTGACAGCCGACCGCGGGGGGCCGGTAGGTTCGGCCGGGTCCACCACCGGACGCCCCGCCGGGGAACGTCCGCGCACTCGCCGGTGCGCCGCTGGGTCAGGGACGGTGTGCCGCACCGGCGCGTCGCCACCGGGAGCCAGGCGCGGCGCCGCACCAGGACGAGAGAACGTTCCGGCCGGTCGGGGCGGTGTGACCCGGGTGGGGCCCGGACGCTCAGTAGACAACGGCTTCAGGTCGACCCGCAGCCGGCGGGTCCCAGGTCGGCCCGAAGGGCGCCGGGCCCCCATCCGCAGGACCGTACGGGCACGTCCTGCGGCGGTACGCTCGGTCATACGAGGCCAAAAGGCGATCCATACCCCGCTTTTGTGGAAACGACACCACCGTACGAACGTCCTGTCGCGTCACCCCAGGCGGCGGCCACTATGGTGGACCCCTGCGTACGGACACGAAGGGGCAGCAGTGAACGACGGCGACGCGAACCGCGCGGCACAGGACCGGGGGAGGAAGTTCGGTCCGCTCGGCACGGCGTTGGTGATCATTCCGACCTTCAACGAGGCGGAGAACATCAAGAGCATCGTCGGCCGGGTGCGCGAGGCCGTCCCCGAGGCGCACGTCCTCGTGGCCGACGACAACAGCCCCGACGGCACCGGCAAACTCGCCGACGAACTGGCCGCCACGGACGACCATGTCCAGGTCCTGCACCGCAAGGGCAAGGAAGGCCTCGGCGCCGCCTACCTCGCGGGCTTCCGCTGGGGCCTGGAGAACGGCTACGGCGTCCTGGTCGAGATGGACGCCGACGGCTCCCACCAGCCCGAGGAACTGCCCCGCCTCCTCACCGCCCTCAAGGGTGCCGACCTCGTACTGGGCTCCCGCTGGGTGCCGGGCGGCCGGGTCGTGAACTGGCCCCGGTCCCGCGAGATCATCTCCCGCGGCGGCAGCCTCTACTCGCGCCTGGCGCTCGACCTGCCGCTGCGCGACATCACCGGCGGATACCGCGCCTTCCGGCGCGAGACCCTCGAAGGCCTCGGCCTGGACGAGGTCGCCTCGCAGGGGTACTGCTTCCAGGTCGACCTCGCCCGCCGGGCGGTCAAGGCCGGCTACCACGTCGTCGAGGTGCCCATCACCTTCGTCGAGCGCGAGCTGGGCGACTCCAAGATGAGCCGCGACATCCTCGTGGAGGCGCTGTGGCGGGTCACGGCCTGGGGCGTGGGAGAGCGCGTCGGCAAGATCGCCGGCCGGACGGGCGGGCAGGAGCAGGCACAGTCCCCCTCGCAGTCGTCCCCGGCCTCGTCCGCCCCGCCCACCCCGTCGCCGCAGCAGCCCCCGCAGTCCTAGGGCGTGGCGCCGGGGCCGAGCCGTCCGGCGGATCGCACAGGGACGGCCGATCGCACAGGGACGGTTGATCGGCCCCTTACGCCGCTCTGAGCCGGGGCCAGGCACACTGGGGGCATGACGACTGGCGCTCAGACTCCCACGTCCCTCGGCACCCGGCCCCGGCGCTCCCGTCTGCGGACGTTTCTGCCGCTGGGGCTCGCCGCGTGGCTGGTGCTGGAGATCTGGCTGCTGACCGTGGTCGCGGGCGCGGCCGGCGGGTTCACGGTCTTCCTGCTGCTGCTCGCCGGGTTCCTGCTCGGCTCCGTGGTCATCAAGCGGGCGGGCCGACGCGCCTTCCAGAACCTCAACGAGGCGCTCCAGCGCGGCACGCCCCCCTCCTCGGGCGGGGGCAGCGGCCTGATGATGCTGGGAGGCCTCCTCCTCATGATCCCCGGCCTGGTCTCCGACGCGCTGGGGCTGCTTCTGCTCCTCCCGCCGGTCCAGAAGGCCGTCGGCCGCTACACGGAACGCACGCTCGACCGCAAGCTGCGCGCGGCCGGCCCCGGGAGCCTCGGCGACGCCTTCCAGCAGGCCCGCATGCACCGCCCGGACGGAAAGGTGGTCCAGGGCGAGGTGATCAGCAGGGACGAGCGCGGAGATGACCGCCAGGACCGGCGTCCCCCGCTGACGCAGTGAGCCGAGCCCATGGCGAGCCCACGGGCGGTGCGACGCGCAGTCGGTGAGAGACGAAAAGACCGCGGGCGCCGTACGCACTTCGCGTACGGCGCCCGCGGTCATTTCTCGTTCGCTGTAAACCAGCCCCAGCTCCGCAGAACTACGCGGACTTGCGGCTGTCCCGAGGATGTACCGCGAGGTTCATCGCTCCGGAACGCAGAACGGCAAGCCGTTCCTCGAGGACCTCTTCGAGTTCCTCTCGGGTCCGCCGCTCCATCAGCATGTCCCAGTGCGTACGCGCGGGCTTGGCCTTCTTCTCCTCAGGGCCGTCGCCGTCCACGAGGAGCGCAGGCGCTCCGCAGACCTTGCACTCCCACTCCGGCGGGATCTCCGCCTCCACCGAGAAGGGCATCTCGAAGCGGTGCCCCTTCTCGCATGCGTACTCCACGGCCTGGCGCGGGGCCAAGTCGATGCCGCGGTCCGTCTCGTAGCTGGTCACCACGAGGCGCGTGCCGCGAAGAGCTCGCTCACTCATGAATCGTGCCTCCCGGGCTTGTCGCCCACAGGACAGGTGTCGCTGTCGTCGTCATCCGGTCAACGTCCGGTCGGCGGTAAAGATTCCCGTTCGGAGTCCCGTTCCGGGTCGTGCGTCGCCGTCGTAGCCGCAGCCTTGTCAACCAGTGCAGTACCCACCGGCGCCCGGTTTGTCACATCTGAATGGAGATGTCACCCAGCGTTTCGGTATCTTTGACGCGCAGTAACGGTACGCCTGGCAGGCCAAACGCGTACACTACCGCCCTTTGGTCTCCAGCGCTAAATCCTTTCGGGTACGGGATTGCCCGCGTCGGCGATCGCCCGTCGTACCGGGACCCGCGCCAGCAGCAGGAAACCGACGACGAAGAAGATCACCAGCGAGATGATCGCGTCCCGATAACTTCCGGTCACCTGGTAGGTGATCCCGAACAGCAGCGGGCCGAGCCAGCTCGTCCCGCGGTCGCTCACCTCGTACGCGGAGAAGTACTCGGCCTCCTTGCCGGGCGGGACGAGGTGCGAGTAGAGGGAGCGCGACAGAGCCTGGCTGCCGCCGAGGACCAGGCCGATCGCGGCCGCCAGCAGGAAGAAGCCCACCGGCGCGCCGGCCGGCAGGAAGTAGCCGACGGCCAGGGTGAGCGTCCAGGCCGCCAACGACCCGAGGATCGTGCGCTTCGCGCCGTAGATCCGGGACAGCCGGCCCATCGTCAGGGCGCCGACGACGGCCAGGACCTGCACCAGGAGGACGGCGCCGATGAGGGTGGACTGGCCGAGGCCGAGTTCCTCGGAGCCGTAGACCGAGGCCTGGGAGATCACCGTCTGGATGCCGTCGTTGTAGACGAGGTAGGCCAGCAGGAAGGCGAGGGTCAGCGGATGGCGGCGCATGTCCCGGAAGGTCGCCACCACCTGGCGCAGGCCCGGGGCGCTCACCGCGCCCGCGGAGGCGGCCGCCGGCGTGCGGTCGCGCAGCCGGAGCAGCGGGATCAGAGTGAAGCCGCCCCACCACAGGCCCGCCGAGGCCAGACAGATCCGTACGGCGGTGGACTCCGCGACGCCGAAGGAGCCGTGGGCGAGATAGAGGACCAGGTTGACGACCAGGACCAGGGAGCCCGCCGCGTATCCGAAGGCCCAGCCGCGCGAGGACACCGCGTCGCGTTCCTCGGGCGGGGCGATCTGGGGCAGGTAGGAGTTGTAGAGCATCATCGCGACGGACTGGGCGGCGTTGGCGACCACCAGCAGCACGCCGCCCAGCAGGTAGCGGTCGCCGGAGAGGAAGAACATGCCCGTCGTGGCCGCGGCCCCGGTGTAGGCGGCGGCCCCCAGGAACGGCTTCTTGCGGCCGGTGCGGTCGGCGGCCGCGCCCACCAGCGGCATCACCAGGACGGCCGCGATCACCGACAGCGACACCGAGTACGCGAAGAAGGAGCCCGCGCGGACCGGGACGCCCAGCGGATGCACATAGCCGGCCGGGTCGGCGGCCTCCTCGGCGACCGACGTCAGGTACGGGCCCAGGAACACGGTGAGCACACTCGTCGAGTAGACGGAGCACGCCCAGTCGTAGAAATACCAGCCGCGCTGTTCGCGCCGCCGTCCGGCCGCGTCGTCGGACGCCTCCGTCCGCACGGTGTCGGTGCCCACCCGCGCCCTCGCCTCCCCGCCGAAGATGCCGCGCGCGGCTGCGGAACGGGAAGGGGACCGGGATCAGACCCAGACGCCCCGGTCCACCATGACCTGGCGCAACGTGTCGATGTGATCGGTCATGATGCCATCCACTCCCAGGTCCAGGAGCCGGTGCATCCGATCCGCCTCGTTGACCGTCCACACGTGCACCTGGAGCCCGCGCGCGTGGGCGGAACGCACGAAACGCCGGTCCACGACCTGGATGCCCGACTGCGCCTCCGGCACCTGGGCGGCGACCGCCGACCGGCGCACCGTCGCGGGCACGCCCCAGGACCGCAGCCGCAGGTTCAGCACCCCGCGGGTGCCGTACGACGTGGCCAGGCGCGGTCCGGCCAGCCGCTGGGCGCGCACGACGCGGGCCTCGGAGAAGGAGCCGACGCAGACGCGGTCCCAGGCGTTCGCGCGGGCGATCAGGTCGAGCAGGGGGTGGAGGGCCGGTTCGGCCTTCATGTCGACGTTCCAGCGGACCTCGGGGAAGGTCTCCAGCAGTTCCTCGAACAGCGGGACGGTCTCCCTGCCCCCCACGCGCGCGCGGCGGACGTCCGCCCACGACAGGTCGGCGATGCGGCCCGTGCCGTCGGTCAGCCGGTCCAGCGTCGCGTCGTGGAAAGCGACGAGCCTGCCGTCCCGGGTGGTGTGGACGTCGGTCTCGATGTAGCGGTAGCCCGCCTCGACCGCGCGGCGGAACTGCGCCACGGTGTTCTCCAGGCCGTCGGCGGCCCCGCCGCGGTGTGCGAACGCGAGGGGACCCGGGTGGTCGAGGTACGGGTGGCGTACGAGCGTGCTCACGGACGCAGTATCGCTCCCTGCGGTGACCCGCCGGCAACCACCGTGCTGCCGCCGGATGCCGGGGACAGGGCGAACACCCGCAGGAACAGCTGGGCGAGCGGCCCGATCGACAGCGCGTACAGCAGGGTGCCGACGCCGATCGTGCCCCCGAGGGCGAAACCGGTCGCCACCACCGCGATCTCGACGGCCGTCCGCATCAGGCGGATCGACCGGCCGGTGCGCCGGTGCAGCCCCGTCATCAGTCCGTCGCGCGGCCCCGGCCCGAAGGACGCCGCGATGTAGAGGCCGGTGGCCGCGCCGTTCAGGACGATGCCCGCGACCAGCAGCGGCACCCGCACGGCCAGGCCGTGCGCCTCGGGGACCAGGGCGAGCGTGCCGTCCATCGCGAGACCGACCACGAAGACGTTGGAGACGGTGCCGAGCCCCGGGCGCTGGCGCAGCGGGATCCACAACAGCAGCACGGCGGCGCCCACGACGATCGACACGACGCCGATGGACAGGCCGCTCCGCTCGGCGAGCCCCTGGTGGAGCACGTTCCAGGGTTCCAGACCGAGGCCCGCCCGCACGAGGAGTGCGGAGCTGGCGCCGTAGAGCGCGAGGCCGACGTAGAGCTGGGCGAGCCGGCGGGTGAGCGGGCCGACGGGGGGAAGCGGCTCGGACAAGTGGACCCCTGGTGGTGAGAGTGGACTGACGCGTGTCACTCTGTGGCGTGGAAGGAAAGGTCATCCATGGCCAATCCCGGGAAGGTGGACTGATTTCATGGCGCAGTGGACCTCGGCGGTGGGGGCCGCACAGCTCGCACGACTCCTCACGTCCCAGCAGGACCGGCCCGCCGGCCCCGGGACGCGCCGCCCGCCCGCCTACCGTGCCCTCGCCGACGGCGTCCGGCTGCTCGTCCTGGAAGGGCGGGTCCCCGTCGCCGCGCGCCTGCCCGCCGAACGCGAACTGGCCCTGGCCCTGTCCGTCAGCCGTACCACCGTCGCCGCCGCCTACGAGGCCTTGCGCGCGGAGGGGTTCCTGGAGTCCCGGCGCGGCGCCGGAAGCTGGACGTCCGTCCCCGCGGGCAACCCGGTGCCCGCGCGCGGGCTGGAACCCCTGCCGCCCGAGGCCCTCGGCTCGATGATCGACCTGGGCTGCGCCGCTCTCCCCGCCCCCGAACCGTGGCTCACCCGGGCCGTTCAGGGCGCACTGGAGGAACTGCCCCCGTACGCCCACACGCACGGCGACTACCCGGCGGGGCTGCCCGCCCTGCGCGCGATGATCGCCGAGCGGTACACCCGGCGCGGGATCCCGACGATGCCTGAGCAGATCATGGTGACCACGGGCGCGATGGGCGCCATCGACGCCATCTGTCATCTCTTCGGCGGCCGCGGCGAGCGCATCGCCGTCGAATCCCCCTCCTACGCCAACATCCTCCAGCTCATGCGGGAGGCGGGCGCCCGGCTGGTGCCCGTGGCGATGGCCGAGGGGCTCGCCGGGTGGGACATGGACCGCTGGCGGCAGGTCCTGCGCGAGGCCGCGCCGCGCATCGCCTACGTGGTCGCCGACTTCCACAACCCGACCGGGGCCCTCGCCGACGAGGACCAGCGGCGCCGGCTCGTCGAGGCGGCCCGGTCGGCCGGGACCGTGCTGGTCGCCGACGAGACGATGACCGAGCTGTGGCTCGACGACGACGTCGAGATGCCCCGTCCGGTGTGCGGCTTCGATCCGGCCGGGTCGACGGTGATCACCGTCGGCTCGGCGAGCAAGGCCTTCTGGGCCGGCATGCGCATCGGCTGGGTCCGGGCCGCTCCCGACGTCATCCGCAGCCTGGTCGCGGCCCGCGCCTATGCCGACCTCGGGACGCCGGTCCTGGAGCAGCTGGCCGTGAACTGGCTGTTCAGCACCGGCGGCTGGGAGCAGGCCGTGGACCTGCGCCGCGCACAGGCCAGGGACAACCGGGACGCGCTGGTCGCGGCGGTGCGCCGGGAGCTGCCCGAGTGGGAGTTCGCCGTGCCGAGGGGCGGGCTGACCCTGTGGGTACGGTCCGGGGGGCTCTCCGGGTCCCGGCTGGCCGAGGCGGGGGAACGGGTCGGGGTGCGGGTGCCGTCCGGGCCCCGGTTCGGGGTCGACGGTGCCTTCGAGGGCTTCGTGCGGCTGCCGTTCACCGTGGGCGGCGCGGTGGCGGAGGAGGCGGCGGCGCGGCTGGCCGCGGCCGCCCGGATCGTGGAGAGCGGCGGGACCGCGGGCGGCGAGGGCCCCCGCACGTTCGTGGCGTGACGGGCCGCGGCCGGGTGCGGGACCACCCGGCCGCGGCCCGTCGGCGCGCGCGGGTCCGGTCAGGAACTCTCAGCCGCCACGGCCTCGGCGGGCACCGGCAGCTTCTCGCCGTCCGCGGGCGTCGTCCGCGGCGGCAGCAGTTCCAGCACCGCCTGCCGGTGCGCGTCGCTGGTGGCGTCGTCGTACGGGTCAGGGGTCGCCGGTACCTGGAGACGGTGCGCCGGGCCGCTGCCCAGCCGGGCGTAACCGCGCCCCGGCGGGACGTGCTCGGCGGAGGTGGTGTGCGGCCGGACGCCCAGGACCGCCTCCAGCAGTGCGGCGGGGGCGGGCCCGAGGACGACCCGCGCGCGCGTGTGCTGCCGTACGGAGTCGCTCAGTGTGTCCAGGCTGTCGAACTGCTCGGCCACCACCACCGTGACCTGGGCCGCGCGGCCGTGCCGGAGCGGGGCCTGGAGGAGGGACTGCGGGTCCTTGCGGCCGTCGGCGTCGGCGAGGTGGGTGAACGCCGTCGGCCGGTCGAGCAGGATCCACAGGGGGCGCTTGGTGTCGTCCGGCGGCGGGTGGCCCTCCTGACGGGCCCGGTTCGCGGCGATCAGACGCCGCTCGGTCTCGTGTGCCGCCCACTCCAGACTGGCCAGTGCCCCGGCGAGCCCCACCTCGACCCCCAGGACGCCGTCCCGGCCGGTCAGGCAGGCGTACTCGCCGGTGCCGCCGCCGTCGATGACCAGGACGTCGCCGTACTGGAGGGCCTGGAGGGCGAGGGAGCGCAGCAGGGTCGAGGTGCCGCTGCCGGGCTGGCCGACCGCCAGCAGGTGGGGCTCGGTGGAGCGGATGCCGGTGCGCCAGACGACCGGCGGGACGTCGCGCTGCTCCTCGCCGTGGGTGAGCGGGAGCGTGCGCTGGACCTGGGAGGGGTCGGTGAAGCCCAGGACGGTTTCGCCGGGCGCGGTCACGAAGCGCTGGGCGGCGAGGTCGGTGGGGAGCGGGGCGAGCACCGACACGGTGAGCGTGTTGCCCTCCTCGTCCCAGCCGAAGTGGTACTCCCGCCCCCGGCCGGACTTGGACGTGAGCAGGTGTTCGACCCGCGCGCGTGCCTCGGCCTCACCGTCGGGGAAGTACGCGGGGTAGTGGATCTCCAGTCGGGTGATCCGCCCCGAGCCGTCGAACTCGTAGGACGGGAAGGCCTTCTCCCACTCGCCGCCGTGCGCGTAGAGGGGAGAAGGGTCCTCCGCCGTGGAGAAGTGCGGCACCAGGGCTTCGTACAGTGCCTGGAGCCGCTGGATCTGCGACTCGTCGGGGCCGTCGGGAACCGGTGGGGTGCGGTCCCGGCCCTGCCAGGCGGCTGCCGCCATCACGGTGATGACGGCGAGCAGCGGTCCGTACGGTACGAGCGCCACGACCAGGATCACCGAGGCCACCAGGAACAGCAGCGGCCCGCGCCTGTCCTTGGGGGTCTCGGCCCACCTGCGCCACCCGGCCGAGGCCAGCCGGCGCAGACCGCGGGTCACCGTGATCAGCGGGTGGAGGATGTCGGTGGCGCTGTCCGCCGCCGTCCGGGCCAGCTCCCGGCTCCGGGCGATCTGCGCGCTGCCTGTGCTCAGGATGCGGGGGAGGGGGCGCCGGGCCACTGCTGTCTCCTGAAGGTGCGTACGGAAGGGACGGACGGCGGAGGACGGACGGGGGGAGGGGGGAGGGGGGAGGCCGGGCGGCCTCAGAACTTGATGCCGCCGAGGATGCTGGCCAGGCTCTCGCCACCGGCCTTGATGCTCGGGGCGATGGCCGTACTGGCCAGGTAGAAGCCGAACAGGGCGCAGACGAAGCAGTGCGACGCCTTGAGCCCGTCCTTGCGGCAGAAGAGGAAGACGATGACGCCGAGCAGGACCACGCCTGAGATGGACAGGATCATTTCGGTTCTCCTGGTTCACGGGGGACAGTCACCATGAGTACTTCCAGGATCACAGGATGTATCCATACGATAAAAGGTGCAACTGGGTGAAATGAGGCGAATTTCCCTCGTGTGGCGGAGGTCCTGAAGGGGCGCGTGAGCAGGGGAGTTGCGGCGAACGGGTCCCGCCGTGATGGTTGCCTCCGGCGGGTCACGCCATGGGTCCGGGGAGCCAGTACCCTGGCGATTCACCTGAACGGTTGCAATGAGAGGCGGTCCGGCCGATGACCGAAGTCCCCGACCCCGAGGTCGTGGAACTGGCGACCAAGATCTTCGATCTTGCTCGCCGGGGACAGACCGAGGCGCTCGTGGCCTACGTCGACGCGGGCGTTCCGGCCAACCTCACCAACGACCGGGGCGACTCGCTCGTGATGCTCGCCGCCTACCACGGCCACGCCGAGGCGGTCCGGGCGCTGCTGGCCCGGGGGGCCGAGGCGGACCGGATCAACGACCGGGGCCAGACCCCCCTCGCCGGTGCCGTCTTCAAGGGGGAGACGGACGTCATCCACGTCCTTCTGGAGGCCGGCGCCGACCCTGCCGCGGGCACCCCCTCGGCAGTCGACACGGCCCGCATGTTCGGCAGGACGGAGTTGCTGGAGCTGTTCGGCGTGGGGTGAGCCGGGCGTTCCTGAGCGGGTGAGAAGCAGTTCCTGACCAGGCAGATCGACGAGCACGGGGGAGGCGGTACGGGGCCGCCGGAAATTTCGGTCGCGGCAGGCTGAGCTGCCGAGTCATCATGACGACGTGATTCACGGACGCGATGGCTGGGCAGGTGTTGCCGCACCGCGCGGGCCGTGATGCGGTCCGCATGGGCCACCGACGAGAGGCAGAGGAAGATGGCTTACAGCAAGCAGCAAACGGCGGGCGCCCCGACGTGTCGTCACGCGGCCAGGTAATGCACGTTCCCGGTTGCGTCGACGCTTGATGTGAGGCTGTTTCCCATGTTCGATCCGTTCATAGCGCCCAGCGGTACGCTGCTCGGCCTGCTCCAGCGGGGCCGCGGCGACGGCACACTCCACGCGCTCACCGCCCCCCGCGCCGAGGCGCTCGCGGCACTCGACCACTGCGTGCTGCGCGATCCGCGCCACGACTGGCAGGTGGAGAACCGCTCCCTCTACTACGCCCGTCTCTACCTCGACCTGGGCGGTGGCCTCGACGAGATCGAGGCGCACCTCTTCGACGTCGAGGACGCCTTCGACACCGAGGAGAGCCGTACCGGCCTGAGCCTGGCCGTCCTCGGCCACCTTGCCTCCTACGGCAGGCGCGACGCCCTCGACCTGCTGCGCAGGTACGCCGCCTCGGGCTCCAACTGGGCCTGGGCGCTGGACGAACTCGCCCTGCGCGACGACGACGCCGGCCTGCGCGCCCTCGCCGCCCCCGTGCTCGCGCGGTTCGCCACCGACCCCGAGGGGGAGGCCCGACTGGCCGCCGTCGTACGGGACGCGTTCGAGCCCCGGCCCTGGCGGCTGTGGGCCGAGGACCCCCGCGAGTACGTCTCCGCACGCGTGCGTGCCGCTCAGGAAGCCGGATGCTTCGACCGCTGGCAGCGGCAGATGAGTCCCACCGGTCCCCGCCCCGGCTGGAGCGTGCGCGCCGTGTTCGAGTGGGCCCAACAGGGCATCGAACGGGGCGCCGCGCTCCATGTCCCCGCCGCCCGCTGCCTCACCGCCGTGGCCGGGCCCGAGGACCGCGCGGAGATCGTGCGGGCGGCCCAGGACGGCACCGAGGGAGCCCGGTGCACCGCCCTGCGCTATCTCGCCGATCACGACGACCCCGAGGCCCCCGACCTGATCGAGCAGGCCGTGGCGACGGGCAGCGGGTTCGTCGTGGAGGCCGCCGTCGACGCCTTCGAACGCATGCGCAGCAGCGCCGCGGTCGACCGGGCCCGCGGCTGGGCCCACCGACCCGACGCCCTCGGCGCCGCGGCCGGACGGGTGCTCGCCTGCCGGGGCACCGCCCGTGACAGCGACCTGGTCCTCGGCGCCCTGCGCGAGGCCGTGCGCGGCGAGGGCTGCGACGCGCCGACCCTGTGGACCCTGGTCGACGGCGCCGGACGGCTGGGCATCGCCTGCGCGGCCCCGGTGCTGCGCCACATCTACCGCGAGACCGCCTCGTCCCACCTGCGCGGGCGCTGCGCCCGCGCGCTCGCCGCCACCGACCCCTCCTTCGCCACCGGCTTCGCCGTCGAGTGCCTGTGGGACTGCGAGGAGACCACCCGCGAGATCGCCGCCCGGCACGCCGAGACCGGCGACGCCCGGGTCGTGGAACGGCTCCGCCGCCTCGCCGCCGACCCCGCCGAGGAGGCGGAGGTCCAGACGGCCGTACGCAGCCGGATCGGGCCGGACGCCGCCTCCGCCATGTGATCGACGGCAGAGGCGCATCCGCCGGGTGAACGGCGGACGACCCGCGGGTCAGACGGGCGTGGACGCCGTCTGACCTGCTCGGGCGCGCGGCGCAACGCTCATGGGACGTTTGTCCTCCGGAAAGATCCACTTTGACGCGTACACGTCCTGCGTGGCGACAACACCCGTATGCGTGTCGTCATCGTGACCGAATCCTTTCCCCCCGACGTCAACGGCGTGGCCCACTGCGCGCTCCAGACCGCCCGGCACCTCGTGGACCGCGGCCACCTCCCGCTCGTCGTCGCGCCGGCCACCGCCGCCGGGGCCGGGCCGGACGCCGAAGCGCCCTGCCCCGTCGTCCGCGTCCCCTCCCTCCCGCTTCCGGGCTACCCCCAGGTCCGCGTCGCCCTCCCCAGCCGACGCGTCGCCGCGGCCCTCGCCGACCACCGGGCCGACATGGTCCATCTGGCCGGCCCCTTCGTCCTCGGCGTACGCGGCATGGCCGCCGCCGCCCGGCTCGGCATTCCCGCCGTGGCCGTCTACCAGACCGACCTGGCCGGATACGCCCGCACCTACGTGCACGCCGGCGAGGCGGCCGCCTGGCGCCGCATCCGCTCCGTGCACGCCGCCGCCGACCTCACCCTCGCCCCCTCCAGCGCGGCCCTGCACGACCTGACCACGCACGGCGTGCCCCGGGTCCGGCTGTGGCCGCGCGGCGTCGACGCCGTCCGCTTCCGCCCCGGCCTCCGCGACGGGGCGCTGCGCCGCGAACTCGCCCCGAACGGCGAGGTGATCGTCGGCTACGTCGGGCGACTCGCCCCCGAGAAGCAGGTCGAACTCCTCTCCGGCGTCTGCGGCCTGGACGGCGTGCGCGTCGTGGTGGTGGGCGACGGGCCCGCCCGGCCCGGACTCGCCGAGGCACTGCCCGGCGCGGTCTTCCTCGGCCCCCGCACCGGTGACGACCTCGCCCGCGTCTTCGCCTCACTGGACGTCTTCGCGCACACCGGGCCCTTCGAGACGTTCTGCCAGACCGTGCAGGAGGCCATGGCGAGCGGCGTCCCGGTCGTCGCGCCCGCCGCCGGCGGACCGCTGGACCTGGTCGACCACGGACGCACCGGCCTGCTGGTCCCGCCGCGCGACGCCGGCGCCGTGCGCGACGCGGTCGCCGCCCTGGTTGCCGACCCGGCGCGCCGGAAGGCCTACGGGGCCGCCGGACGGGCCATGGTCGAGGGCCGCACCTGGGCCGCCGTCGGCGACCAGCTGATCGGCCACTACGGCGACGTCCTCACCGCACGCCGGCCGGTGGTGGCCGCATGAGCGCCGGACCGCTGCGGATCGTCCGTCTCGCCAACTTCGTCGCGCCCGCCTCGGGCGGACTGCGCACGGCGCTGCGCGAACTGGGCAGGGGCTACCGCGCCGCCGGACACGAACCGGTCCTGGTCGTGCCGGGCGACCGGGCGAGCGACCGCGACACCGAACAGGGCAGGGTGATCACCCTGCCCGGACCGCTGCTGCCCGGCACCGGCGGCTACCGCGTCCTCACCGACAAGCGGCGTGTCGCACGCCTGCTCGAGCACCTGGAGCCGGACCGCCTCGAGGTCTGCGACCGTACGACGCTGCGCTGGACCGGCAAGTGGGCGCGACGGGCCCGGGTGCCCGCCGTCATGGTCTCCCACGAGACCGCCGACGGCGTGCTGCGCACATGGGGGCTGTCGGAGGGTGCCGCCCGGCGAGCCGCCGACTCGCTCAACGTCCGTACGGCGCACAGCTACGCGCGCGTGGTCTGCACGACCGAGTTCGCCGAGCGGGAGTTCGTGCGGATCGGTGCCCGGAACGTGATGCGGGCGCCGCTCGGCGTCGACCTGGTCGAACGGCACCCCGCGCTGGCCGACACGCGGCTGCGGGCCCGGTACGCGCGCGACGACCAGACACTGCTGGTGACGTGCACCCGGCTGTCCGTGGAGAAGCGCCCCGGCACGGCGCTGGACGCGCTCGAGTCCCTGGTGCGCCGTGGCACGCGCGCGGTGCTGGTGGTGGCCGGCGACGGACCGCTGCGGGGCCGGCTCGAACGGCGGGCCCGGGAACGCGGCCTGCCGGTCGCCTTCCTCGGGCACGTCTCCGACCGCGGCCTGCTCGGCGCCCTCCAGGCCTGCGCCGACGTGTGTCTCGCACCGGGGCCCGCGGAGACGTTCGGGCTCGCCGCGCTGGAGGCCATGGCCTGCGGAACGCCCGTGGTCGCCAGCGCCTCCTCGGCGCTGCCCGAGGTGATCGGGGCCGCCGGGGCGACCGCGGCGGACCACGGGGACGCGTTCGCGGACGCCGTGGAGGAACTGCTGGCGCGGCCCCCCGTGGAGCGGCGCGAGGCGGCACGCGCGCGTGCGGAGCGCTTCGGGTGGGCAACGGCGGTGGAGACCTTCCTGTCGGCGCACGACGCGACGGTGCTCACCCGGTCGGGAACGGGAGCGGGGGACGACACGGCGGGAGTGCCGTCCTCCGACGGAGGCGGCGGTCCCGTCCGGACGGTTCCGTTCCGGTGCTGACACCGGCCGGGGTGCGTCAGCGACCGCGTACCGCCACGAAGCGGACCGGGGTGCCCGGTGCCGCCTGGGCGGCGTACGGGAGGTCGGAGGGGCGGACGACCCCGATCACCGGGTAGCCCCCGGTGGTCGGGTGGTCCGCCAGGAAGACCACCGGTCTGCCGTCGGGCGGGACCTGCACGGCACCCAGGACCATTCCCTCGCTCGGGAGTTCGCCCGTCGCCGCCCGGTCCAGCGCGGGCCCCTCGGTGCGCAGCCCGATGCGGTTGCTCGCCGCGGACACGCGGTACGCGCGCGAGGTGAACACCCGGACGGCCTGCGGCGTGAACCAGTCGTCGCGCGGGCCCAGGGTGACCCGCAGGACCAGTTCGGCCGGAGGCGCGGGCTGCGGGGCGACGTCCACGTGCGCGCTCGGCGCGCCCGCCCGCCCCAGGGGCAGGACCGTGCCGTCGGTGAGGGGCGCCGGACCGAGGCCCGAGAGGAGGTCCGTCGAGCGGCTGCCGAGGACGGGGTCGACGGCTATGCCGCCACCCACGGCGACACAGCTCCGTACGCCGGAGACGGCCCGGCCGACGTCCAGGACGGCTCCCGCGGGTACCCGCACGGGCGTTCCCCAGGCGGCGGGCCGGCCGTCCACGACGACCCGGCACGGAGCGCCGGTGACGGCCACGGTGACCGCGCACCGAGGGCGCACGGCACAGCCGTCGAGGGTCGTCTCCAGGACTGCCGCTCCGGGAGGGTTCCCGACGAGCCGGTTGCCGAGCGCCGCCGCGGGCGCGTCCAGGGCTCCGGAGCGCGGCACGCCGAGATGGGCGTGGCCGGGGCGGCCCCGGTCCTGCACGGTGGTCAGCGCCCCGGCGCGGACGACGACGAGCGCACGGTCCGTCATACGGCGCCCTCACGCGCGTGGGCGACGCGGGTGTCCTCGATGGCGCGGCCGGGCGCGCGGCTCGTGCTGTGCCGCAGGAGGGAGCCGGCGGTGGGCCGCGGGCCCGGCCGGGCCCGGCCGGCGCCCGCGCGCCTCGGACGGCGTGGGCGGCGCGCCGTGGCGAGGGCACTCCCGCCACGGCCACGCGGCACCGGTACCGGCACCGAGCCGCTCCCGCGGTAGCGGAGTGCCATCGGTATCCGGCCGTCGGCGTCGTAGCGGCGTGGCTCCTGCATGAAGACATTCATGCCGCACCCTCCCCGTCCATCGGGACGAAGCGCACGCGCGTGCCCGGTGTCAGCAGCGCGGCCGGCACGCGCGCGTGGTCCCACAGCACGGCAGGCGTGGTCCCGATCAGCTGCCAGCCGCCCGGCGAGGAGCACGGATAGACCCCCGTGTACGGGCCCGCCAGCGCCACCGACCCGGTCGGCACGGCGGTGCGCGGGGTCGCCCGGCGCGGGACGTCGTAGCGCGACGGCAGGCCCGTCAGGTAGCCGAAGCCGGGTGCGAAGCCGCAGAAGGCGACGCGGAACTCGGTGGCCGCGTGGATGCCGGCCACCTCCCGGACGCGGACGCCCCAGTGGGCGGCGACCTCGGCCAGGTCGGGGCCGTCGTACCGCACCGGCAGCTCGACCACCTCACCCGCGCGCGGGGGAGCGGGCGGCACGGTGGCCGTGGTCAGTTCGGCGGCCCAGCGGGCCGGGTCGGCCAGACCGTCGAGGAGGACCGTACGGGCCGCCGGGACGATCTCGCGCACGGTCAGCGAGCCCTCCGCGCGGCGCCGCAGCAACTCGGCGTGGAGGGCTTGGGCCTCCGCACCGGAGGTCACCTCGACGAGCAGGGCGTCCCGGCCGACGGGCAGCGCCCTCACGCGAACGCCGCCACGCGCACACCGGACTCCTCCAGCCGCCGCCGCACCCGGCGGGCCAGCTCCACCGCGCCGGGCGTGTCGCCGTGCAGGCAGAGGGAACGCGCGCGTACCTCGATGCGCGCCCCCGCGCGGGAGGTGACCTCTCCGAGCCTGGCCAGGCTCACCGACCGCTCGACGACGGCGTCCGCATCGGTGATCACGGCCCCGTCCCGGCCACGGGGCACCAGTGTGCCCTCCTCGGTGTAGGCGCGGTCCGCGAACGCCTCCGTGACGGCGGACAGCCCCGCTTTCCCGGCCAGCTCCAGCAGGCGCGAGCCCGGCAGCCCGAGCACGGGCAGCGTCGCGTCGGCCAGGAGCACGCCGTCGACCACCGCCGCCGCCTGCTCCTCGTCGTGCACGACCCGGTTGTAGAGCGCGCCGTGCGGTTTGACGTACGCCACGCGGGCGCCCGCCGCGCGAGCGAAGACCTCCAGGGCACCGATCTGGTAGGCCACCTCGGCGGCCAGTTCGGCTGGTGGCACGTCCATCGCGCGACGGCCGAACCCGGCGAGGTCGCGGTAGGAGACCTGCGCGCCGATCGTCACGCCCCGCTCGGCGGCCAGCTCGCACACCCGCCGCATGGTGGACGCGTCCCCGGCATGGAAGCCGCAGGCCACGTTGGCGCTGGTCACGACGGACAGCAGTTGCTCGTCGTCCGTCAGCTGCCAGCGTCCGAAGCCCTCGCCGAGGTCGGCGTTGAGATCGATCATGCTGTCTCCTGGTCAGGCCACGCGGTACTGCTCGTCGCGGGCATCGGTGAGGAACATCTGTCCCGGTGCGTGGGTGAGGGCGAACGGCGGGCGCGAGGCCGTCACCGCGGCCTGCGGGGTCACGCCGCAGGCCCAGAACACCGGGATGTCGTCCGGCCCGGCGTCCACCGGTTCCCCGAAATCGGGGCGGCCGAGGTCGTCGATACCCAGTCCCGACGGATCGCCGCAGTGTACGGGGCTGCCGTGCACCGCCGGGAGCAGACTGCTCTCCCGGATCGCCGCCGCCAGGTGCTCCGGCGGCACCGGCCGCATGGACACCACCAGCGGGCCGCGCAGCCGCCCCGCCGGACGGCACTGACGACTCGTCACGTACATCGGGACGTTGCGTCCCTGCTCGACGTGGCGGATCGGCACGCCCGCCCCGGTCAGCGCCCACTCGAAGGTGAAACTGCACCCGATGAGGAACGACACCAGGTCGTCCCGCCAGTACCCGCGCACCTCCGTCGGCTCGTCCACCAGCTCGCCGTCCCGCCACACCCGGTAGCGCGGCAGGTCGGTGCGCAGATCCGCGCCCTCGGCCAGGACGGTCGTCCAGGAGCCGGCGTCGGTGACGTCGAGGACCGGACAGGGCTTGGGGTTGCGCTGGCAGAACAGGAGCATGTCGTACGCCCAGTCCGCGGGCACCGAGATGAGGTTGGCCTGGGTGTGGCCCGCGGCGACGCCCGATGTGGGACCGGTCAGGCCGTCCCGGAAGCGGGACCGGGCGGTTGCGGGACTCCACGCGTGCGCGTGCTCGTCGACGAGGGCCACCGGGCGGTCCCGCACGATGACCGGACGCTTCACTCCAGCTCCCTTCCGCGCGTCTCCGGCAGTCCCGGCAGCGCCAGTGCCGCGAGGCCGTAACCGATCGCGCCGAAGACCAGGGCCCCGCCCACGCCCCAGCTGTCGGCGAGGAAGCCGACCGTGGTGGGGAAGACGGCGCCGACGGCGCGCCCGGTGTTGTACGTGAAGCCCTGGCCCGTCCCGCGCACGGCCGTCGGGTACAGCTCGCTCAGGAAGGACCCGAAGCCGCTGAAGATGGCCGACATGCAGAACCCGAGCGGGAACCCGAGGACCAGCAGCAGGGTGTCCGCGCCGCTCGGGATGTCGGCGTACGCCAGGATGCAGACCGCCGACAGCAGCGCGAACAGCCAGATGTTGCGGCGCCGGCCCAGCCGGTCGGTGAGATGCCTGCCGGCCAGGTAGCCGAGGAAGGCGCCGGAGATCAGGAACGTCAGATAGCCGCCCGTGTTGACCACCGACAGCCCGCGCTCGCTCTTGAGGTACGTCGGCACCCAGGTCGCCAGCGTGTAGTAACCGCCCTGGACGCCCGTGGAGAGCAGGCCCGCGAAGACCGTCGTGCGCAGCAGGGGGCCACGGAAGATCGCGGTGAAGGAGCCCTTGCCGGCGTTGCGCTCGCGTGCGGCGACCGCCGTGGGCGCGTCCTGCACGCGGCGCCGCATCCACACCACGAGCAGGGCGGGCAGGGCGCCGGTCCAGAACATCACGCGCCAGGCCACGTCGTCGTCGAGGAAGGAGAAGACCAGTGTGTACACGATCGCCGCCAGACCCCAGCCGACGGCCCACGAGCTCTGGACCGCGCCCAGGGTGCGGCCCCGGTGCCGCGCGCTCGCGTACTCGGCGACCAGGATCGCGCCGACGGCCCACTCGCCGCCGAAACCGAGGCCCTGGAGGGAACGGAAGAGCAGCAGCGTCTCGTAGGTGGGCGCGAAGCCGCAGGCCACGGTGAAGACGGCGTAGGTGACGACCGTGATCATCAGGGCCCTGACCCGGCCGATCCGGTCGGCGAGGACGCCCGCGAGGGCGCCGCCGACCGCCGAGGCGACCAGCGTCACGGTGGTGAACAGGCCGGTCTGGCCGCTGTCCAGGCCGAAGTGGGCGGCCAGCGCGACCATGCTGAGCGGCAGCGTGAAGTAGTCGTAGGAGTCCAGGGCATAGCCGCCGAAGGCGCCCGCGAAGGCGCGGCGGCCCCGCGGGCCCAGGGCGCGCAACCAGCCCAGCGCGCCGTCCTCGGCGGCTCGTTCGGCTGCCGGGAGACGGGCGTCGGCGGGTGGGGCCTGCGGTGGAGGGGGCGTGCTCATGGGGCACCTCGCAGAGGGATGACGGAGGGTGCTGGAGCCGTGCCGTGCCGTGCGGAGGTGGTGCCGTGCGGAGGTGGTGCCGTGCGGAGCAAGGTGTTCAGCAAGGTAGAGGATCGTTGAACGATCCCTCAATACCCCTGTTGTTTCGTCCTGGTGTCTGCGGTTGAATTCCGGGCATGGCAGAGCAGCTGGCGGGACTGGCCGACGACCGCGCCCTCCTGGGCCGCACCAGTACGGCCGAACGCGTCTCGGACATCCTCAGGAGCCGTATCGCCGAGGGCTATTTCCCGCCGGGGACGCGTCTGTCGGAGGACGGCATCGGCGGTGCCCTCGGCGTCTCCCGCAACACCCTGCGCGAGGCGTTCCGGCTGCTCACCCACGAACGCCTGCTGGTCCACGAGTTGAACCGGGGCGTGTTCGTCAGGGTCCTGACCGTCGAGGACGTCGAGGACATCTACCGCACGCGCGCCCTCGTCGAGTGCGCCGTCGTACGAGGTCTGGGGGAGCCGCCGTACGCCCTCGGCAACCTCGCCGAAGCCGTGCGGGAGGGGCAACGGGCGGCGCGCGAAGGTGACTGGAAAGTGTTGGGTACGGCCAACATCCACTTCCACCGGGAACTGGTCGCCCTCGCGGGCAGCGAACGCACCGACGAGCTGATGCGCAGCGTCTTCGCCGAACTGCGTCTGGCCTTCCACGTCGTCGACGACCCCCGTCGGCTGCACGAGCCCTATCTCACCCGCAACCGGCAGATCCTCCAGGCGCTCGAGGGCGGCGGCAGGGACGAGGCGGAGGAGCTGCTCGCCGTGTATCTCGCCGACTCGCTGGAGCGGATCGTCGAGGTGTACCGGCGGCGGGTGGGCGACGACCCCGCCGACGGCTGAGGCTCTCCGCGGCGGCTCCGAGGAGGGCGGCCTGGACCGGCTGGGGCTGCGGCTGCGGCTCCGCGGAGGCTGTGGCTCCGGCGGCCTGTGGGTCCGGCTGCCTGTGGGTCTGGCGGCCTGTGGGTCCGGCGGGGCGTGGCCTTCGAGGATGGTGGCTTCGGACGGCCGTGGCCCTCGGGGCTCCGGCTCTGGCGGCCGTCGTCGTCGCCGCCCGGGGCCGGGGCGTCCCGGCGTGCGCGTCGGGCGGTCTCGCGCCGCTGTGACGGGGGTCGCTTCTGCGCTGTTTGGGTCGATGTCAGACCGAGGACCTAGTCTGTGCACCGTGACTTCGCCTGCATCGACGGACCGTGTTCCGCCCCAGCTCAGCGCGGGGCCGCGCCCGGCGCCGGGCCCGGCCGCCGACGAGGGACTGGCGCGGCGGCTGCGCGCGCTCGCCTGCACCGCGCCGATCCACGACCTCGACGCACGCAAGGCCAACCTCGCCGGCGAGTACTCGGTCTACGGCATGGCGGAGATCGCCCTCTCCGCGATCGACCTGGTCACCCTGAACATGGACTTCGACACCGGCGCCGACCACGACCAGATAGTCGCCCGCCTGATCCCGCGCATCGCCGCGCAGGCCCCCCGGAGACCGGCCGAGGAACACGAGCGCGTCGCCCGCTGGGTCCTGGAGAACCTGATCAACGTCGGCAGCGTCGACCGCGGCTTCCGCGCCGTGTACGGCACCTTCACGCCGGACGGCACCTACGTCCGCCGCGACTACGACTTCAAGCTCCTCGAGGAGGTCCCCGGCCACGGCGGCACGGTCTACCTCCGCACCACGGACGAGGCGGTCAACGTCCTGGTGGGCGCCCTCGACACCGACGTCACCAGCGCGCAGATCGCCGCCGAGGTCAAGCTCGAGGTCCTCGTCCGCCGCGGCCGCCTGGCCGACGCCCAGCTCGCCGCCGAACAGGCCCGCTACCGGACCGTGCAGTACTCGGAAACGCTGCGCCGGGCCCTGGAGGCGACCCGGCGCAACGTCCGCGCGGTGGACTGGCTCAACGCCGTGCCCGACATGATCGCCGAGGCCCTCGACCACGTGGCCGACCGCTACCGCCACGAGAACGCGATCCTCACCAACATCCGCAAGGCCCGCGACGAGATCGAGGACGCGGAGAACAAGCGCCGGGCCGCCGAACTCGTCGACATCGTCAAGGACTGCATCCGCCGCCACACCCAACTGCAGTCCCGGCTGCTGGAGGCCGGACCGCTGTTCCGCGCCGAGCAGGACCGGCAGGCCTTCGCCACCCCCATGACGACGTCGGGGACAGACCTCTACGGTCATCTCGTCGCGCCCGTACTGCCGTTGCCGCTGGAGAAGGCGGTCCGGGTCACCGACGCGTTCTTCGCGAGCGGGACGGGACTGCGGACACCGGTGTCCGTCCGGGTGGGTGATCTCGTTGACCTGCTGCTGACGCCACCGGTGGAGCGGGAGCACCTCGGCGCCGAGATGCCGGAGCCGGACCTCATCGCGACACCCGACGACAGCCGGTTCAGCGAGGAACAGCTGGCCGCCGCGATGGAACTGCTGGACCTGCCCGCCGACGCGCCGCGGCGGCTGTCGGGCCTCCTCGCGCAAGCACGCGAGCGAGATCCCGAACTGCCCTACCTGGTGGCCCTGCTGGCGGTCCACGCGGCCAGCCCGGCGGTCGGCACGGCCTATCGGCAGGGCGAGCAGAAGCTGTTGTTCGCCGTCGACGACGGGACCGAACTGGACGATCCGGAGTTCGGCGGGGCCGACCTGATCGTGGGCACGGCGCTGCTGGACGCGGCGGGGATGGCCGCGGACCGGACGGAAGCGGCATGAGGCGGTACCCGAAGCGAAGCGAAGCCGAGCGAAGCAGCACGAGCCGGATCCGGAAGCGGAACAACACGAACCGGCCGCCGAAGCATAAGAGCGAGCGTCCCCGCAGGACCCCCGCAAGAACGAGCACCCCCGCAGCAACGCGCACCCCCGCAGCAAGGAGCCGAAACCGTGACCGAGCACGTCGACCGGAGTGAGCCCGAGGCCGCCCCGCCGGTCTCCGCCGTCGTCACTCCCGCCGACGCCGCCGACGCGGCGCGGCTCGTCGCCTTCGGGCTCCAGCCCAGACTCCAGCCCGCGCGCGACCAGGAGTACGCCGACCTGCTGCGGCGCTACCGCGAGGACCCGCCGTTCGCGCGGCTCGCGGACGCCGTGGCCACCGGGCTGGGACTGATCGTGCTGGAGGTGTCCCCGCGCGCGGGAATGGCCGTCACCGCCGCCGAGGACTCGGTGTTCGCCGTCCGTATGGGCGACTACGCACGGCGTACGTCCGCCGACTCCGGGGACCGGTTCCTGCACGGTCTGGCCCACCTCGCCGTCGCCGCGATGGCGTTCCCCCGGCCCGAGGACCTGGCCGACGACGGCTACATCGGCCGGGTCAGCGTCAACGGCGTCGACGCCTTCGTGCGCCAGGCCTGCCGACGGCTGGAGGAGCGGGCGGAACAGCAGGGCGAGAACACCGACCCCGCGACCGACGCCCCGGGCCTGGAGGCCGCCTGGCGCATCTGGGCCAGACGCAGCGCCGCCGGTGCCACCAAGGACGCCCGCCGGCTCGCCGGTTCGACGACCGGTATCGTCGGCAAGGCCGTCGTGTTCCTCACCGACTCCGGGTTCCTCCAGCGCACCGGCGACGACAACGGCGGCACGTACCGGACCACCGCCCGCTACCAGCTCCAGGTCCGCGACATGGCGGGGAACGCGGCCATGGCGGAGCTGCTGGAACTGGGCATCGTCCCGGTCACCGACGGCACACCGACCCTGCTGCCCCCCGAGGAGTCCGACGACCTGGAGCTCGTCGCCGACGCGGGGCTGCCGTTCCACTCCTGAAGCCGCCCGAGCCGCTAGCGGCTTGCCGGCACCTCCCGCGGCTTCCGGGGACTCCGCGAACTCCACGGAGCCCGAAGCCCGGGCAGTTCCCCGAAGCACCGATCCACCGCACCTTCCGAAGACTTACGAGAGTCCGCCATGTACGAGCTGTCCCGGGTCCGCCTCTACTCGATCGGGCCCGCCGGTGCGCGCTATGCCGACACCGTGCTTGACCTGCGAGGCGTGGGCGACGTCGTGCCCGATCCCGCACCCACGCAGGCGGAGTTCTTCGAGGACGAGCCCGTCGGCCCGCCGCGCCGGCCCGCGCCGGCGGGCGTGCTCTTCCTGGAGAACGGCGGCGGCAAGTCCGTCCTGCTCAAGCTGATCTTCTCGGTGATGCTGCCGGGTCACCGCAACACCCTCGGCGGTGCCAGCTCCGGCGTTCTGCGCAAGTTCCTGCTCGCCGACGACTGCGGTCATGTCGCACTGGAGTGGCAGCACGTGCTGACCGGCGAGTGCGTGGTCGTCGGCAAGGTCAGCGAGTGGCGCGGCCGCCAGGTGTCCAACGACCCGCGGAAGTTCGCCGAGGCCTGGTACTCCTTCCGCCCCGGCCCCGGCCTCACCCTCGACAACCTTCCCGTCGCCGAGTCCACCGCCGTACGGCCTTCCGTCGAGGGCCAGTCGGGGGCGCAGGGCCGCCGGCGCACCATGAAGGGCTTCCGGGACGCGCTCACCGACGCGGGCAAGGCGTACCCGCATCTGGAGGTGCACTGGGAGGAGATCCACGACCGGTGGGTCGAGCACCTCGGCGAGCTCGGCCTCGACCCCGAACTCTTCCGCTACCAGAGGGAGATGAACGCCGACGAGGGCGAGGCCGCCGGCCTCTTCGCGGTCAAGAAGGACTCCGACTTCACCGACCTGCTGCTGCGCGCCGTGACGGACACACGGGACACCGACGGCCTCGCCGACCTCGTCGGCGGCTTCGGCAACAAGCTGGGCCGGCGCGCCGAACTGATCGCCGAACGCGACTTCACCGCAGGCTCGGTGGACCTGCTCGGGCGCATCGTCGAGGCCGCGGACGCGCGGGCACGCGCGCGTGACGTCCACGCCGGTGCCGAGCGCCGCACCCGCACCCTCGCGCGCCGGCTCACCGCCCGTGGCCTGCGGGAGCGCACCCGCGCCGCGGACCTGGCACAGCGGGTCACCGCCGCCGCCTACGCCGTCACGCACTCCGAGGGCGCCCGCGAGCGCAGCGCGCTGATCGCCGCCGAACTCGCCTTCCGGCACGCTTCCTTGGCGCTCGCCGCCGCGGAGAAGTCCGCCGCCGCGCAGAAGCGGGAACTCGCCGAGGCGCGCACCCTGCACGCCGCCTGGCAGGCCGCCGAGGTCTCCCTGCGCCAGCGCGCCGCCGCCGACCGGGTCGCGCGCGTGTCCGCCGCCATCCAGGAGGCCGAACGGGACGCCGCCCCGGCGCTGGCCGCCCGCGCCAAGGCCGCCGCCGACCTCGTCCGCGCTCTGCACGCCGCCGCCGCGAACGCCGAGACCCTCGCCAACGAGGAGGAGGAACGCTCCGCGGCGCTCCAGGACGTCGGCGAGGCCGCCCACCGGGATGCCACCTCCGCCGCCACCGAGGCGCAGCGCGCCCGCAGCGAGGCCGGCCACCTGCGCCAGCGCCTCACCGAGGTCGAGCAGGAGACCGCCGAAGCGGTCCGCGCCGGCTGGCTGGACGACAGCGCGCCCGATGCCGACCCCGCGCGCGCCGCCCTCGCCGCCAGCGACGCCGAGAAGAGCGCCGTGGCCGCCTGGGACACCGCCCGCGAGGCCTCGCGGGCAGCCGCCGAGCACGCCCGCGAGGCCGCCTCGGCCGAGTCCCGCGCCGAGCTGACCGCGGCCCGGGCCACAGACGCGGCGACGGCCGCGCGACGGTCGTACGAGGCCGAGCGCCGGCTCGCCGAGGGCCTCGCGAGCGAGGAACGGCTGGCCGAACTGCTCGGCCTGACCGGCGGCGCGCCCGCGCGGATCATCCCGCAGCCGCGCCAGGAGGGCGAGGCCGAGAGCACCGGGCTCACGCCCGAGGACCTCGACCGCTACGCCGAGGAATTGCGCGGACTCCTCGACGACACCGTCTCCTCCGCCGAGCGGCAGCTGTTCGAGCTGCGGACCGCCGCCGCCGACGACTCCCGCATCCTCGGCGCACTCGGCGACGGCGGACTCCTGCCGCCCGGCCCGGACGTGCTCGCGACGGTCGAGTTCCTCGGCGAGCACGGCATCCCCGCCCTGCCCGGCTGGCGCTACCTCGCCCAGGCCGTCGACCCCGTCGACCACGCGCGCGTCCTCGCCGCCCGGCCGGAACTGGTCGACGGCGTGATCATCACCGACCCGGACTCGCACGCACGCGCGCGCGAGGCGCTCAGCGAGGCCGCGCTGCTGCCCCGGTCCGCCGTGGCCGTCGGCACCGCCGCCGCCCTCCTCGCCCCCACCCCGGCGCCCGACGCCGACACCCGTGACGTCTTCCTCGTACCGCCGAACCCGGCCATGCACGACGAACACGCCGCCGACGAGGAACGGCAGACGCTGCGCACGCGGGCCACGGAGCGGGACGAGGACATCCGCCGGCTCGCGGCGCGGCTCGGCAAGGACCGCGAACTGGCGGCCCGGCTCGCCTCCTGGCGCACCGGCTGCCCCGCCGGGCGGCTCACCGAACTGGCGCGGACCGCCGAGGAGGCACACGCCTTCGCCGAGGAGACCGAGGCCGAGCTGGCCGAGGCACGGACCGTGCGCGCGGAGGCCGACGAGGCGGCCGCCGAAGCCGCGCAACTGCGCGACGAGCGGCAGGAGACCGCCCAGAAGGCCCGGCGCGCCGCCGACGCCCTCGCCGGCCTCGCCTTCCGGCTGCGCGAACGCGCCGGCTGGCAGGTCAAGCTGCGTGAACTCGCCGACGAGGCCGCGGAGTCCGAGGCCCGCGCCCAGTCCTGCCTGGAGCGCGCCCGCGCTGCCGACGAGGACCGCCGCGCCGCCCAGCGCGCCGCCGACGACTCCCGCCGCACCGCGCGTGCGCTGCGCGCCGAGCGCTCCGAGATCGCCGGCGCCCCCGACGACGTACCGGAGGGCGAGCCGGACGCGCCCAAGGCGTCCCTGCCCGCCCTGCGCGAGGCCTATCGGGCCGCCTCCCAGGTGTACGAGAAGGTGGGCGTCGGTGCCGACCTGCGAGCCGAGCAGGCCCGCGCGGAGAGCGACGAGAGCGCCGCCCTGGCCGAGCTGGACCGGCTGAGCAACAAGGTCCGCACCCGCGCGGAGCAGTTGCTCCAGTCACCCGACGGCTCCGACGGGCCGTCCCGGCAGGCGGCCGCCGCGCGCGCGGAGGAGCTGGTCCAGCTCCTGGAGACCCGCGTGTCCAGCGCGAGCGAGCAGCTCGGCCGGCTGCGCGGCGAGGCCGAACGGCACGCGCCCGAGGACGGCGACGCCCATACCCGGCTGCCCGAGGAGCTCGCGCCGCGCGACGCCGAGCACGCACAGGCGCTGCTGCGCACCGCCACCGCCGAACTGGCCTCCCGCGCCGAGGCGTTGACCCAGGCACGGGAGGCGCACGCCGAACTGCTGGACGCCCACCGTGCCGCCGAGGACGCGGCCGGCGGCTTCGACGAGATCGCCGCCATGCTCCGCGACCTGCTGCGCGAGCACACCTCCGAGGAGGAACAAGAGACGCCGGATCCCTACCCGGGCACCCTGGAGGAGGCCCGCCAGTCCGCGTCCGAGGCCCGCCGGTCCCTGCGTGGCTGTGCCGCCGACCTGTCCGCCGCCGAGGCCGCGGTCCGTGAGGCGAGCGACATCCTCGTCCGGCACGCCAACTCCACCCGCTACGAACAGGTGCGCACCCCTGCCCGGCAGCAGATCCGCGAACTGCCCGCCGCAGCGCTGCCCGAGCACGCCCAGAAGTGGGCGGACGCCTTCGCACCCAGGCTCCGCGTCCTCACGGACGAGTTGGAGCAGCTGGAGCGCAACCGTGACTCGATCGTGGACCGGCTGCGCGGCCTCGTGGAGTCGGCACTGGCCACACTGCGGTCCGCCCAGCGGCTGTCCCGGCTGCCCGAAGGACTCGGCGAGTGGTCCGGGCAGGAGTTCCTGCGCATCCGCTTCGAGGAACCCGACCAGGCCACTCTCACGGAGCGGCTCGGTGAGGTCGTCGACGAGGCCACCCGCGCCGCCGTCAAGAAGAACTCCGACCTGCGGCGCGACGGCATGTCCCTGCTGCTGCGGGGCGTCGGGGCGGCGCTCGAGCCCAAGGGCGTCGCCGTCGAGATCCTCAAGCCGGACGCCGTACTGCGCGCCGAGCGGGTGCCCGTCGGCCAGATGGGCGACGTCTTCTCCGGTGGCCAGCTGCTCACCGCCGCCATCGCCCTGTACTGCACGATGGCGGCCCTCAGGAGCAACGACCGGGGCCGCGACAGACACCGGCACGCCGGCACGCTCTTCCTCGACAACCCCATCGGCCGTGCCAACGCGACCTATCTGCTGGAGCTCCAGCGCGCGGTCTCGGACGCCCTCGGTGTACAGCTCCTCTACACCACCGGCCTGTTCGACACGACGGCGCTCGCGGAGTTCCCCCTGGTCATCCGCCTGCGCAACGACGCCGACCTCCGGGCCGGCCTGAAGTACATCAGCGTGGAGGAACACCTCCGTCCCGGACTGCCGCAAACGTCCTCCGGCGAGGCGGGGCACAGCGAGATCACGGCGACGAGGATGTTCAAGCGCCCGGCACCGACCGCCCCGTAACGCGGCGGCGGGAAACCGCCGCCATGGCGGGCGCCGTCCGAGAGGCAGGACAGGTGACGCCGTGACCTGCGTGATACGGCGGCGGACGCGGCCGACCCGGCTGCGAGCCGGAGCGGCCTGCTGAGTGACGCGTCCGGTGAGACCGGTCTCGGGGCGTCAGGGGCGTCCCGAGCGACCGGTCGCAGGTGTCAGGAGTGGGACAGCCGTCCGGCGCCGCTCCGGCGACGTATCCGCGCCTGCGCGCGCCCGGCGACCCGCTCCTGTCGGCGCGCCCGGCGACGCTCACGGCGCAGTGCCCGCGCGGTGCTGCTCGGCGTCGACACGACGCCGTTGCGCTGGTTCCACACCTGGCGGGTCACCCAGACGTCCAGCGCGCCCCAGGTGGCCACCACGATGCTGACCACGCTGCTGATGACCATGGGGAACGCCAGCCAGGATCCGGCCAGCGTGCACAGGAAGGCGACCATGGCCTGGAGCAGAGTCACGGCGATGAGCAGCACCGCCCGCACCGCCGACCTGCGAACCGGGTCGGGAAGCCGACGCCGACGTGCGGGCTCTTCCACCCACAACGGCCGGTACTGCGGCTGCTCGCGCTCCGCACGGGGCGTGCCACCGCCCCGGGCCGCCCCCGAGTCACGGCCGTCGTCGGCCGCGTCAGCGACGGCCGCCGCGGTCACCGGAGGGCCGCTTCGCTCCGTCACCCTGCGCCCCTGGACCGGAACGTCACGATCCGGTGCCTCGGGGTTCCGCAACGCCGTACCGCGCGCCGCCGTACCGTCCTCGGGCGCCTCGCGCCGCTCCGCCGTGCCCATCAACGTGTCACTCCCCACCGCCGGCAGACCGCTTGCCCCCGGCTCCAAGAACCGGCTCCCCATTGGCTGCCCGGCTTGCGCTCTTTTACGCCGCCCGGGTGCGGCATGCGGCTCCTGTGGCCGATTCCGTCCCCAATTCCCAATGAGTAGGACGCGCAACACGCCCCGAAGATTCCCGAACTGCGAAAAATTCTGGCCAACTCCGCCACGGTGCGGGTCGGATCCTGTCCCGCTCGAAGGCATTGGTTCCGGGAGGCAATCTCCCGCAATGAACGGACAACTCACCCTGCTGCGGCGCCTATGCGGACGTTCTGATTCCGGACGTGTCTTCGAGTTAACGGCGCGTCGGTAGTAGGCTCGCGCCGTTTGTTGACGCACATGCGTACCCCCTGCCGGTGGGGGTTCGAGCTGGGGGAGTCCATGCGCTTTCGCGGGAAGTCGATCCGCCGGAAGATCGTGGCGCTGCTGCTCGTGCCGCTGGTGTCCCTGACCGCCCTGTGGGGCTTCGCCACGGTGCTCACGGGCCGCGAGGCGAACCGCCTGTTCACGGTGTCGAACCTCGTGGAGAAGGTCGGCTACCCCATCGAGGACACCGTCCGGATCGTCCAGCAGGAACGCCGCCAGACCCTGGTCTACCTCGCCGACCCCCGCGCCTCCGACGCGTTGTCCGCCCTGCGCCGTACCCGTACCGCCACCGACGAGGCGCTCGCGGAGATCCGCGCGAACGCCAAGGACTCCGACGTACGCGAGGTACTGGACGAGGACGACGGCGAGGGGCTGACGGCGGTCCTCGACGCCTTCGACGGGGTCGACGTCCTGCGCCGCGGTGTCGAAGAGGGGACCGTGACCCGCGCCCAGGCGCTGGACCTCTACAACCGTCTGATCGACCCCTGTTACACGCTGCTGGCCAAGCTCGACGTCGTCGACAGCGTGGAGATGGACAAGCAGTACCGGGCCCTCGTCAGCGTCGCCCGGGCCCGTGAGCTGCTCTCCCGGGAGGACGCCCTGCTCGGCTCCGCCCTGGTCGTGGGCCGGGTCACCCGGGACGAGATCCGTGACGTCTCCGACCTCGAGGCCCAGCGCAACGTCGTCTATGACATCAGCCTCGCCCAACTGCCCGTCGCGGAGCGCGAACGCTACGAGCGCTTCTGGAAGAACGCCACCACCGCCCCCGTGCGCACGGCGGAACAGGCGGTCGCGTCCACCGAGCCCGGCGAGATGCCCCGCGGGGTCACCGCCAAGACCTGGGACACCGCGGCCGCGAACGTCCTCGACGAACTCGGCACCCTCGACGAGCAGGCGAACGACCGCTACCAGGACCGCGTCCGCCCCGTGGCCGTCGAGGTGATCGTCAAGGCGGTCGTCGCCGGAGTCTTCGGCCTCATCGCCCTGCTCGTCTCCCTCGTCCTGTCCGTGCGCATCGGCCGCGGACTCATCCGTGACCTGCGTCAACTGCGCCTGGAGGCGCACGAGGCGTCCGGCGTACGGCTGCCCGGCGTCATGCGCCGCCTCTCCGCGGGCGAACAGATCGACGTCGAGACGGAAGCCCCGCGGCTCGAGTACGACAAGAACGAGATCGGTGAGGTCGGCCAGGCTCTCAACACCCTTCAGCGCGCCGCGGTCGAGGCCGCCGTCAAACAGGCCGAGCTGCGCTCCGGCGTCTCCGAGGTCTTCGTCAACCTCGCCCGCCGAAGCCAGGTCCTGCTGCACAAGCAGCTCACCCTGCTCGACACCATGGAACGCCGCACCGAGGACACCGAGGAACTCGCCGACCTCTTCCGCCTCGACCACCTCACCACCCGCATGCGACGGCACGCCGAGGGCCTGGTGATCCTCTCCGGCGCCGCCCCCTCGAGGCAGTGGCGCAAGCCCATCCAACTGATGGACATCGTGCGCGCCGCCGTCGCCGAGGTCGAGGACTACGAACGCATCGAGGTCCGCCGCCTCCCCCGTGTCGCCGTCACCGGCCCCGCCGTCGCCGACCTCACACATCTCGTGGCCGAGCTCCTGGAGAACGCCACCGTGTTCTCCCCGCCGCACACCGCCGTCCAGGTCCTCGGCGACCGGGTCGCCAACGGCTTCACACTGGAGATCCACGACCGCGGCCTCGGCATGGCGCCCGAGGCGCTCCTGGACGCCAACCTCCGGCTCGCCGAGACGCCGGAGTTCGAACTGTCCGACACCGACCGGCTGGGCCTCTTCGTGGTCAGCAGGCTCGCCCAGCGTCAGAACGTCCGCGTCTCCCTGCAGCCCTCCCCGTACGGCGGCACGACCGCCGTCGTCTTCATCCCCGACGCCCTGCTCACCGACGACGTCCCCGACACCAACGGCATCGGCTTCCGGCTCGACCGCCCCCGGCCGGGGAAGGAGACGGAGCCGGCGAGGAGCCGCAGGTCCGCGCTGGCCCAGACGCCGGTGCAGCTCCCCGGCACGCCCGCGCTGCTGGACGGCCCGGTCGAACTGGAGGCTCCGGTCGACCTGGACGCCTTCGGCGGCTTCCCGGTCCCCCTGGACGACGACAGCGGCGAGCGGGGCGGCCTGTTCCGTACCGGCCGCTCCCTCACCCGCACACCGGACGGCCCGCTGCCCGGAGCCGTCGAGCAGCGCCGTCGGCCGGCCGACGGCCGGAGCGACCCGGACCGTCCCGCGACGGGCGATCCGGCCGCCCCCGTGCCCCTGCCGAGCCGGAGAACCCCGAAGCTGGTCAGCTCGCACGGCCGTCCGGTCACCGATCAGCGGCCCCGACGCGCGGGTGCGGAGACGGGCACGGGCGAAGAACCCCCGTCGCGGCCGACCGGAGGGCGGCCGGAGCAGGACGGACCGGCCCCGCTGCCCTCCCGCCGTCGCGGCGCGACGCCGCAGATACCGCGGAGCACCGGCGCCGCCGAACGCTCCGGCGACAGTGCCGGCCGGCCGCCGCAGCCACCCGCCCTGCCGAGCCGCAGCCGAAGGCCCGCCGGTCCGGACGAGACGGCCGACCTCACGCGCAAGCCGCCCCACCAGGCCGAGGAACCGGTGCCGGGCAGTCCCGAGGGCCTCACCGAACCTCCTGGCGACACGGCTCATGACACCGGCTCCGGTACGGGTGCCCTGCCCCGGCGCGTACGGCAGGCCAACCTGGCCCCACAGCTGCGGCAGGGCCCCGAGCAGCCCGCCCAGGACCGCTCGGACCCCGCCGACCGTGACGCGGACGAGGTCCGCAGCCGCATGGCCTCGCTCCAGCGAGGCTGGCAGCGCGGCCGCGCGGAGAACGCCGCGGACGACGATGCCCACAGCGGTACAGCACCACAACGAACGACAAAGGGGGACGGTCGATGACCGCACCGAAGGCGACCGGCCACACCACGACCGATAACGGCGGACTGAACTGGCTCCTCGACGACCTCGTCGACCGCGTCGGCAGCATCCGCAAGGCCGTCGTCCTCTCCGGCGACGGCCTTGCGACGGGAGCCTCCAAGGACCTGAGCCGGGAGGACAGCGAACACCTGGCCGCTGTGGCCTCCGGATTCCACAGCCTCGCCAAGGGCGTCGGGCGCCACTTCGAGGCCGGCAGCGTCCGCCAGACCGTCGTGGAACTCGACGAGGCCTTCCTGTTCGTCACCGCCGCGGGCGACGGCAGCTGCCTCGCCGTCCTCGCGGACGCCGACTCGGACGTCGGACTCGTGGCGTACGAGATGACGCTGCTGGTGAAGCGGGTCGGCGTACATCTGGGTACCGCCCCGCGCACCGATCTGCCCGCCGGCGGGTAGTGGGACGGTATGAGGACAGACGGACAGGGAAGCAGCCACTGGTTCGACGACGAGGCCGGACCGGTCGTCCGTCCGTACGCCATGACGCGCGGCCGCACCACCAGTGCGGTCCAGCACCGTCTCGACCTGATCGCGGTCGTCGTGGCCGAACCCCAGGCCGATGACCCGGACGCGGACCTCGCGCTGTCCCCGGAACACGTCGACATCGTGGACCTGTGCCGGGACGCCCCCCAGTCGGTCGCCGAACTCGCCGCCGGACTCGACCTGCCCGTCGGGGTGGTGCGCGTCCTCGTCGGGGATCTCGTGGACGCGGAATTCGTCCATGTGAACCGGCCCGTACCCCCGGCCGAACTGCCGGACGAGAGTATTCTGCGCGACGTGATCAACGGCCTCCGAGCGCTGTGAGCAGCACGGAAGCGAGGTGAGGACGTGGCAGGCTGGCAGTTCTGGGTGGACCGGGGCGGCACCTTCACGGACGTCGTCGCGCGCCGCCCGGACGGCCGCCTGCTCACCCGCAAGCTGCTGTCCGACAACCCGGCGCGGTACGCCGACGCGGCCGTCGCCGGCGTCCGCGCCCTGCTCGGCGACGCGTGCGAGCCCGTCGAGGTGGTGCGCATGGGCACCACCGTCGCCACCAACGCCCTCCTGGAGCGGACGGGCGAACGCACCCTCCTCGTCGTCACCCGCGGCTTCCGCGACGCCTTGCGCATCGCCTACCAGAACCGCCCCCACATCTTCGCCCGCCGCATCGACCTGCCGGAACTCCTCTACGAACGGGTCGTCGAGGTCGACGAGCGCATCGCGGCCGACGGCACCGTCCTGCGTGTCCCGGACCTGGACGCCCTCGCCGGACCGCTGCGGCAGGCCTACGACGACGGCGTCCGTGCGGTCGCCGTGGTCTGCATGCACAGTCACCGCCATCCCGCCCACGAGCAGGCCGTAGGACGACTCGCCGCCCGCATCGGATTCCCGCAGATCTCGCTGTCCAGCGAGGTCAGCCCCCTCATGAAGCTCGTCCCGCGCGGGGACACGGCTGTGGTGGACGCCTACCTCTCGCCGGTGCTGCACCGCTACGTCCGGCACGTCGCCGACGAACTGCGCGGTGTGCGCCTGATGTTCATGCAGTCCAACGGAGGCCTGGCCGAGGCGAGGCGGTTCCGCGGCAAGGACGCCGTCCTGTCCGGGCCCGCAGGGGGCATCGTGGGTATGGCCCGCATGTCCCAGCTCGCCGGCTTCGACCGCGTCATCGGCTTCGACATGGGCGGCACCTCCACCGACGTCTCCCACTTCGCGGGCGCGTACGAACGCGTCTTCACCACGCAGCTCGCGGGCGTCCGCCTGTGCGCGCCCATGCTGGACATCCACACCGTCGCCGCCGGCGGCGGCTCCGTCCTCCACTTCGACGGTTCCCGCTACCGCGTGGGGCCGGACTCGGCCGGCGCGGCCCCCGGCCCCGCCTCCTACCGCGGCGGCGGCCCCCTCGCCGTCACCGACGCCAATGTGATGCTCGGCCGCATCCAACCCGCCCACTTCCCGCAGGTGTTCGGCCCCGAAGGCGACCAGCCTCTCGACGACGCACTCGTCCGTGACCGCTTCACCGCACTCGCGCGCGAGATCCGCGAGACGGTCGGCGACGGCCGCACACCCGAGCAGGTCGCCGAGGGGTTCCTCCAGATCGCCGTCGCCAACATCGCCAACGCGGTGAAGCGGATCTCCGTCCAGAAGGGCCACGACGTCACTCGCTACGCCCTCACCACCTTCGGCGGCGCGGGCGGTCAGCACGCCTGCATGGTCGCCGACTCCCTCGGCATCCGCACCGTGCTCGTGCCACCCATGGCCGGTGTCCTGTCCGCGCTCGGCATCGGCCTCGCCGACACCACGGCCATGCGCGAACAGTCCGTGGAGGCGTCGCTGGAGCCCGCCTCCCTGCCGCGGATCCTCAGGACGGCCGATGACCTGGAGGCGGCGGTCCGCGCCGAACTCCGGGCCGAACACGTCCCCGACGACCGCATCCGGGTCACCCGCCACGCCCAGCTGCGCTACGACGGCACCGACACCACCCTCACCGTCGAACTGACCGACCCCGCCACCATGCGGGCCGCCTTCGAAGAACGTCATCGCGCCACGTACTCCTTCGTGCTCGACCGCCCGGTCGTCGTGGAAGCACTCTCCGTGGAATGCACCGGCATCACCGAACCCCCCGATCTCTCGGCCCTCGCCCCGTACGAAGGCCGCACCGCACCACCCCGCACCGTCCGCCTCCACACCGGCGGCACCTGGCGCGACGTACCTCTCCACCGCCGCGAGGACCTGCCTCCCGGCCAGACCGTCACCGGACCGGCGATCATCACCGAGACCAGCGCGACGACCGTCGTGGACGACGGCTGGCGGGCCGCGACCACGCACGACGGGCATCTGCTCTTGGAACGCACGGCGATCACGCAGAGTTCCGATGCGGACACGGAAGCGGACCCCGTCCTCCTCGAGGTGTTCAACAACCTGTTCATGTCCATCGCCGAACAGATGGGCGCCCGGCTGGAGTCGACGGCCCAGTCCGTCAACATCAAGGAACGCCTCGACTTCTCCTGCGCGCTCTTCGACCCCGACGGAAACCTGGTGGCCAACGCCCCCCACATCCCCGTCCACCTGGGATCGATGGGAACCAGCGTCAAGGAGGTCATCAGCCGTCGCGGCCCCGCCATGCGCCCCGGCGACACCTACGCCGTCAACGACCCCTACCACGGCGGCACCCACCTGCCCGACGTCACCGTGATCACGCCGGTCTTCGACGCGAGAGGCGACCGCGGCACGGAGAGTGACCGCGACACCGGAAGTGACCGCGACACGGGGAACGACCCGCGGATCCTCTTCTACGTCGCCTCCCGCGGCCACCACGCCGAGATCGGTGGCATCGCCCCGGGCTCCATGCCGGCCGACAGCCGCACCATCGACGAAGAAGGCGTCCTCTTCGACAACTGGCTGCTCGCGGAGAACGGCCGCCTCCGGGAGAGGGAAACCCTCCGCCTGCTCACCGAGGCCCGCTATCCCTCCCGCAACCCCGCGACCAACCTCGCCGACCTGCGCGCGCAGATCGCCGCCAACCGGAAAGGCGTCGACGAAGTCGCCCGCATGATCGAGAACTTCGGGCTCGACGTCGTACAGGCGTACATGCGGCACGTCCAGGACAACGCCGAGGAGGCCGTGCGCCGCGTCATCGACGCCCTCGACGACGGCGAGTACGCCTACGAGACCGACGCCGGCGCCTTCATCCGGGTACGCGTGCGCGTGGACCGCGAGAACCGCTCGGCGACCATCGACTTCACGGGCACGTCGGCCCAACAGGCGAGCAACGTCAACGCCCCGTACGCCGTCGTCAACGCGGCCGTCCTGTACGTCTTCCGCACCCTGGTCGCGGACGACATCCCCCTCAACGACGGCTGTCTGCGCCCCCTCAGGATCATCGTGCCGCGCGGCTCCCTGCTGGCCCCCGAACCCCCCGCCGCCGTGGTCGCGGGCAACGTCGAGACCTCCCAGGCGATCACCGGCGCCCTCTACGCCGCCCTCGGCGTCCAGGCCGAAGGCTCCGGCACGATGAACAACGTCACCTTCGGCAACGCCCGCCACCAGTACTACGAGACCGTCGCCTCCGGATCCGGCGCGGGCGACGGTTTTCCCGGTGCGAGCGTCGTCCAGACGCACATGACCAACTCCCGCCTGACCGATCCCGAGGTCCTGGAGTGGCGGCTTCCCGTACGGCTCGACGAGTTCGCCGTCCGGCAGGGGAGCGGCGGTGCGGGAGAATGGCGCGGCGGTGACGGCGCCGTACGCCGCATCCGGTTCCTGGAACCGATGACCGTCTCCACCCTCTCCCAGCACCGCAGGGTCCCGCCCTACGGCATGGCGGGCGGCGCCCCCGGAGCACTGGGCGTCAACCGCGTGGAACGCGCGGACGGCACCGTCGCCGAACTCGGCGGCAGCGACTCCGTGGACGTCGGCCCCGGCGACGTGCTCGTCATCGAGACCCCCGGCGGCGGAGGCTACGGTCCGCCGCCCACGACCCCCCCATCGAGCAGGAGAAGTAACCGATGATCTTCGGGCGTTCTGAGCGCGGCAAGCCCCCGGTGGAGCCTGTCACGCTCAAGATCCTGGTGGCAGGCGGCTTCGGCGTGGGCAAGACCACCCTCGTCGGAGCCGTCAGCGAGATCAGGCCGCTGCGCACCGAGGAGTTCCTCACCGAGGCGGGCCGGCCGGTCGACGACACCACGGGCGTCGAGCGCAAGCACACCACCACGGTCGCCATGGACTTCGGGCGCATCACCCTGCGCGAGGACCTGGTGCTGTACCTGTTCGGCACGCCCGGCCAGGAACGGTTCTGGTTCATGTGGGACGAGCTCTCCGAGGGCGCGCTCGGCGCCGTCGTGCTGGCCGACACCCGCCGCCTGGAGGACTGCTTCGCCGCCGTCGACTACTTCGAGCGCCGCTCCATCCCCTTCCTCATCGGCGTCAACTGCTTCGAGGGCGCGGCCCGGTACCCCGTGGAAGACGTACGCCGCGCCCTCGACCTCGACGACGCCGTACCGGTGCTGTTGTGCGACGCCCGCGACCGTGGCTCGGTGAAGGACATACTGGTCGGTGTCGTCCAGCACGCCATGGACCACGACGCCGACCGCCGCCGGACCGTCACCACCTGAGACGTGCGCACGGCCCGTGCCCCCACCGACCGGGGTACGGGCCGCGGCACCGGACGGGCCACACGCGTGTGGCGGGCTCCGGCCGGCCCTCGTCCCCTTCCAGCAGGAGTGCTGCCCGTCCCGGAACGGGCAGGACGGTCCGATTCCCACGGACGGACCGCGTACGATCGTCTTCCCGCGCGGGACCGGGACCTGATAGACGCAGGGAGCATGACACGACTTCCCAGCGCCGTACGCGGTGCCGTCACCACGCTCGCCGCCCTGCTGGCACTGACCACCGCGTCCGCCACGGCCCGCGCGGACACCGCCCCCGCAGCCCCGGCGGACTTCGTCGCTCTGCGGACCGTGGACCGGACGATCCTCCAGGACATGCGCTACGTCACCGCGCACAACTTCGTCGGCGAACGCATCGACGGCTATCGCCGGCCGCTGTGCATCCTCACCCGGCCGGCCGCCCAAGCCCTGCACAGGGCCCAGACGAAGCTCCTGCGTCAGGGCTACACGCTCAAGGTCTACGACTGCTACCGCCCCCAGCGCGCCGTGAACCACTTCGTCCGCTGGGCCCAGGACCTCGACGACCAGGTCATGAAGGGGGAGTTCTACCCGAACGTCGACAAGACCCGCCTCTTCGAGGACGGTTACATCGCCGAGAAATCCGGTCACAGCCGCGGTTCGACCCTGGACGTCACACTCGTCAGGCTGCCGACCCGACCGACCCGACCGACCCGACCGTACGTGCCCGGTGAACCTCTCGTACCCTGCTTCGCACCACAGCGCGACCGTTTCCCGGACAACTCCGTCGACATGGGCACCGGTTTCGACTGCTTCGACACCCTCAGCCACACCCTCGACCCGCGCGTCCAGGGCGAACAGCGAGCCAACCGACTGCTCCTGAAGAGCACGCTCGAGGAGCAGGGCTTCGTCAACCTCGCCGAGGAGTGGTGGCACTACACCTTCAAGCCCGAACCCCACCCGGAGACCTACTTCGACTTCCCCGTCTCCGCCAGGTCCCTCACCAGGGCCCCTGAGTCACCCGCGCACGACGCCCACCGATGATCGGATACAGTCCGCGCGTGTCCGAAACTCAGCACTTCACTTCCAACTCCGTTCCCGACTCGCACTGTTCGGGCTGCGGAGCGCCCTATGGAGAGGGCGTCACCGGCTGGCCCCGCACCTGCCCGGCCTGCGCCGCCGTCGCCTACCGCAACCCCCTGCCGGTCGCGATCGCGCTCCAGCCCGTGTACGACACGAAGGGCACCGCCCTCGTCGTCATCACCCGAACCATCGCCCCCGCCCGCGGAGGCATCGCCCTGCCCGGCGGCTACGTCGATCACCAGGAGGACTGGAAGCAGGCCGTCGTCCGGGAACTCAACGAGGAGACGGGCATCGACGCCGCAAGCCGCGACGTACGCCTCGCCGACGCGATGAGCTCGCCCGACGGCCACCTCCTGCTGTTCGGGCTCCTGCCGGAACGCCCCGCGGACCGGCTGCCGACCTCCGCCGCCACCGACGAGACGGAAGGCTGGCACCTCCTGCACAGGCCGGAGGAGCTGGCCTTCCCGCTGCACACGATCGCCGTGCGGGCGTTCTTCGAGGGCCGCTACATCTGAGCCGGCCGGCCGAGCCCGCGTACGCGCACGGGGTGGGACGGCTCACGCACACCGTCCTCACCCTCCCGCTCCACGACGACCTCTCGGTCGACGCCCCAGCGGGCGACGTACCGCTCGATCTCGGGCTCGTCCCAGCCGTCGCCGGCGTCCCGCACCACCAGCCCGCCCCCCGTCCCTCCCGGGGCCGGCGCCCACACCTCCAGTTCCAGCCCGCCGTCCTCTCCGCGCACGGGCACGACCGCACCCGCGCGCGCGAGCACCGGTATCCGCCCCAGGGGCGCGTCGACGAGGACCTGCCCCGGCCCCGCGTACCGCTTCCCCGTCGCCGTGTCGTACCAGAGGCCCCGCGGCAACTGCACGGCCCGCCGGTCCGCGCCCGGGTCCAGCACCGGCGCCACCAGCAGGCAGTCACCGAGCAGGAAGGCGTCCTCGCAGTCGCGCAACGCCCGGTCCTCCGGGGCACCCCACCACAGCGGCCGCACATAGGGAGCCCCCGTCCGCCGGGCCAGATGCGCCAGCGTCACGAAGTACGGCAGCAGCCGCCGACGCTCGACGAGCGCCACGCGCGCGTACTCCAGCACCTCGGGACCGAACTCCCACGGCTCCCCGAGCCCCGCCCGGGGGGCCGCACGCGTGCGGAACAACGGCAGGTGGGAACCCAGCTGCAACCACCGCAGATACAACTCCGGAGACGGGCCGCCGTCGAACCCGCCGACGTCCGGCCCCGAGCACGGCACCCCGCACAGCCCGAGCCCCAGCACCAGCGACAGCGACGCCCGCAGCCCCGGCCAGCCCGCGGCGACGTCACCGGACCAGGTACCGCCGTAGCGCTGGAGCCCCGCCCAGCCGGAGCGCGAGAACACGAACGGGCGCTCCTCGGGAAGCAGCTCCCGCAGCCCCTCGTAGCCCGCCTGCGCCATGCACAACCCGTACACGTTGTGCGCCTCGCGGTGATCGCCGCCCCGGCCTTCCAGAGCGTGTCGCGCCGACCTGGGGAGCGTCGCCTCCCCGAAGGCGGTGAACGACGTGGGCTCGTCCAAGTCGTGCCAGAAACCCGAGAAGCCCTGCGCGACCCCCTCCGCGTACAGCCCACCCCACCAGCGCCGCACACGCGCGTGCGTGAAGTCCGGGTACACCGAATCGCCGGCCCGCGCCACGCCCTCCACGATCCGCCCCGAGGCGTCCCGCACGAACGCGTCCGCGGTGCCCCCGCTGTCGTGGACCGCGTCGCCCGGCACGGCCCGCACGGCAGGCTCGACGACCGACACCAGGCGGACCCCGCCCCGCCGCAGCTCCTCGGCGAGCACCGCCGGCTTCGGGAAACGCTCCTGGTCGACGGCGAACACCTGACCGTCGTCCAAGGAACCGACGCCGAGATGGACCACGTCGAGCGGCAGGCCGCGCTCCTGGTAGCCGGCCACGACACTCCGCAGCTCCTGCTCGTCGCCGAAGCCCCGCGCGTGATGGTGCCCGAGCGCCCAGGCGGGCGGCACCGCCGGCGCGCCGGTGAGCGAGGCCCAGGCGAGTAGCACGCGCGCGGGGGTTCCCACCACCACCCAGCAGCGCAGTGGGCCGCCGTCCATCCGCAGCTCGGACATCCCGGGCCGGTCGTGTCCGGAGCCGGCCCCCTCCTCGCCCTCCCGCAACCTCACCGAGCCGTCCCAGGACGTGTCGTGGAACGCCAGATGCGTGGCCGCGTCGGCCACCACCAGTTGCACCGGCATCGTCAGGCACAGCGGATCGTCGCCCCAATCGAACGCACGCCCCGGATCGGTGTTCCACAGCCGGTAGGTCCCGGCACGCAGACGAGGCCCGGCCGCCCGACCGCCCAGCCCGAAGAAGCGGGCGTCCGCCGGCACCTCCGACCGCTGCATCCACCGCCCCGGACCCCCGTCCGCCGGTTCCCACCACCGTGGTGGCAGATCCCGTCGCAACGCCACACCACCCGGCGTCCGCACCTCGATGGCCCCGTGCCGCGAGACCACGACGGTCACCCGTTCCGCCACCACCCGCCAGCCGCCGTCCTTGTCCGGTTCCAGCACCGCCCGCGGATCGGCCTCGGGGCAGCGTCCGGCCAGTGCGTACGACGGCTCCGGCCCGGCCCCGTCCCAACCCCAGAAGACGGCACCGTTCACCGCCACCCGGATCGTCAGCTCGGAGCGGCTGAACCGCATCGTCCCGCCGCCGGGCCCCGGCTCCACGTCCCGCACCACCCCCGGCACCCGCGCGCGCTCGACGCCCCGCGCGGGCAGCGCCAGGGCGTCGGCACGCCGCCGGCGCCATGCCGCCCGCACGGTGCGCAACCCCCGTGCGGTCCCCGCGGAACCGACCATCTTCATCGAACGCACCAGGTCACGACCGTCCATGTCGCTCACCCTGTCACTGACGGCACCACGCGCGCGTGTCGTTCAACTGCCGTTCACCTGTGCTGGACTCACATCTTCACGACACGGACTGTGTGGGACACACCCTGGTGTGGAAGTCGATCACATGGCATCGTCCGTGTCAGCCGCGTCACGCGCACACCCCAGCACGTGCGCGAGCGACGCACACGACGCGCACAGTCCGGGAGCCGCCCCATGTCGACCGTGAACCCAGAGCCGCTCTGGCGGCCCGATCCGCAGCGCACCGCCGAGGCCCAGGTCACCAGATTCCAGACCTGGGCCGCCGAACGCCACGGAGCCCCGTCCGACGGCGGCTACCCGGCGCTGCACCGCTGGTCCGTCGACGAACTGGAAACGTTCTGGAAGGCCGTCACGGAGTGGTTCGACGTACGCTTCTCGACCCCCTTCACGCGTGTCCTGGGCGACCGCGCCATGCCCGGCGCCCAATGGTTCCCCGGCGCCACCCTGAACTACGCCGAGCATGCGCTGCGCGCCGCCGCCGGCCGCCCGGACGAACCAGCCCTCCTGTACGTCGACGAGACCCACGAACCCCGACCCGTGACCTGGGCGGAACTGAGCCGCCAGGTCGGCTCCCTCGCCGCCGAACTGCGCCGTCTCGGCGTCCGCCCCGGAGACCGCGTCAGCGCCTACGTCCCGAACATCCCCCAGGCCGTCGTCGCCCTCCTCGCCACGGCTGCCGTTGGCGGCGTCTGGACCTCCTGCGCCCCCGACTTCGGCGCCCGCAGCGTCCTCGACCGCTTCCAGCAGGTCGAGCCGGTCGTCCTCTTCACCGTCGACGGTTACCGCTACGGCGGCAAGGAACACGACCGCCGCGACGCCGTCGCCGAACTCCGCCGCGAACTGCCCAGCCTGCGTGCCGTCGTCCACATCCCCCTCCTCGGCACCGAGACCCCCGAGGGGGCCCTGGACTGGTCGGCCCTGACCGCCGTCGACCAGGAACCCACCTTCGAACAGGTTCCGTTCGACCACCCCCTGTGGGTGCTCTACTCCTCCGGCACGACCGGTCTGCCCAAGGCCATCGTCCAGTCCCAGGGCGGCATCCTCGTCGAACACCTCAAGCAACTCGGTCTGCACTGCGACCTGGGTTCCGGGGACCGCTTCTTCTGGTACACCTCGACCGGCTGGATGATGTGGAACTTCCTCGTCTCCGGCCTCCTCACCGGAACGACGGTCGTCCTCTACGACGGCAGCCCCGGCCACCCCGACACCGGAGCCCAGTGGCGCATCGCCGAACGCACCGGCGCCACCCTCTACGGAACGTCGGCGGCCTACGTGATGGCCTGCCGCAAGGCCGACGTGCACCCGGCCCGCGACTTCGACCTCTCCAAGGTCCGCTGCGTAGCCACCACCGGCTCGCCGCTGCCGCCCGACGGCTTCCGCTGGCTCCACGAGGAAGTCCACGACGACCTGTGGATCGCCTCCGTCAGCGGCGGAACGGACGTCTGCTCCTGCTTCGCGGGAGCCGTCCCCACCCTGCCCGTGTACACCGGCGAACTCCAGGCCCCCTGCCTCGGCACCGACCTGCAGGCCTGGGACCCGAGCGGCCGGCCCGTCGTCGACGAGGTCGGCGAACTCGTCGTCACCAACCCCATGCCGTCGATGCCGGTGTACTTCTGGAACGACCCCGACGGCAGCCGCTACCACGACAGCTACTTCGACACCTACCCCGGCGCATGGCGTCACGGCGACTGGATTACCCTCACCTCGCGAGGCACCGTCGTCATCCACGGCCGATCCGACTCCACACTCAACCGGCAGGGCGTCCGCATGGGCTCGGCCGACATCTACGAAGCCGTGGAGCGGCTGCCCGAGATCAAGGAATCCCTCGTCATCGGCATCGAACAGCCCGACGGCGGCTACTGGATGCCCCTCTTCGTCCACCTGGCACCGGGAGCCGTCCTCGACCAGGCGCTCCTCGACCGCATCAAGCGGACCATCCGCGAGGAACTCTCGCCACGTCACGTCCCCGACGAGGTCATCGAGGTCCCCGGAGTGCCGCACACCCTCACCGGGAAACGCATCGAGGTCCCCGTCAAGCGCCTCCTCCAGGGCACCCCCCTGGAAAAAGCGGTCAACCCGGGCTCCATCGACAACCTCGACCTCCTGCACTTCTACCAGGACCTCGCCCGCAAACGAGCCTGACCACACCGAAACCGCAGCTCAGGGCCCATTGTCAGTGCCGACGGTTACTGTGAGTGAGCATTGATCGACTGCGCACACACAGGGGGAGCCATGGCGGCACACACCGACCACTGGACCATGCGACGCGTCCTGCGCCGCGAGATCGCCGGCACCATCGGCCTGCTCACCGACGAACACGACTTCCGGGCCATGCGGCGCTATCGCACCTTCACCTTCGACGACCACACCACCTATCTCCGACAGGTCGAGGAACTCCTCAAAACGCGCGCCCTCCAGGGCACCCACACCACCGTCGCCCTCTTCGACCCCCAGGAGTACGCCGACTTCTGCGCGGCGAAGGGCCTCGACCCCGACGACCCCGCCCACCGCACACGCTTCACGGCCGAACTCGCCACCACCGGCCCCACCCTCCCGTACGAGGGCCAGCCGCTGGCCGATCTGGTACCCGCGCTGGTCGAGGAAGCGGTCCGGCAAGCGACCTGGGAATACGCGGCCACTCTCCTGGCCCGCCTCGGAGCATGCGCGACCTGCGGCGAGGACATCGGCCGCGCGGCCTTCAGCCAGGCCTCCGACCTGCTCGCCCGCATCCTCGACACGGCACCGCCCGGCGACCGCCACCTCGTGTGCAGTGTCACCGGCACACCCGAGACCCTGGTCGCCGTCCTCCACGCGGACGAGGCAACCGACGGCACCACCCCGCTCGACGAGGCCGAGGCCCTCGAATTCACGACCGTCCTCGCTCTCGGCGTCGCCACCCGCAGCCCCGGCGGGCTGGTCATGCGCACCAGCTCCACCGGCAGCCCCGACCGCGTGTACGGCTGGCGACTGCGCGGCGAGGGACTGGAACCGCTGACCGCCGGTGAGGTCTTCGACGCCTACTGCACCGACGTCGAATCCGGCGACCTCATCGCACCCGAGTCCGACGTCGACTACTGCGCGCCGCCGGACCTCAGCGAGGACGGACAACACGGGCCGGCCCCGGGCCACCACCACTGACACGCAGGAGGGGCGCTCCGCGACACACGCGGAGCGCCCCTCCTCACCGGCCGAAGCCGGCACCGCCGACTACTCGCCGGACAGCACCGCCCGCACGGCCTCGCGCGCATCCTCGGCGCTGTCGGTCGCACGGGCGGCCGCCGCCGCCCGCTCACACTGCGCCAGCGTGTACTTCGCGAGCGTCGCCCGCACGTACGGAATCGACGCCGATCCCATCGACAGGGAGGTGACGCCCAGACCCGTCAGCACGCAGGCGAGCAGCGGATCGGCCGCGGCCTCACCACAGACCCCACAACTGCCGCCCTCCGCCCTGGCCGCCTCGGCGGACAGCGCGACCAGGTCGAGCAGCGCGGGCTGCCACGGATCCTGGAGCCGCGACACCGCACCCACCTGACGGTCCGCGGCAAAGGTGTACTGCGCGAGGTCGTTCGTCCCCAGGGACAGGAACTCGACCTCCTGCAGAATCGAGCGCGCCCGCAGAGCGGCCGACGGAATCTCCACCATCGCGCCGAACTTCGCCCGCAGCCCGGCCGCCCGGCACGCGTCGGCGAAGGCCTTGGCATCGGCACGGTCCGCGACCATCGGGGCCATCACCTCGAGGTGGACCGGCAGGCCTTCGGCAGCCTTCGCCAGCGCCGACAGCTGCGTGCGCAGCACATCGGGGTGGTCGAGGAGCGTCCGCAGACCCCGCACGCCCAGCGCCGGATTCGGCTCGTCCGCCGGAGTCAGGAAGTCCAGCGGCTTGTCGGCGCCGGCATCCAGCACCCGCACCACGACGCGCCCCTCGGGAAACGCCTCCAGCACCTGCCGGTACGCCGCGACCTGCTTCTCCTCCGACGGAGCCTTCTTGCTGTCGTCGAGGAAGAGGAACTCGGTACGGAACAGGCCGACACCCTCAGCACCTGCCTCGACGGCGGCCGGCACATCGGCCGGGCCGCCGACGTTCGCCAGCAGCGGCACCTTGTGTCCGTCCGCGGTGGCGCCCGGTCCCGTCGAGGCGGACAGCGCCGCCTTCCGCTCCGCCGCCGACGCTTCGAGCTGTGCCTTCTTGTCCTCGGTCGGGTCCACGAAGATCTCGCCGGTGCTCCCGTCGACGGCGATGACCGTCCCCTCGGCAAGCTCACCGGCACCCGGCAGCGCCACGACGGCCGGCACGCCCAGCGCCCGCGCCAGAATCGCGCTGTGGCTGGTCGGCCCGCCTTCCTCGGTCACGAACCCGAGGACCAACGTCGGATCCAGCAGCGCGGTGTCGGCCGGCGCGAGATCTCGCGCCACCAGTACGTACGGCTCGTCGCTGTCCGGGACACCCGGCATCGGGACCCCCAGCAGACGGGCGACGATACGGTTCCGCACGTCGTCGAGGTCGGCCACGCGACCGGCGAGGTACTCCCCGGCGTTCGCCAACAGTTCGCGGTACGCGGCGAACGCGTCGTACACGGCACGCTCGGCCGTACTGCCGACGGCGATACGCCGCTCCACATCCGCCATCAGTTCCGGGTCCTGGGCCATCATGGCCTGGGCTTCGAGCACCGCCTGGGCCTCGCCCCCCGCCAGATTGCCGCGCGCCATCAGATCGGCGGCCACAGCATCCACGGCCTGACGGGCGCGCCCCTGTTCGCGCTCCGCCTCCTCGGCCGGGATCTGCTTGGCGGGCGGTTCGAGGACCGCCGTTCCCATGTGCCGAACCTCGCCGATCGCCACACCGTGGCTCACGCCGACGCCTCGCAGCGTTGTTTCCATCTCACCCGTCTCCGGTAGTGCGGCGGGTCCCGCCGCCGCGGTGGTTGTCCCATGTGCCGTCATCGATGCGACGGCCTCGGCTCAGCGCCAGGAAAAGAGAACGTCGCCAGTCTTCACGTCGCCGTCCTCGCGGAGATCACCGAGGGCGTCGGCGGTGGCTTCCAGGGCCACGACCGGACACACCGGGGACTTGCCGGCCTCTTCGACCGCGACGGGATCCCACCGCACGATGCCCTGTCCGCGGGTCACCGTGTCGCCCTTGTTCACGAGCAGTTCGAAGCCCTCGCCGTTCAGCTGCACGGTGTCGATACCGAGATGAGTGAGCACGCCGTGTCCCTCGGCGTCGACCACCACGAATGCGTGCGGGTGGAGGGAGACGATGACTCCGTCCACGGGTGACACGGCCTCGGAGGGCTCGCGCACCGGGTCGATGGCCGTGCCGGGGCCGACCATGGCCCCGGAGAAGACCGGATCGGGCACTGCTGCCAGTCCGATGGCGCGTCCTGCCAACGGGGACGTCACGGTGGTCATGGGAAGCCTCCCAGGGGTGGAGATGTATACGGGCCGTCACTGCTAGTCCCGGACGGCGCACTGTGCAGCAGGGTATGTCATATGAAGTACCGGTTCCGCACGAGTGATCCCGATCCGTGGTCTAGACCACTAGCCTAATCGATTTGCACGCGCTCCGCGGGCCCGTGTACAGTCGTACTCCTGCTTAAGGGTGAGCGACGCCAGCGAGCGCGCTTAACCGAGCAGCATCCAACTTGTTCAGATCCTAGCTTTTGATCATCTTCCGTATGCCTGCGAGACGGTGGTCAGGGGGACGGAAAATGACTGGTAGAGTTGGAGACACCGAAGGGAAGCGCCCGGAGGAAAGCCTGAGAGAGTCTCTCGGGTGAGTACGAAGGAAGCGTCCGTTCCTTGAGAACTCAACAGCGTGCCAAAA
>NZ_JBIRNP010000006.1:0-349416 GCF_044331705.1 Streptomyces sp. NPDC017202 | reverse complement strand
GAACCCGGAAGCTAAGCCTTACAGCGCCGATGGTACTGCAGGGGGGACCCTGTGGGAGAGTAGGACGCCGCCGAACAATCATTCCGGGAAACCCCCGTGCCACCGGCACGGGGGTTTTCTGCGTTCACCATTGTTTTCCGGGGACTTTCGCGTTCTAGGATCGAGCCATGCGCTACGACCTGGTCGTCTTCGACAATGACGGTGTGCTCGTCGACAGTGAGTCGATCTCCAATCGGCTGCTGGCCGCCCACCTGACGGAACTCGGGCACCCGACCTCGTACGAGGACTCCATCAGGGACTACATGGGGTCCGCCATGCACCGGATCCACGACCTGGTGCTGGAGCGGACCGGGCAGCGGCTGCCGGCGGACTTCGACGATGTCTTCCACGCCCGGGTGTTCGCCGCGTTCGAGCGGGAGTTGCGGCCCGTGGCCGGGGTGACCGACGTGCTGGAGAAGCTCGCCGCGGACGGGGTGCCGTATTGTGTCGCCTCTTCCGGGAGCCATGAGCGGATACGGGTGGGGCACCGGACGACCGGGCTGGACCGGTGGTTCGAGGACGCGCGGATCTTCAGTGCGCAGGACGTGGGCAAGGGAAAGCCGGCGCCGGACCTCTTCCTGTACGCGGCCGAGCGGATGGGGGTGGCGCCGGACAGGTGTGTGGTCGTCGAGGACAGCCCGCTCGGGGTGCGGGCGGCCGTGGCGGCCGGGATGGACGTGTACGGTTTCACCGCGATGACGCCGGCCGCGAAGCTCGCCGGGGCCACCGGACTCTTCGCCGACATGGGGGAGTTGGCCGACCTGCTGAGGTGAGCCTGAGGCAGAGCTGAGGGGAATTCATCTTTGGCTGGATCTACCCACGAGTACGCCGGGGCCCTACGCTCGCCGCCATGACAGAAGTGCTGCGGCGCGGTAGGGCCTCGTTGTCGTTCGGCTTCTTCGCCCAGGGCGTCGCCTTCGCGCTGCTCGTGACCCGGATCCCGGCCGTCCAGGACCGGTACGGGGTCTCCGACGCGCTGCTGCCCGTCTTCCTCGCCGCCGTACCGATCCTGGCCGGGGCGGGGAGCGTGGCCACCGAGCGGCTCGTGAAGCGGATACCGCCCAGTCGGCTGCTGCGCTGGTCCCAGCCGGTCGTGCTGCTCGCGCTGCTCGGGGTGGGGGCCGGGGAGCGGATGGCCGGGCTGGGTGTCGCGCTCGCGCTGTTCGGGCTCGCCGTGGGAGCGCTGGACGCCTCGATGAACATGCTCGGGGTGAGCCTCCAGCGCGAGTACGGGCGGAGCATCATGCTCGGCTTTCACGCGGTGTACAGCCTCGGCGGCATCGTGGGGGCCTCACTGGCGTGGGCCGGGGCGCACTGGCACCTCGCGCTGTGGGTGTCGTACCTGCCGGTGGTGCTGGTGCTGCTGCCGGCCGTGCTGGTGGGAAGCCGGTGGTACGTCGACGCGGACGGCGGTGGACGCGGGGCCGCCCTCGAGGCGGACGAGGCGGAACGGAGCGGGGGTGTCGTCTTCAAGGCGCTGTTGCCGTTGTGCCTGGTGATGACCTTCGCCTACATCGGGGACTCGACCGTGTCCAACTGGAGCGCGAAGTACCTCCAGGACGTGCTCGGGAGTTCGGAGCAGCTGGCGACCGTCCCGTACAACGTCTACATGGTCACCACGCTGCTCGGGCGGGCCATCGGGGACTTCGGGGTGCGGCGGTACGGGGCCGCCGCGGTCGTACGGGTGGGGGCGGCGGTGGCGGCGGCGGGGTTCGCGGTGGTGGCCGTCGCGCCGGGGGCCTGGGCGGGGACGGGTGGGTTCACCCTGGTGGGGCTGGGACTGTGTGTGCTGGTGCCGCAGACGTTCGCGGCGGCGGGGAGGCTCTTCCCGGGGGCCTCGGACGCAGCCGTCGCCCGGCTCAACGTCTTCAACTACGTCGGTTTCCTGATCGGTTCGCCGTTGGTCGGGGCGCTGGGGGACGCGTGGAGCTACCGGGGGGCGATGGCTGTGCCGATGGTGTTGGTGCTGGTGACGTTCGGGTACGCCAGGTCGTTCACGCCTCGACCCGACCGATACGGTGGCGGGCATGAGCGGCCGCGCACAGCTGATGTGGGACGAGGCAGTAACGGGGTATGACTTCGGCCCGGACCATCCGATGGATCCGGTACGGCTGGCCCTGACCCGGCGCCTGGTCGACGCCCTGGGGCTCGACCGGGAGGTGGAGATCGTCTCCGCCAAGCCGGCGGGGGACTCGACGCTGCGGCTCGTCCACCGGGAGGACTACATCCAGGCCGTGAAGGCCGCCTCCGCCGATCCGCGGGCGGCGGACGTGTCGTACGGGCTCGGCACGGTGGACGATCCGGCCTTCGCCGGGATGCACGAGGTGTCCTCGTTGATCGCCGGGCTGTCCGTGGGGGCGGCGGAGGCGGTGTGGCGGGGGGACGCGCTGCACGCGGTGAACTTCACGGGCGGGTTGCATCATGCGATGCCCGGTGGCGCGGCGGGGTTCTGCGTCTACAACGACGCGTCGTTGGCCATCGCGCGGTTGCTGGAGCTGGGGGCCCGGCGGGTCGCGTACGTGGATGTCGACGTGCATCACGGGGACGGCGTGCAGGCGGCCTTCTGGGAGGACCCGCGGGTGCTGACGATCTCGCTGCACGAGCATCCCCGGACCCTGTTTCCGCAGACCGGGTGGCCGGAGGAGACCGGGGCGGGGGACGGGGAGGGGGCCGCGGTGAACGTGGCCCTGCCGGCGGGGACGGGGGATGCGGGGTGGCTGCGGGCGTTTCACGCCGTGGTGCCGGAACTGGTCGCTGATTTCCGGCCGGACGTGCTGGTCACCCAGCACGGGGCGGATACGCATTTCGAGGATCCGCTTGCCCACCTGGCGGTGTCGCTGGACGCGCAGCGGGCCGTGCAGGTCGCCTGTCACGAGCTGGCGCACGAGTACGCCGGGGGGAAGTGGGTCGCGCTCGGGGGCGGTGGCTACGCGGTGGTGGAGGTGGTGCCGCGGTCGTGGACGCACCTGGTGGGGATCGCGGCGGGGCGGCCCGTGGCGCCGGAGACGGTGATTCCCGAGGGGTGGCGGCGGGAGGTGTTCGCCCGTACGCGGCAGTTGGGGCCGGTGCGGATGACCGATGGGCGGTGGCCGGTGTCCTGGGGGGCCTGGGAGGCGGGGTACGACCCCGCGGACCGGTTGGACCAGGCGGTGCTGGCGACCCGGCGGGCGGCGTTTCCGTTGCGGGGGTTGCTGGCGTAAGGGGCGGCGGGGTGAGGGGGTCCGCCCCCGCCGCTCCTGCCCGTCCCGTCCCCAGGGGCTCCGCCCCTTCGACCCCATCCAAGGGCTCCGCCCCCGGACCCCGGCGGGGACTTTGTCCCCTGCGCCCCTGTGAAAGGACCGGCACCGCTGCCCTTGTGGAGTGCCGGTCCGGGGGGCAGGCGGCGGAACCGGTCCCAGGGCCCCCGTCGGGGCTCCGGCCCGGGCGGCCGTCAGGGGCTTCGGTGCTGCCCCGCGCTCAGTTTTTCCGCCGTGGGCGGTGGTGGTGTTACGCCGGCCGTGGGGGCTTCGAGGGTTCGGGTGGTGGGGGAGGGGGGTGTTCGGGAGGATTTCAGGGTGTCGACTCGGGGTGGTATGGCGGAGTATCTGGTTCGGGTGGGGCTGGCGGGAGTGGTGGGGACCGAGCGGGAGGGGAGTCTTCGGCGCTACCGGGCGTTCGCGGCCCGGGATCCTCGGGTGTTGATCGGGATCGACCCCGAAGGGGTGTGGTCGGAGCGGGAGTTGATCTCGCTCATGGCGGAGAAGTGTGGGGTTTCGGCCGATCCGGAGCACGTTTCAGGGCATGATGTGATCGATCCCGAGCTGACGCTTCTCGCGCTGGACGCGTTCGCCGAGCGGCTCGCCGTGGTAGCCCAGCGTGGCGGGACCGTGCTGTTCGGGACCGGGCATCCGCACCGGCTGCTCGGGTTCTACGCAGGGATCGCAGACGCCCTGTCGGCGGCGGGATGTGTTGTTCTCACCCCGGCGCAGGGTCGCTGTGTCGACATAACGACCCGGTTCGGTCTACGCACGCACCGCCTCGCCTACGTACGCGGTGTCGGGTTGGTGCGGGAACCCGGGTCCGGGCGCCCCGGTGGTGCGACCGGCGTGCACACGCACTCACCCCTCCCGGTTCGACTGGCGCTGGCGGCGGCCGCGGACGCCGGCGGGCCGCTGCCGGATCTGGTGATCGGGGACCACGGCTGGGTCTGCGGAGCAGGTCAGCTGGGGTTCGAGGCGATCGGGCCGGGGGACACCGACGATCCCGCGCTCTTCGTCGGGCAGGCCGAGGGGGCCGTGTCCGTCGCCGTTCCGCTTGATGACGGCGTGCGCGCCGGCCACTACCTGCCGCTCACCCGCTACGTGCTCGATCGGGCATGTCTGTCACGGTAGGCCGCCGATGGGTGCACCTCTTCCCCACTCGCATCACCCGCCCCTACATTGGGGAGTGAGCACGCAGCGACGAAGAGTCACCGGAAGGGGAAGCCGGTGGCCGTCGAGTCGAGTGCGGAAGGTTCAGGTGTGTCATGGCTGCAGCTGGCGAGAGGCCTCTGAACGAGGTTCAGTTCCTTACCGTGGCGGAGGTCGCCTCGGTGATGCGAGTGTCGAAGATGACCGTGTACCGGCTGGTGCACAGCGGTCATCTGCCCGCGATCCGGGTCGGAAGGTCCTTCCGTGTCCCGGAGCAAGCGGTTCACGAGTACCTCCGCGAGAGCTACGTGGGGGTGGAAACCGGCTGACGGCAGGGCGGGGGGATCCGCGTCACAGGGCACTCCGGGGGTCCCTCCGCCGCCTCGATTACGACCTCAGCGCTCGGGCGGGTAGGCTAGCCCCTCGTAGGTCGTATGGGCCCATGGCGCCCAGCACCGAGTGATGAGAAGTGAGCGAGGGTAGTCGTGGGCTCTGTTATCAAGAAGCGGCGCAAGCGGATGGCCAAGAAGAAGCACCGCAAGCTGCTCAAGCGCACGCGCGTTCAGCGTCGTAACAAGAAGTAAGTTCGCTCGACGCGAGCCGCGAAAGCGTGGTGTGGCCCTCCAGCCGGTGACCGGCTGGGGGGCCACACGCATGTCGGCTTCCCGTACGGCGGGCTGAACCCTGTGCGGGTGCCCGGACGGGCGGGTGGCTGATCCTGTCGTACGACCGGCCGGTGCTGTCACGTGGCGCATCGGGTGGTCATCACAGCGCAACACCGACCCGCTAAGTTGGCCCGCGGCGGGGAACCCGGCAAGGTGGGCGATGCGGCAGGGTAGGACCGGACCTAGTGCGGAAGGAAGGCGCTGATCTTGGGCAAGGTCGTGCTGGTGACCGGGGTGGCCCGTCAGCTGGGGGGTCGGTTCGTACGACGGATCCAGCGTGACCCGGACGTGGACCGGGTGATCGCGGTGGACGCCGTGCCGCCCGAACACCATCTCGGCGGCGCGGACTTCATCCAGGCCGACATCCGCCAGTCCGCCATCGCGCGGGTCCTCGCCGAGACCGGCGCCGACACGGTCGTCCACCTGGACGTGACGGCCACCGCGCTCGGCAGCGGGAGCCGGACCACGGTCAAGGAGACCAACGTCATCGGGACGATGCAGCTGCTCGGCGCCTGCCAGAAGTCGCCGAACGTGCAGCGTCTCGTCGTGAAGTCCAGCACCAACGTGTACGGCTCCGCGTCCCGCGATCCCGCCGTGTTCACCGAGACCACCGCGGCCAAGTCGCTGCCCAGCGGCGGCTTCGCCAAGGACACCGTGGAGGTCGAGGGGTACGTCCGCGGATTCGCCCGGCGGCGGCCCGACGTCGCCGTGTGCGTGCTGCGGTTCGCCAACATCCTCGGCCCGACCGCGGAGACCCCGCTCGCCTCGTACTTCTCGCTGCCGGTCCTGCCGACCGTGTTCGGCTACGACCCGCGCCTGCAGTTCGTGCACGAGGACGATGTGATCGAGGTGCTGCGGATCGGCTCGCACGAACCCCGGCGGGGGACGCTCAACAGCGGCACCTTCAACATCGCCGGCGACGGCGTGCTGCTGTTGTCGCAGTGCTCGCGGCGGCTCGGCCGGCCCACCGTCCCGCTCCTGCTGCCGGCCGTCACCTGGGCGGGCACCCTGGTGCGTACGCTGGGCATGACGGACTTCTCGCCCGAGCAGATCCGGCTGCTCACGCACGGCAGGGTCGTGTCGACCGACCAGATGCGCGAGACGCTGGGATTCACGCCGAGGTACACCACCGCGGAGACCTTCGCGGACTTCGCACACAGCCAGGGGCCGGGTCTCCTGCCCCCCGAGGCCCTTGCCGGGGTCGTCGACCGGATCGCCGCGCTCCCCCACGCGGGCGGCGGCCGGCCCCCGACGCAGAGCGCCAACTGAGGAGCGCATCAACGATGGCGGACGCCAAGGTCATTCCGTTCGACGACGACCGGTCCCGCGGGGGTGCCGTGCAGCGGCCGTCGCGGCGCCGGGGCGCGGGGAACCGGCGCGGGACCGGCGAACCGGCGCCGGTCCGTGAGATCGGTGAGGCCGCTGAGGCCGGTGCGGTCCAGTCCCTGCCCGCCAGGGGCGTTCCGCGGGATGATGTTCCCGTGACCGGTGAGGAACAGTCGCCGCGGCCGGACGGCGACGGCGGCGGCCTGGAGCGGCGGATCGCCGGCGGGCTGTCCTTCCTGCGCCGCCGGCTGACCGGTGACTACGACGTCGACGACTTCGGTTACGACCAGGAGCTGACCGACCAGGTCCTGATGTCCCTGCTGCGCCCGGTGTACGAGAAGTACTTCCGGGTGGAGGTGAAGGGCATCGAGAACATCCCGGCGGACGGCGGTGCGCTGATCGTCGCCAACCACTCCGGGACGCTGCCGCTGGACGGGCTGATGATGCAGGTCGCCGTCCACGACCAGCACCCCGCCGGCCGGCACCTGCGGCTGCTCGCCGCCGACCTGGTGTTCGTCCTGCCGGTCGTCAACGAGCTGGCCCGCAAGCTCGGGCACACATTGGCGTGCTCGGAGGACGCCGAACGGCTCCTGGCGCAGGGCGAGCTGGTCGGGGTGATGCCGGAGGGCTTCAAGGGCATCGGGAAGCCCTTCAGCGAGCGCTACAAGCTCCAGCGGTTCGGGCGGGGCGGCTTCGTGTCGACGGCGCTGCGGCAGGGCGCCCCGATCATCCCCTGCTCGATCGTCGGGGCCGAGGAGATCTACCCCATGATCGGCAACGCCAGGACGCTCGCCCGCGTGCTCGGCTTCCCGTACTTCCCGCTCACCCCGACGTTCCCCTGGCTCGGCCCGCTCGGCGCGATCCCGCTGCCCACGAAGTGGACGATCCAGTTCGGCGAGCCGATCCCCACGGACGGCTATCCGCCGGAGGCGGCCGAGGACCCGATGCTGATGTTCAACCTGACGGACCAGGTCAGGGAACAGATCCAGCACACGCTCTACAAGCTGTTGGTGCAACGGCGGTCGGTGTTCTTCTGAGTGCCGTCCCGCTGGGGTGAAGCCTCCGGGGGACGGTGGGTGAGGTCGCCGGGCGGAGTCCGGCGCAGCTGTGCGAAGCCTGCGTAGCAGCGCGAGTGCAGCAGACGGAGGGGCCAAGCTGTCGGTGCAACGGCGGTCGGTGTTCTTCTGAGCCGGATGCGTACGTGCCTACGGTGGTGGGGGCGGCCTTCCCGGGAAGACCGCCCCCACCACCGTACGAGCCGTGCGGAGGCCGTTAGCCCGCGTCCTCGCTGTTGATGCCCAGGCCCGGCAGGAGGCCGGGGAGGAGGGGCGGCAGTGTGACGTCCGGCTCGGTGGTCGGGGTCGTGGACGGGGACGAGGTGCTGGTGGCCTGCGGCGGGTCGAGCAGGCCGCCCGTGTTGCCGCCGAGGAGGCCGTCCTCGCCGGAGTCGGCCGACTTGCTGGGGCCGCCGTTGTCGGGGCTGCCGGTGGCCGAGGAGCCGCCGCCTGCGCTGGGCGTGGCCGAGCGGCCGGTGCCCGACGGGCCGGGGGACGTCGGGCCGGTGCCCTGCCCGCTGCCCTGGCCGCCGCCCGGGGCCGGGGGCTGGGGCAGCAGGGAGCGCAGCGGGGCGACCTCTTCGTCTATGGCGTCGAACACCGACGACACCTGCCGGCTGACGTCCCCGAGCTGGGCGGGGAGCCGGTCGCGCAGGGCTCCCCAGACCTCGCGGTGGGAGCGTGAGAAGGCGGACAGGGCCTGGATGGGGCCGAGGGAGTCCGGGTCGCGCTCGTACGCCTCGTGGAGCAGGCGGTGGCCCTCGGAAGCGTCGTAGCGCATGCCGGACAGGGCACGGCGGACCTCGCCGACGGACTCGTGGTCGAGCTGGGCGCCGCCGCGCCCGCGCTCCATGAGCCGACGGGCCTCGCTGAGCCGGGTGGAGGCCTGGTCGAGATAGGCCTGGCCGCGTTCGCTCTCGCCCTCGGCGAGGTAGTTGAGCTTGAAATCCTCTATGCCGCGCTTCAGGCCGTAGAGCGAGTCACCGGGGAGGGCTTCGGAACTCGCGGCCGCGACCCCGCCGAGGGCGCCGGCGGCCACTCCGATGCTCAGGCCGCCCGCGGTGAGGCCCTTGGCGAGCCGTGTCCGCGGACGGAACCTGCCCAGCGGTGTCGCCCTGTGGGCACCCCGCGCCCGGACGGCGCGTTGTTCCGGCACCGAACGGTCCGCCGCCTCGCCCATGGTGCCCGCCTGAAGCATGGCCTCCATCGCGGCGACCAACTGCGCCCGCTGGACGACCTTGACCTCGGGGTCCATCTCCGGTCTGGGCAGCTCGGCGAGACTCGTCGCGAGGGCCAGGATCCGGCCCTGCTCGGTCTGGTCCGCGGCTGCCGGTGCCGGCGGTGGTCCTTCGGTCTGCTCGGCCGCCGTGCCCCGGTCGGACTGCTCCTCCAGGGCCTGGGCGAAGGCGTTCGCCCGCCGGTGCGCCGATACGTTCGCGATCACTGGCGGCACCTCCTCTCGTCATGACGGTCGACTCCTCGGGGGTCCTGAGGGTTGCACGTCCTCGACCGCTTCCACGCGAACGAGTGATCGAGGCCGGCCAGGACGTGACCACAGGGAGCCTGTATCCCGCACAACGACTGGCGCGGCACTTGGGTTACGGACGACGGATGATCGGATGGGGAAGTCAACGGACTTTCACTGAACGTGAGTTGATGTCGCCGACAGTAGGCGGGGGCGGGGTGGGAGCGGGCGGGGCCGGTGCCGGGTCAGCGGGTGTCGTCCGGCAGGAGACGGGCGAGCGTCCGGACGGCCCGGTACTGCAGGGTCTTGATGGCACCCTCGTTCTTGCCCATGACCCGCGCGGTCTCGGCGACGGAGAGGCCCTGGAGGAAGCGCAGGGTCACGCACTCCTGCTGCTGCGGGTTGAGCCGTCGTACGGCGTCCAGCAGGGCGGCGTTGGAGAGGGACTCCAGGACGGAGTCCTCCGGGGAGCGCGCGACCTCGTTGGCGTCGAGCATCTCGCCGGTGGTGACCTCCAGCCGGAAGCGGCTGGACTTGAAGTGGTCGGCGACGAGGTTGCGGGCGATGGTGACGAGCCAGGCGCCGAAGTCGCGGCCCTGCCAGGTGAAGGTGCCGATCCGGCGCAGGGCGCGCAGAAAGGTCTCACTGGTCAGGTCCTCGGCGGTCGCCTTGCTGCCCACGCGGTAGTAGATGTACCGGTACACCGTGTCGCTGTACTGGTCGTAGAGCCGCCCGAACGCGTCGGCCTCGCCGGCCTGGGCCCGTTCGACGAGGTCCATCATGCGGGCGCTGTCGCTGTCGGCGGCCGGCCGGCGGGCGGTGGTCGAGCCGGTCGCGCGTCCGCGTCTGCCGACCACCCGCGCGTCGCCCGACCGCCGCCCCTCGGCGACGGCGCCGCGCGCCGGCACCTGCTCGAGGCCGTCGGCCAGTGCGTAGCACGGGCCCGCGGGTGCGGCGGCGAAGGCGGGGACGGCGTACGCGGTGGGGACGAAGCCGCGCAACAGGTCCTGGACCGTAGCGACCGTTGCGCGCAGCGTAGCCAGGCCCGAGGCGTCAACCCCGACGTGTGGGTACACGGGACTCCCAGAGGCAGAGCTTCCATCACGTGCAGTGCGGAACCTTTCACCCGTCGTGGCGACGGAGGGGTACCGGAATGCGTCTGAGGAGAATAACGCTTCGTACAGGCCCTGCTACACCCAGTTGCTCAATTCACCGGTTACGTCGCTTCCGTGACCTATTGACGCCCGTTCAGGTTGCTTGGGGTGACCGTTTGTTGACCGGAAAGATTCGTGTTTTCGGCCGGACGGGGGCGTGTTGTGGCGGTGCGCAGACAACAGGACTGGCCGGGGGCGTGCGGACGTCCGACGGCGGGATTGGTCGCGTTTCGCTGCGGCTGCCCGTGGGAGTGAGCGCCGTGACCGCGGTTGGACGGTCGTACCGTCGGTCAGCGGTCAGCGGTCAGCGGTCAGCGGTCAGCGGTCAGCGGCTAGCGGCGGCGGCGGTGCAGCGCGATGGCCGCCGCGGTGCCGCCCGCCACCGCGCCCACGCCCGCCGCCGCCGGAATGCCGACCTTCGCCGCCTTGCGGCCCGTGCGGTAGTCGCGCAGCCGCCAGTCGAGTTCGCGGGCGTGCCTGCGGAGCTTGGCGTCGGGGTTGATCGCGTAGGGGTGGCCGACGAGGGAGAGCATCGGGATGTCGTTGTGGGAGTCGCTGTAGGCGGCGCAGCGGGAGAGGTCCAGGCCCTCCGCCGCGGCCAGGGCGCGGACCGCCTCGGCCTTCGCGGGGCCGTGCAGCGGTTCGCCGACGAGCTTGCCCGTGTAGACGCCGTCGACGGACTCGGCGACCGTGCCGAGGGCGCCGGTGAGGCCGAGGCGGCGGGCGATCACCTGGGCGATCTCCACGGGGGCCGCGGTGACCAGCCACACCCGCTGGCCCGCGTCCAGGTGGGCCTGGGCGAGGGCGCGGGTGCCGGGCCAGATCCGCTCGGCCATGTACTCGTCGTAGATCTCCTCGCCGATCGACTGCAGCTCGGCCACCCGGTGGCCCTTGACGATCGACAGGGCCGAGTCGCGGGCCTCCTGCATGTGCTCCGGGTCCTCGACGCCGGCCAGCCGGAACCACGCCTGCTGCCAGGCGAACCGGGCCAGGTCGCGGGTCTCGAAGAACTTCCGTTTGTACAGGCCCCGGCCGAAGTGGAAGAGGGCGGCGCCCTGCATCACCGTGTTGTCGAGGTCGAAGAACGCGGCGGCCAGGTCGTCGCCCTGCACGGGGAACTGCGGTTCCTGCGCGGAGACGTCCTTGCGGGCGGCCTCCGCCGAGGCCTCGCCTGCCAACACGCTCCGCGCCGTGGCGGAGCGCCTACGGGGGGTGAGCCATCCAAGAGCGGCCATGGCGTGAGCATAGCCAGTCCGGCCGGCGGTTCCGTCGGTCGCGGGGTTCGGAGGGTGTGAACACTCCGCGGCCGTGTCGTTAAGGAAGGCCTCCGGACGCCGGTGCGGGGAGCGCGGGAGAATGGCCGACATGAGTCCCCTCTTCCGCCGCAAGGGCCCCGCTCCGCAGGAGCGGCTCGTGACGTTGATCGGCAAGCCCGGATGTCATCTGTGCGACGACGCGCAGGAGGTGATCGAGAAGGTGTGCGCCGATCTCGGCGTGCCGTGGGAGAAGCGGGACATCACCGAGGACCCGCGGCTGCACGAGCAGTACTGGGAGCAGGTCCCGGTCGTGCTCGTGGACGGGCGGCAGCACACCTTCTGGCGCGTGAACGAGGAGCGGCTCCGCGCGGAACTCACAGGGAACTGACCGGGCAGTCCAAGTGTGGTGAAAAGTCGCTTAGGATCGATGGTGACCAGATCTCGGGGGCGGGATTCGTGAGGAGAGTGTGCGGTTTTGCCCCCGATAATCAAGGAACGCGCGCGGGTCTGCGCCGGTTCCCCACGAAGGCGCCGGGGGTGCGTGACCCCGGTCACGTTGGCCGGGCAAATCGGACACTATCTTTGTGCACGCGTTCACAAAGACATAGCCTGCATTCGACGGGGCGGTCTGGGGACGTGTGACCGCCTACAGCCCCGCTCTACCCGCAGGAGCACCGTGGCAACTGGCCGAACTCACCGACCGGCGACCCGTAGCCGAGGGATTCCCGAGGCCACCGTCGCCCGCCTTCCGCTGTACCTCCGCGCGCTGACCGCACTGTCGGAGCGCTCGGTCCCCACGGTCTCCTCCGAGGAGCTCGCGGCCGCGGCGGGAGTCAACTCCGCGAAGCTGCGCAAGGACTTCTCCTACCTGGGTTCCTACGGAACCCGGGGTGTCGGCTACGACGTCGAGTATCTCGTCTACCAGATCTCCCGCGAACTGGGCCTGACCCAGGACTGGCCGGTTGTGATCGTCGGCATCGGCAACCTCGGCGCGGCGCTGGCCAACTACGGCGGGTTCGCCTCCCGGGGCTTCCGGGTCGCGGCGCTCATCGACGCCGATCCCGAGATGACCGGCCGGCAGGTCGCCGGGATCCCGGTCCAGCACAGCGACGACCTGGAGAAGATCATCTCCGACAACGGCGTCTCCATCGGGGTCATCACCACCCCGCCGGGCGTCGCCCAGCAGGTGTGCGAGCGTCTCGTCGCCGCCGGCGTCACCTCCATCCTGAACTTCGCGCCGACCGTGCTGTCCGTCCCGGACGGCGTCGACGTGCGCAAGGTCGATCTCTCCATCGAGCTGCAGATCCTCGCCTTCCACGAGCAGCGCAAGGCCGGTGAGGAGGCCGCGGCGCACGACGGCGCCGTCCCCGCCCCCGCCCCCGCCCCCGCCCCCGCCGTGCGCCGCGCGGACGCCACCGACCAGGGACCCGACGGGGACGTACCCGCCGTGATGCCGGCATGAGTCTCCTCGTCGTCGGACTGAGCCACCGCAGCGCCCCCGTGAGCGTCCTGGAACGGGCCGCGCTCTCCGCGGAAGCCCAGGCCAAGCTGCTGCAGGACACCGTCGCCACCGAACCGGCCACCGAGGCCGGGGTGCTCGCCACCTGCAACCGCATAGAGCTCTACGCCGACGTGGACAAGTTCCACGCCGGTGTCGCCGAGCTGTCCACGCTGCTCGCCCAGCACAGCGGCGTCGGCCTGGAGGAGCTCACCCCCTACCTCTACGTGCACTACGAGGACCGCGCCGTCCACCACCTGTTCTCGGTGGCCTGCGGACTGGACTCGATGGTCGTCGGCGAGGGGCAGATCCTCGGCCAGATCAAGGACTCCCTGGCCCGCGCCCAGGAGCTGCACACCGCCGGACGGCTGCTGAACGACCTGTTCCAGCAGGCCCTGCGGGTCGGCAAGCGGGCCCACTCCGAGACCGGCATCGACCGCGCCGGGCAGTCCCTGGTCACCTTCGGCCTGGAGCAGCTGGCGGCGGGCGGGGACGTCACCGCGTGGGCGCGGGGCAAGCGCGCCCTGGTCATCGGCGCCGGCTCCATGTCCTCGCTGGCCGCCGCGACCCTCGCGCGCGCCGGCGTCGCCGAGATCGTCGTCGCCAACCGCACCTTCGACCGCGCCGAGCGCCTCGCGCAGATCCTCGCCGAGAACGGCGAGCCGGTCATCGTCTCCCGGGCCGTGCCCATGGAGTCGGTACCGGCGGAACTGGCCCGTGCCGACGTCGCCGTCTCCTGCACCGGCGCGACCGGACTCGTCCTCACGGCGGAGGCGGTCGCCGCCGCCGCCGAGGGCCGCACCGGAACGCCCGCCGCCCCCGCCGACGACGACGGCCGGCCCGGGCACGCGGACGTACGGCCGCTGCCGCCGACCTCCGCGGGAACCGACGAGGGCTGTCCGCTGGACCTCTCCGCCGTGCAGCCCGGCTTCTCCCTGATGGGCGAGGCCGCCGTGGCCGGCATGGACGCGGCCACCCTGGAACAGCACGCCACCTGGGCGGCCGGCCAGGCCGTCGACCGCCGGGAGGCCGCGCGCCGCCCCGGGGCCGACGCCGAGCTGATCACCGCGCTGGCCGCGACCGCCGCCACCGTCGGCCGTATCCCCGAGCGCCGCAGGCCCGAGCCCGACCCCGTGCCGATACGGCCCGAGCCGGCGCTGTTCCTGCTCGACCTGGCAATGCCGCGGGACGTCGACGCGGCCGCGCACCGGCTCGCCGGGGTGCGGCTGGTGGACATCGAGTCGCTCGCCGAGGCCTCCGCGGACGCCCCGATGGCCGCCGACGTCGACCAGGTGCGGCGGATCGTCTCCGACGAGGTCGCCGCGTTCGGCGCCGCGCAGCGCGCCGCGCACATCACCCCGACCGTGGTCGCCCTGCGCGCCATGGCCGCCGACGTCGTCGCCGGCGAGATCGCCCGGCTCGACGGCCGCCTGCCGGGCCTGGACGACAAACACCGCGCGGAGATCACCCAGACCGTGCGGCGCGTGGTGGACAAGCTGCTGCACGCGCCGACCGTACGGGTCAAGCAGCTCGCCGCCGAACCCGGCGGCGCCGGGTACGCGGACGCGCTGCGGACCCTGTTCGACCTCGACCAGGAGACGGTGGCCTCCGTCTCGCGCGCCGAGGACAGCACCGAGAAGAACGCAGAGAACCGAGGGCCGGCATGAGCGGCATGAGTACGAACCCACTGAGGCTGGGGACCAGGCGCAGCAAGCTCGCCATGGCCCAGTCGGGGCAGGTGGCGGACGCCGTGAGCCAGGTGACCGGCCGGCCTGTCGAACTCGTCGAGATCACCACGTACGGCGACACCTCCCGAGAGCACCTCGCGCAGATCGGCGGCACGGGCGTGTTCGTCACCGCGCTGCGGGACGCGCTGTCGCGGGGTGAGGTCGACTTCGCGGTTCATTCGCTGAAGGACCTCCCGACCGGGCAGCCCGAGGGCCTGGTCCTGGCCGCGATACCGGAGCGCGAGGACCCGCGTGACGTGATCGTCGCCCGGGACGCGCTGAAGTTCACCGACCTGCCGCGCGGGGCGCGCATCGGTACGGGCTCGCCGCGCCGCACGGCGCAGCTGAACGCGTACGCGCGCGGCCACGGGCTGGACATCGAGACCGTGCCGATCCGGGGGAACGTCGACACCCGGATCGGGTACGTGCGCGACGGCGAGCTGGACGCGGTCGTGCTGGCCGCGGCCGGACTGAACCGCATGGGCCGCGGCGACGAGGTGACCGACTTCCTGTCGGTCGACACGGTCCTGCCCGCTCCCGGCCAGGGAGCACTGGCGATCGAGTGCGCCGCGGGCGACGCGGACCTGATCGCCGCGCTCGGCGAACTCGACGACCCGTTCACCCGGGCCGCCGTGACCGCCGAACGGTCCCTGCTCGCCGCCCTGGAAGCCGGCTGCAGCGCCCCTGTCGGGGCACTGGCCGACTTGCTGGCCGACGGGCAGATTGTCAAGGAAATGCGCCTGCGGGGCGTCGTCGGCACCACCGACGGTTCCCGCACGGTGCAGCTGTCCACCACCGGTCCCGTGCCCGAGACGTACGACCGGGCAATGGCGCTCGGCCGCGAACTCGCCGCCGAGATGCTCGCCCAGGGCGCGGCCGGTCTGATGGGGGAGCGAGCACAGTGAGCCCCACCACTCTTCCCACCGCTCCGGAACACGGGCACGTCACCTTCCTGGGTGCCGGACCCGGGGATCCGGGACTGCTGACTCTGCGCGCCGTGGAGGCGCTGGCCCACGCGGACGTCCTCGTCGCCGAGCACGAGGTGCTCGACGTCGTGCGCACGCACGCCCGACCCGGCGTCGCCGTCGTGCACGCGGAAGCCGGCCCGTCCTCGGGTCCCCTTCCGGGCACGGGCGCACCGCACCCGACGCTCGTTGACGCCACGTCAACAACCGCTGGGACCCCCGCCGTGCGGGATGCCGCACATCTTGTCATGGAGGCCGCGCGGGGCGGCAGGCGGGTCGTCCGTGCGGTGTCCGGGGACCCGGGACTTGATACGTACGCGGCGGCGGAAATGCTCGCCTGCGCGGCGGCCGGTGTTCCCTTCGAGGTCGTCCCCGGCATCGCGGCCGCCGTCGGCGTGCCCGCGTACGCCGGTGTGCCGCTGCGCGACGCGCAGGGCGCGGACGTCCGGTTCGTCGACGCGCGGACCGCTTCCGACCGGTGCTGGACCGAGGTCGGCGTGTCCGACGGGACCGTCGTCGTGTCCACGACGCTGGACTCCGTGGCGGCCGCCGCCGGGGAACTGGTCGCGGCCGGGCGCAAGCCCGACACCCCGATGACCGTCACCGTCGCCGGCACGACGACCCGGCAGCGGACCTGGAGCGCCACGCTCGGCACCATCGCGCAGACGCTGAAGCAGGCGAAGGTGCTGCCCTCGCCCGAGGGCGGCAGGCCGGTCATAGCCGTGGTCGGCGAGCGTTCCGCGCCCGCCCAGCGCGACCAGCTCGCGTGGTTCGAGTCCAAGCCGCTGTTCGGCTGGAAGGTGCTCGTGCCGCGCACGAAGGAGCAGTCGGCGTCGCTTTCCGACCAGCTGCGCTCCTACGGCGCGGTGCCGCACGAGGTGCCGACCATCGCCGTCGAGCCGCCGCGCACGCCCCAGCAGATGGAGCGGGCCGTCAAGGGCCTGGTGACCGGGCGGTACGAGTGGATCGCCTTCACCTCGGTGAACGCGGTCAAGGCCGTGCGGGAGAAGTTCGAGGAGTACGGGCTCGACGCCCGCGCTTTCGCCGGGATCAAGGTCGCGGCGGTGGGGGAGCAGACCGCCAAGGCGCTGGTCGCCTTCGGTGTGAAGCCGGACCTGGTGCCCAGCGGTGAGCAGTCCGCGGCGGGCCTGCTGGAGGACTGGCCGCCCTACGACCCGGTCTTCGACCCGATCGACCGGGTGTTCCTGCCGCGGGCCGACATCGCCACCGAGACGCTCGTCGCCGGGCTCATCGAGCTGGGCTGGGAGGTCGACGACGTCACCGCCTACCGGACCGTGCGGGCCTCGCCGCCGCCGGCCGAGACCCGTGAGGCCATCAAGGGCGGCGGGTTCGACGCCGTGCTGTTCACGTCGTCCTCCACGGTGCGCAACCTGGTGGGCATCGCCGGCAAGCCGCACAACGTGACGGTGATCGCCTGCATCGGCCCGGCGACCGCCAAGACGGCCGAGGAGCACGGGCTGCGGGTGGACGTGATGGCTCCGGAGCCGTCCGTGCACAAGCTCGCGGAGGCGCTGGCCGAGTTCGGCCTGCGGCGCCGCGCCGCCGCCCGGGAGGCCGGTGACCCGGTCAGCCGGCCGAGCGAGCGGCGGCCGGGGGCGCGGCGGCGTCGGGCGACGTAACCGCCTCGGCCTCGCAGGCACCTCGTGCGCCCCGTCGTCTCCGGTCGGAGACGACGGGGCGTCGTGCGTGGTGCGGGACGCGTGGTGAGTGACGTCAGTGGTCGGACGCGTACGGCAGGAAGGCGGTCCAGGCGGTGGGAGCCAGGGTGAGGCGGGGGCCCTGGGGGCGCTTGGAGTCGCGGACCAGGATGTGGCTGGGGATGGCCGCAACCTCGACGCAGTCGGGGCCGTCGGACGTGCTGTAGCTGCTCTTTATCCATTCCAGCTTGGCGTTGGTTTTAGAGGCCTTGAACGTCATGTCCTTGTATCTCCCAGTGCTTTCTCGATCAGGGGCAACGAATCCTGTGGGCTGAGAGCCTGGGCGCGTAGAGCTCCGTAGCGGATGTCGAGGATCGTCGTTTCCTTGGGGTCGGAGGTCGCTCTGCTGCTGAGGGGCGATTCACTGAACGCGACCGTGGTCCCTCCCTTGAGCTTGAGCAGCCGGAACGAGCCGCCGGTTCCTGAGTTCACCTCACGGTCCAGGGGAAGGACCTGAAGGTCCACATTGCGCAACTGGGCTACTTCCAAAAGCCGTTCGAGCTGCTGGCGCATCACCATTTTGCCTCCCATGGGCCTGCGAAGCGTCGACTCGCACTGCACGAAGCTGAAGACGCGCCGCCCGGTCATGAGATCAAGGATCCCCTGTCGTGCCAAGCGTGCCGCAACCTGCTGCTCGACCTCGTCCTCGGTGAGCGTCGGTCGATGTGCGTTGAACACGGCCCGCGCGTAGTCCTCCGTCTGCAACAACCCATGGATCACCGAGTTGTTGTACGCCCCCAGCTCGACCGCGTCCGCCTCCAGCTTCTTCAGGTCCCGGACCTTCTTCGGGTACCGGACCTCCGCCAGGTCCTCCTTCAGGGCCGCGATCCTGCCGCCCGCCGACAAGACCTCGTCCGCGCGGTCCAGGTACTCGGGGCGGGGGATGCGCCGGCCCCGCTCCACGGAGGAGACCTGTTCCTCGCCGTATCCGATGGCCGCCCCGAACTCCGCCTGGGTGAGGCCGGCCGCCTCCCGCCACAGCTTCAACTGCCGCTGGACGGTCCTCATCACCGCCCCGGCTTCCTCGTCGTCCTCCGGTCCCGCGCTCCACTCGCTCACGTCCGCCGTCCTCCCGCCGCGCGCTTTTCGGTTCAACCCCGGATGCCTGCGCCCCGTCACCCCGTACGATCCGGACGGAACCCGACGCCACACGGACAGACACCGTCCGCACGGGCCGCCCTCCTTCACAGGTTACGTACGCATGGACACGCTGAGTGACGTGAATCAGCAAACTGTGCGCGCTCCGCTCCACCAGTTCTCCGTGCCCCTCTCCGCCACCCGTCGCGGAGCCCGTCTCGCCCGCCTTCTCGCGGCCGAGCGACTGAGTGCCTGGAATCTGCCGTTGGACCCGGCCCGGCTCGTCGTGGCCGAACTCGCCGCGAACGCGGCTCTGCACGGTCACGTCCCCGGCCGGAGCTTCCGGCTCACGCTCTCCGTCCCCAGGCCCGGAACTCTGCGCATCGAGGTCGCGGACACCCGGGGGGATCACCTGCCCGCCCGGGCGCGAGCGGGCGGCGACGCCCTCGCGGAATCCGGCTACGGGCTGCTGCTCGTCGAGGAGCTGGCCGATCGATGGGGTGTCCGATGCGGGCCGGTGCCGTGCAAGACCGTGTGGGCGGAACTGGATTTCGACCCACCCCGGTGAACTCCGCACCGGAGCCCGGAAACACGGGACCCGGTGCGGGGAAGGCCGGGGCCGCGGGCCGTAAAGGATCAAAGAAACCGGGGAAAAAACCCTTCCAACCAAACCAAACCCCGTGTGTGTCACTCGGGTGGGTGAAACGGGCCGTTGTGGCTGGCGTGTGCGCCGTCCCGGCGTGCACGCTCGGCACGGACAACCCCACACATGCATCGGCCCCCGCCGGGACGGCAATCCCAGTGCGAGGGCCTGACCAACGAGGAAGAAGAGACCTTCCCCATGGCTGCGACGAAGCCTATCGCTGCCCCGCGCCCGGCACCGGGCGTTCGGCGCAGTGCCACCCACTCCGGTGTCACCCACGTACGTGCGTACCAGCCGAGCCACTACACGATCATCGGCAACCACCTCGCCCAGCACCGGGCGCTGTCGCTGACCGCTATCGGACTGGCCGTCCACATCCTGTCGCTGCCGCAGGGCGCCCCCGTCGACATCCGCAGCCTCGCCGACCGCTTCCCCGAAGGGCGCGACCGTATCGCTTTCGCGCTGCGGGAGTTGGAGGCGCAGGGCTATCTGGAGCGGGTGCGCGAGCGCACGGAGGGGGGCCGCTTCGTCACGCGGACGTACGCGTACAACGCCCCGGCGCTGACGCGGAATCGGGCGGCGGCGCCCGGCGTACGGGACGAGCCGGTCGTTCCCGCCGCAGCCGTCGCCTCTGTCTCCCCGCTCGCCCCGGTGGCGCCCGTCGCCTCGGTCGCGTCCGTCGTCCCCGCCGTGCCGGTGGCCCCTGCCGCGCCGGTCGTGGTCGTGGAAGCCGTAGGGGGCGGGGCGGCAGGCGATTCCGTCCCCGAAGAGGTTCCGCCGCCGTCCGGACCCTCCGGACCCTCCGGACACGAACTGTCCAGCAGCGAGCACCGCGACAAGGCCTTCGCCCTGCTTGCGGGCCTGCGCCGCACCGACGACCGCTTCACGCTCTCCCGGAAAGACGTGGAAAGTCTCCTTCCCGCCGTCGTCGGCTGGTTCGACAACGGGGCCTCCCGGGCCGCCGTGATCCACGCCATGACCGCCGACGTCCCCGTCCCCCTGAAGTCTCCCGCCGGGTTTCTCGCCCACCGGCTCCGGGAGGGTCTCCCGCCGCCTCTGCCGACGCCTCCGCCGCACGAAGATCTTCCCGGTGCCCCGCCACCCGCCTCCGCGTCGACCCCGCCACCCCCCTGGCTGGATCTCTGGACGGACTGCGAGGGCGGCTGTAAGCGCGTCTTCCGGGAGTCGGTGCCCGACAAGTGCTGCCGGGACTGCCGTGCGCGCAGAGCGGCGGCGTCCCCGGAGCCGCCGGTCCGCACTGACTGAGTCCCCCGCAGCCGCAGGCTTTCCCGCCCGCTTCCACCACTCCCGAGGAAACAGCCCATGCCCGACGACACGACCCACTCCGCCTACGCACGCGTGTACCGAGTCCTGCTCCAAGCGGCCGACGACCTGGAGACCCTGCGGCACGAAGGTGCCCAGGTCGGCGTGGAACCCCATGCCGGTGCCGCGATGATGGCGGTCAGGCTCGCCTCGGCCGTGCTGTTCCCCGCCGTGCCCTGCCAGGCGCCGCCCTGGTCCCAGGACACCGACCGGCTGCTGGACCTGTGCGTCAACTGGCGTGACGCCGCGTTCGGGGTGGGTGAGTTCGCACCGGAGCCCGCGCTGCGCGTCGTCACCGGTGAGGGTGGTGGTGAGGGCGGCCGGTCGGCGGCCACGTGAGACCGGAACGGCGACGGCCCTCACGGTCGTAGGTGATCGTGAGGGCCGTCGCCGATGCCATGGAGCCGGGTTCGTGGGCTACTTGAGGTGGACCAGTCCGTCCGTCGTGACCGTGGGGCGGCCGCTGGTGCCCACCACGACGATCTTGACCGTGTGCTTGGCGCTGCTCGACCAGGTCTTGGTCCAGATCGCCTGGCGGTACAGCGTGGTGGCGGACTTCAGGTCGACGGTCGCGGTCCTCACGCCGTCGACGTAGACGTACGCCTGGCCGGAGCCGGCCGCGCGGGAGACCACCCAGGCGGCGGAGCGGCCGGTGAAGGTCCAGGTCAGGGACGCGCCCTTGGAGCCGCTGGAGTACGACTTGCCGCCGAGGTAGCTGGAGCTGGAACGCGCGGTCCAGCTGCCGGACCTCGTCGCGGAGGTCTCCTGGAGGATCACCGGGGTCGAGGCGACCGAGGCCGTGCGGTAGTTGCCCGCGTAGTCGTCGGCCCGCAGCGACCAGGTCGTCGTGGTGCCGGGCCTGGCCGTGCGACTGGAGGTGGTGACGGTCGGGCCGAAGGTCGCGGCGGTGGGCGACAGCAGCCGCACGGAGCGCAGCGCCCGGTCGTCGGTGGCCTTCCACGCCAGGGTGACCGGGACGGCGGTGGTGCTGACGGAGCCGGTGCGCAGGGACAGCCTCGGGGCGGTGGGGAACAGCGGTGCCGTGGCGTCCGCCACGACGCTCAGCGCGGTGGTCGTCGTGGCCCTGCCCGACTGGTGCACGGCCCGTACGGCGAGGGTGTGGCCGCCCGCCGGGAGGACGGCGCTCGCGGATGTGGCGGTGCCGGGGGCGGTGGTGACGGCCCTGCCGTCGGCCAGCAGCTCGAACTTCGAGATCAGCGTGCCGGGCGTGGTCGTCGCCCACGTCACGGTGACGGCGCCCTTGGTGTAGTACGTCGAGCCCGTCAGGGTGGCGCCGCCGGCCACCGAGGTGACCTTCAGGCCCTGCACCGGTCCGGCCGCCAGGGTGCGGACGGCCGGCAGCTGGTCGTAGAGCAGGCCGCCCGGGCACTCGGTGTTGTAGCCGTCGCGGTGGCCCGAGATCCGGTCGAAGGTGTAGCGGCTGCCCGTGGTGAAGGCGGTGCCGGACAGGTTCTTCTGCGTGGCGCCCGCGGTCAGCTCGACGGTTCCGGCCGGGTCGGCCCCGTACTGGCCGAGCTTCCAGGCCGCCAGGTGGGCGACGGAGGTCAGCGTGGCGTCGGTGGCGGCCGTCTGCGTCTGGTCACCGATGACGGCGACGGCCGCGGACTCGCGGTTCCAGCCGTAGGTGTGGGCGCCGAACACCGGCAGGTCCGTGCCGCCCCTGCGGCCCTCGTACAGGGTGCCGCACTTGTCGACGAGGAAGCTGTAGCCGATGTCCTTCCAGCCGAGGACCTGCACGTCGTACGTGTAGATGCTGCGGATGACCGACGGGGCCTGGTCGCAGGTGTAGTCGTTGCTGCCGGCCGTGTGGTGGACGAACATCACCTTGACGTCGCTGTTGTACTCCGCCGCGTCCGCGGTGATCGACTCGTCGGCGCCCCATTCGGCGCGCGAGAGGATCGGCGGCCGGGGGACGGTGGACGCCGGCGCGATGGGCACGGTGGGCGCGGACGCGGTGGCCGACGGGCTCGCGTCCGGGGACGCGGTGTCCGTCGGGGTGGCCGTCGGGGCGCTCGCGGTGGCCTCGGGTGTGGTCTCCGCGGGGGAGGCGGAGGCGGTGTCCGTGGGCTCGCCGGGGGAGGCGGACGGGTCGGTGGTCCCGGGGTCCGTGGTGCCGGAGTCCGTGGTGCCGGGGCTCGGTTCCGCCACGAAGGCGGCGGGCTCGGCGCCGGTCCTCGTCTCGGCGTCGGTCACCACCCCCGGGTCGACCATGTCGACCCGCAGCCCCGCGGGCAGGGCGGCGGCGCCGTTCCCGCGGACGACCCGCGCCTCGACGCCGTCGGACGGGCCGACCCAGACCGGTTCGGAGGTGCCGCGCACCTTCGGGCCCGGCCGGTCCAGCGGGTCGGTGTCCAGCTCCAGGGCGCGCCAGGCGCTCCACTCGCCGGTCGCCACGCCGCGGGTGCGCACCTGCGCGGTGCCGGTCAGCCGCTTGGCGCCTCCGTTCCAGGTGACGCCGAGCAGCGAGAACGGCTCGGTGTCCGTGCGCGACAGCTCCCGGCGGTCGGCCGAGGCGCCCTTCAGCGCGAGGCCGTGGACCTTCACCGGCCTCTTGGGCCGGGCGCTGTGGCCGCCGGACGGGTCGGCGGAGGCGTAGGCCACCACGCCGCCGCTCCCCAGCAGCACCGCTCCGAGCGTCAGCCAGGTCCTCCGGCGCATGCTCAGCGGTCTGTACGCCCGTGTCCCACCACGGCGTTGACGTCGACTCACGACGAAACCCCACCCCTATTTCGCGAAAACTGCCATAAAGGGCGCATCCAAAAAAGGTGGCCCATACATACAGCGGTGGCTTGTCGCGAAGCGTCACACCCGCGGGGGAGTTGACGGTCCGGGGCGCGCGCCGGTGCGCGGCCGAGGCGGGGCCGACGGGGCGTCGGCAAAGGGACGGGCGGGACGGGCGTAGCGTGGACGCATGACGACGTACGGATCCTTTCCCGGTTCGCGTCCGCGGCGGCTGCGGACCACCCCCGTCATGCGGCGCATGGTCGCCGAGACCCGGCTGCACCCGGCCGACTTCATCCTTCCCGCGTTCGTGCGGGAGGGCGTGAGCGAGCCGGTGCCGATCCAGGCGATGCCCGGGGTCGTGCAGCACACCCGCGACAGCCTGAAGAAGGCCGCCGCGGAGGCCGTGGAGGCCGGGATCTCCGGGATCATGCTCTTCGGGGTGCCGGAGGACTCCAAGAAGGACGCCCTCGGGACCGTGGGGACCGACCCGGACGGCATCCTCCAGGTCGCGCTGCGGGACGTGCGGGCCGAGGTCGGGGACGACCTGCTGGTGATGTCCGACCTCTGCCTCGACGAGTTCACCGACCACGGGCACTGCGGGGTCCTCGACGACCAGGGCCGGGTCGACAACGACGCCACCCTGGAGCGGTACGCCGAGATGGCGCAGGTCCAGGCCGACGCGGGCGCCCACGTCGTGGGCCCCAGCGGCATGATGGACGGGCAGATCGGGGTCGTCCGCGACGCCCTCGACCAGATCGGGCGGGAGGACGTCGCCATCCTGGCCTACACCGCCAAGTACTCCTCCGCCTTCTACGGGCCCTTCCGGGAGGCCGTCGGCTCCTCGTTGCGGGGGGACCGCAAGACGTACCAGCAGGACCCCGCCAACGCGCGGGAGTCCCTGCGCGAGCTGGCCCTCGACCTCGAGGAGGGCGCCGACATGGTGATGGTCAAGCCGGCCGGCCCCTACCTCGACATCCTCGCGCGGGTCGCCGACGCGGTGGACGTGCCCGTCGCCGCCTACCAGATCTCCGGCGAGTACTCGATGATCGAGGCCGCCGCCGAGAAGGGCTGGATCGACCGCGACCGGGCGATCCTGGAGACGCTCACCGGCATCAAGCGGGCGGGGGCGCGCAACATCCTCACCTACTGGGCCACCGAGGTGGCCCGGACCCTGCGGTGACCTGCTGACCTACCAGGCGAGCGCGTCGTCCATGCTCTGCTGCCAGTACGTCACCGTCAGCGAGCTGTCGTAGTAGACGCCCTTGGCCGGGAGCGGCGGCGTCGCGGAGGCGCCGCCGTCACTGTTCGGGGTGCGGCCCTGGAAGGCGACCGTCAGCTTCTCGGCGGTCGTCCCGCCGTCGCCGCTGCCGTCGGCCGCCGACAGCAGGACGCCCGCGTAGCCGGACTCGCCGGGCGAGAGGGTCGTGACCGCCTGCGGCTTGGTCGCCTCCGCCGCCGCGGGCGCCCACTGCATCTCGTCGAAGCGGAGCACCGGGTAGTAGGTCAGGTCGCACACCTTGCTGCCGGTGTTGGTGACCGTGATCAGCATGTGGTTGAGGGGACGCGGCACCGGCTGGGCGGTGACCTTCGTGTTCGAGCCGTTGCACAGGACGCGGTTCTCGGGGGCGTTCGGGTCCTTGTCGTCCGTGCCGGTGCCGGTGCCCGGCTTGGCGGACGTTCCGCCGGCCGGCTTCGCGGCCGAGCCCGAGCCGGTGCCGGTGCTCGATCCGGTGCCGGTGCCCGTGGCGGTACCCGTCCCCGTGTCCGAGCCGGTGGTCGGCTTGCCGGTCCCCTGGGGCTGCGCGGTGACCGACGACGCGGGGGTCGACGCGCCCTCGTCCTCGGTGCCCGTTCCGTTCTCGCAGGCCGTGAGCGAGAGGGCGGCGAGCGCGGCGACGGCGGGGACGAGAAGGCGGCTGCTGCGGCGGATGCGCATGGTGAATTCCACTTCCTGAAAGGCTGGTTGGCGTACGCCGCTCGACCGGGTGCCGGGAGCGGCGTGCTTGGATGGCCACAGCTTGCGGGCAGATCCGTCCCGGCCGCCACGACCTGCGGACGATCCGGGACGCTGGAACGCCCGCAACGGGTCTGAGCTGGTGAAACGCACCGTCCCTGGAACGCCGGGACGGGACACGAGGGGTGGACGAACGGTGGCTGCGGCCGAGTTCGCGGAACTGCTGCGAGAACTGAAGGACCGATCCGGGCTGAGCTACGGCACGCTCGCGAAACGGCTCCACATGAGTACGTCGACGCTGCACCGCTACTGCAACGGGGACGCCGTCCCCACGGACTACGCGCCCGTGGAACGGCTCGCCCGGCTGTGCAAGGCCTCGCCGGCCGAGCTGGTCGAGCTGCACCGGCGGTGGGTGCTGGCGGACGCGGGACGGGGGAAGAAGGAGAGCGGGCCGGCGGCGGTGCCGGACGCGGAGTCGGCGGTGAAGCCGGACGCGGTGCCGGTGGCGGAGTCGGACGCGGTGCCGGCGGAGGGCGTGCGGGAGGAACCCGAGCCCGGGCCGGCGGAGGGCGTGCGGGGCGGCGACCCCGAGCCGGGTCCGGCCGCCCTCGTCACCGACCTCGTGCCGGACGGCGTACCGCGGCCGTCCGCCGGTCGGCGACGGCGGGCCGTCCTGGCCGGGATCGCCGTCGTCGCCGTGGCCGGAGCCGTGGTTCTCGGGATGCGGCTGTCCGGTGGTGGTGGCGAGGACGCCGGGGGTGCGCGGGGCGCCGGGGCGGCCCGGTCCGTGCAGGAGAAGGGGACGGGGAGCGCGGCGCCGTCCGGGAGCGGGTCGGCCTCCGCCTCGCCGTCCGCGTCGGCGTCCGCGTCCTCTTCGGGGACGCCGTCACCCGCGGTCTCCGGCGGCGAACGCCCCGGCGCGGCCGTCGAGGACGGCGACGGGGCTCCTCCGCTCACGGTGGAGGTCCGCCCGAACGCCTGGCTGGACCCCTGCGGCCAGCGTTACCTGATCGACCGTGAGCCCGGACGGGTCTCGCCGCCGCCCGTCGAGCAGGACGCGCCCGCCTGGGTGGCCGCGCACGGGGCCGTGTCCTCGGGGTCGCAGTTCGTGCAGGTGACCGTGCAGGGGACCGGTGACGAGACGGTGGTCGTCGACGGGCTGAAGGTCCGCACGGTCCAGAAACGGACGCCGCTCGCCTGGAACGACTACGCCATGGGCTATCCGGGCGTCGGCTGCGGGGGCGGGGTGCCGACCCACTACTTCACCGTGGCCCTCGACGCCGCGCGCCCGGCGCTGGTGCCGGAGGCCGGGCACGCCGACTTCCCCTTCAAGGTCAGCGAGTCCGACCCCGAGGTCTACTACATCGACGCCGACGCCTCCGCGTACGACGTCAGCTGGACCCTGGAGCTGTCCTGGTCCAGCGGGTCCCGGCACGGCACGCTGGTCGTCGACGACAAGGGCAGGCCGTTCCGCACGAGCGGCAACAACGGGCGGCCCGCGTACGAGTTCCCGCTCGGCGGGTCCGCGTGGCAGCGGGCGGGGGCGTCCCCGACGCCGTAGAGCCCGTCCGCCGCCCGCCTCTCGCGGGTCCGCACCCTCCGGCTGTGCTGCGTGACCCAGACCCCGCAGGAGATCGCGGAAGGGCTGCGGAGGCGGAGGCGGGGGCTCAGCGGGGAACGGGGAGGGCGGTCAGTCCCACCAGAAGGACCAGGCGTGCTCGCCGATCAGCCCGGCGGCATACGCCTTCAGGGTGCCGGATCCCTGGAGGACGTTGTCCGGGCAGAACGCGAAGTGCTCGGCGGCCACCGACTCCGCCTCCGCGACGGTGGTGGGCGGGGCCGCCACCGAGACGGCCAGGACGTCGAAGCCGATGCCCACGACCCGTATGCCGAAGCGGTCCTCCCACGAACGCAGGACCGCGGACAGCCGCGCCGTGTCGTTCTCGTGGTTCACCGGGCCCGACCAGCCGATGGCCGCCGGTACGTCCGCGCTGCGGCGGGCCGGTACGAGGGCCAGGTGCGGGGCCTCGAACCACGAGGGTCCCTCACCCGCGAGGAGGTCGGCGACCTGCGCGGCCCGCGCGCCCGGATCGGCCTGGAGCGAGGGGGCGCCGGCCGGACCGGGCCACTCCTCGTCCTCCGCCGCCCACTCCTCCCAGAGGTCCGCGAGCACCTCCTCCGCGTCGTGGTCCCCCGGGTACGACATGTCGGCGGGCGCCAGGTCCCACCGCTGCGGCCCGCCCTGGGAACCGCCCAGGTCGACGAGGACCGGGATCAGTCCGGCCCGCGCCGCCGGTCCGCCCAGCGCCGCCCAGTTGCCCGGTGCCGCCGCCCGCTCGGCGTGCCACAACAGCGGCTCGTGCCACACCCCTTGGTCCGTCGTGTCGATCAGCCGGCCCGGCGGGAGCTGGAGGCCGAGGGAACGTCCGCTGGGGTCGGACGCCAGCTTGGGCAGCGGGTTGGGAAGAGTCGCCATGGCGGTGACTGTAGGGGGAGGCACTGACATCGGGACGCCGTGACCGGACCGACGGCGGCCGGGGCACGGCGGTGGCGGCGGTACGCCGGGTGGATGCCTCGGTCGTGGTCACCGTCACCGTCACCACGACCGCGGCCCGTCCTCCCCGGAAAACCGGAAGGAGGACGGGCCGCGGCACGTCGGTCGTCACCGGGGCCGACCGGCCCTCAGAGCCGCTCGGGTGTCCGGATGCCCAGCAGGGCCATGCCCTTGTGGAGGGTGCGGCCCGTGAGGTCCACCAGGAAGAGGCGGTTCTCGACGACCTCCGGCGCGTTGTCCGCGGACAGCACGTGGCACTGGTCGTAGAACGTCGTCAGGTGTGAGGCCAGCTGGTACAGGTACGCGGCCAGCTTGTGCGGCTCGTAGGCCGCCGCCACCTCCTGGACCGTCTCGCCGAACTGGTCCAGGTGCAGGCCCAGCGCCCGCTCCGCCGGGGCCAGTTCCAGCTCCGGGTGCGCGGTCGGGCGGGCGTCGCCCGCCTTGCGCAGGATCGACTGGATGCGGGCGTACGCGTACTGGAGGTAGACCGACGTGTCGCCGTTCAGCGACACCATCTGGTCCAGGTCGAACTTGTAGTCCCGCACGGCGGAGGTCGACAGGTCGGCGTACTTGACGGCGCCGATGCCGACGTAACGGCCGTTCTCCTCGATCTCCCGCTCGCTCAGGCCGACCTTCTCCGCCTTCTCCCGCACGACCGCCGTGGCGCGGTCGACCGCCTCGTCGAGGAGGTCGACCAGCTTCACCGTCTCGCCCTCACGGGTCTTGAACGGCTTGCCGTCCTTGCCCAGGACCGTGCCGAAGGCGAGCTGGTGCGCCGTGGCGTCGCCGTTCAGCCAGCCGGCCCGGCGCGCGGTCTCGAAGACCATCTTGAAGTGCAGCGACTGCCGGGCGTCGACGACGTAGACGAGCGTGTCCGCCTTGAGCTGGAGGACGCGGTCGCGGATCGCCGACAGGTCGGTCGCCGCGTAGCCGTAGCCGCCGTCCGACTTCTGCACGATCAGCGGGACCGGGTTGCCGTCCGGGCCCTTGACGTCGTCGAAGAAGACGCACAGGGCGCCCTCCGAGCGGACCGCCACGCCCGACTCCTCCAGGAGGCGGCAGGTCTCCGCCAGCATGTCGTTGTAACCCGACTCGCCGACGATGTCCTCGTCCCGGATCTCCATGTCCAGCTTCTCGAAGACGGAGAAGAAGTAGATCTTCGACTCGTCGACGAACCGCTGCCACACGGCGAGGGTGTGCGGGTCCCCGGCCTGGAGGTCCACCACCCGGCGCCGGGCCCGCGTCTTGAACTCCTCGTCCGCGTCGAACAGCCTGCGCGCGGCCTTGTAGAGGCGGTCGAGGTTCGACATCGCCTCCTCACCGCTGACCTCGGAGTCCTTGTGGTCCAGCTCGTGCGGGTGCTCGTCCAGGTACTGGATCAGCATGCCGAACTGGGTGCCCCAGTCGCCGATGTGGTGCCGGCGCACCACGGTCTCGCCGGTGAACTCCAGGATCCGCACCACCGCGGCACCGATGACCGCCGACCGCAGGTGGCCGACGTGCATCTCCTTCGCCACGTTCGGCTGGGCGTAGTCGATCACCGTGGTGCCCGGCGCGTCCGCGAGGGGCACCCCGAGGCGGTCGGCGTCCGCGTACCGCGCGCCGAGGTTCTCCACGATCGCCCGGTCGGTGACCGTCACGTTCAAAAAGCCCGGTCCGGAGACCTCGATGTCCTTGATCAGGTCACCGGCGGCCACCTCGGAGACGACCCGCGTCGCCAGCTCCCGCGGGTTGGCCTTCGCCTTCTTCGCCAGGGCCAGGATGCCGTTCGCCTGGTAGTCCGCCCGGTCGCTGCGTCGCAGCAGCGGGTCCACGCCGACGGCCTCCGGCAGAGCAGCCGAGAGGGCGGACGCGAGACGCTGTTCGACGGAGTGACTGAGGGACGTGACCGAGGCCATGGAGTGGCTGCCGTTCTGCTCGGGTTCCGGAAAGTACTACGGAGACCGAGTATCCCACGCGGTGAAAAGCGGTTTTCGCGGATGCGGCCCGGCCTGGGACAATGGAACGCACTTCGAACCTTCAAGCCTTCACACCAGAGGACGTGCCGATCGTGGCTCAGAGCACCGAGACCACCGACTGGGTCTCCCGTTTCGCGGATGAGGTCATCGAGGAGTCGGAGCGTCGGGCCCCGGGCAAACCGGTCGTCGTCGTCGCCTCCGGCCTCTCCCCCTCGGGCCCCATCCACCTCGGGAACCTCCGCGAGGTCATGACGCCGCACCTCGTCGCCGACGAGATCCGCCGGCGCGGCCACCAGGTGCGCCACCTGATCTCCTGGGACGACTACGACCGCTACCGCAAGGTCCCGGCCGGGATCGCGGGGGTCGACGAGTCCTGGGCCGAACACATCGGCAAGCCGCTGACCTCCGTCCCCGCCCCGCCGGGCTCGGCCCACCCGAACTGGGCCGAACACTTCAAGGCCGCGATGGTCGAGTCGCTGGCGGAGCTGGGCGTCGAGTTCGACGGGATCAGCCAGACCCGGCAGTACACCTCCGGCGTCTACCGCGAGCAGATCCTGCACGCCATGCGGCACCGCGGCGACATCGACGCCATCCTCGACCAGTACCGCACCAAGAAGGCCCCGGCGAAGAAGCAGCAGCAGAAGCCGCTCGACGAGGCCGAGCTGGAGGCCGCCGAGGGCTCCGGCGCCGCGGCCGAGGACGACGGCAGCTCCGGCTCGGCCGGCTACTTCCCGTACAAGCCGTACTGCGGCAACTGCGAGAAGGACTTCACCACCGTCACCGCCTACGACGACGACAGCACCGAGCTGACGTACGTCTGCGACTCCTGCGGCTTCTCCGAGACCGTCCGGCTCAACGAGTTCAACCGCGGCAAGCTGGTCTGGAAGGTCGACTGGCCCATGCGCTGGGCGTACGAAGGCGTGATCTTCGAGCCCAGCGGCGTCGACCACTCCTCCCCCGGCTCCTCCTTCCAGGTCGGCGGGCAGATCGTCGGCATCTTCGGCGGCAAGCAGCCGATCGGCCCGATGTACGCGTTCGTCGGCATCAGCGGCATGGCCAAGATGTCCTCGTCCAAGGGCGGCGTCCCGACCCCCGCCGACGCCCTGAAGATCATGGAGCCGCAGCTCCTGCGCTGGCTGTACGCCCGCCGCCGCCCCAACCAGTCCTTCAAGATCGCCTTCGACCAGGAGATCCAGCGGCTCTACGACGAGTGGGACAAGCTCGACGCCAAGGTCACCGACGGCTCCGCCCTGCCCGCCGACGCGGCCGCCCACTCCCGCGCGGTCCGCACCGCCGGCGGCGAACTGCCCCGCACGCCCCGGCCGCTGCCCTACCGCACCCTCGCCTCCGTCGCCGACATCACCGCCGGACACCAGGACCAGGCGCTGCGCATCCTCAGCGAACTGGACCCCGGCAACCCGCTCGGCACCCTCGACGAGGCACGCCCCCGCTTCGACAGGGCCGAGGCCTGGATCAACACGCACGTCCCCGCCGACCAGCGGACCGTCGTGCGCGACGAACCCGACGCCGAACTGCTGAAGTCCCTCGACGAGGCCTCCCAGCAGTCGCTGCGGCTCCTGCTCGACGGCCTCGCCGAGAACTGGTCCCTCGACGGGCTCACCCACCTCGTGTACGGCGTGCCCAAGGTGCAGGCCGGGTTCTCCCCGGACGCCACGCCCAAGGAACTGCCGCCGGAGATCAAGACCGCCCAGCGGACGTTCTTCGCGCTGCTGTACCACCTGCTCGTCGGGCGCGACACCGGGCCCCGCCTGCCCACCCTGCTGCTGGCCGTGGGCCAGGAGCGGGTGCGGTCCCTGCTCGGGGAGTAGGCCCGGCCGGACGACGCAAGCACGACGGAAGGGGGGCACCCGGTGCTGACACCGGGTGCCCCCCTTCCGTCGTCCCCGTGTCCGCCGGTTACGCGATGTGGTCGTCCTGCAGTTCCGCCGTGTGGCGGTTGGTGAAGCGGTTGACCATGCGGTCCGCCTCGCGCGGCGGGAGCGCCACGCCGAACGTCGCCTCCACGTCGTCCCGGAGCTGGCCCGAGGTGGGGTAGCTGCCGTTGATCGACTTCTTGAAGACCAGGTAGTAGTCCTCCTCGGTCGGCTCCGGGCTGCCGCCGCCCTCACCCAGCTCGCGGTTGCGGCCCGGGACCACCGGGATGGGGAAGGAACCGGTCTCCTCCGGGGAGGGCTCCTGCGCCGGAGGCTCCTCCTGGTACTGGTCCTCGTACTGCTCGGCCTGCTGCTGCTCCTCGTACCACCGGGCGTACTGCTCCGAGGGGTCGTAGGTGGGGTCGTAGCCGCCCTGGTACTGCACCTCGTGCGGCGACTGGAACCAGGGGCTCTGGTCGTCCTCGGGCGCCTGCTCCACCTGCTCCGGCTGCCGGGCCTGCTGCCGGAACTGCCGCTGCGGCTCCTGCCGGTCCGGCTGCGGCTGCTGCTGTGCCGGGGCCGCCGACAACTCCTGCAACTCCTGCTGGGGCGCGAGAGCCTGCGGCTGCGGCTGCGCCGGGGGAAGCACCGCCGGCTCGATCCCCGCCGCCGCCAGGCCCGCCGGGGCCGTCTCCGCCAGGGGAACGCCGTAACGCGCCAGCCGCAACGGCATCAGGGACTCCACCGGAGCCTTGCGGCGCCAGGCCCGGCCGAAGCGGGAACGCAGCCGGGCCTGGTAGACGAGACGTTCCTGCTCCAGCTTGATGACCTGCTCGTACGAACGCAGCTCCCACAGCTTCATCCGGCGCCACAGCAGGAACGTCGGCACCGGGGACAGCAGCCAGCGGGTGAGCCGCACCCCCTCCATGTGCTTGTCGGCCGTGATGTCGGCGATCCGGCCGATCGCGTGCCGGGCCGCCTCCACGGACACCACGAACAGGATCGGGATCACCGCGTGCATGCCGACGCCCAACGGGTCCGGCCAGGCGGCCGCACCGTTGAACGCGATCGTCGCCGCCGTCAGCAGCCACGCCGTCTGCCGCAGCAACGGGAAGGGGATGCGGATCCACGTCAGCAGCAGGTCCAGGGCCAGCAGGACGCAGATGCCCGCGTCGATGCCGATCGGGAACACGTACGCGAAGTTCCCGAAGCCCTTCTCGAGGGCCAGCTCACGGACGGCCGCGTAGGAACCGGCGAAGCCGATCGCGGCGATGATCACGGCGCCGGTCACGACCACACCGATGAGAATGCGGTGCATCCGGGTCAGCTGGATTGGCGCGGCCACCCGTACTCCCCTCCCTTGCGTGTTGTTGCGCGCAACAGGGTGGCACATGTGTGCGGCTCACGTGTTGCGGGTACGTCAGCTCTTCTTCGCGGCCGCCGTCGAGGTCCTCTTGGCGACCGCCGCCGAGGCCGCCGCCGAGGCCGCCGCCGAGGCCGACGCCGGGGCCGACGGGGCCTTCGACGCCGACGGCGCCTTCGACGACGACGTCGACGGCGCCGGGGACGACGAACCGCCGCCCGAACCCTCGCCGTTGGCCGCCTCCACCGACGCCACCGCTTCCTTCGCCGCCAGCTCCGCGGACTTCACCAGCGCGTCCGCGTCCGGCGTCTTCTCACCGGCCAGACCGGCACCGTTGTAGTCCAGCGTGACGACCACGTTCTCCACGCGCGCCACCACCGTCTGCTGCTTGAAGGCGCCCTCCGACTTCTTCAGGTCGTAGCGCACCGTCGTCGCCTGATCACCCGTGGCCGCGAGCGCCTGCGACTTCGCGTTCTTCGCACCCGCCGTCGCCGACGCCCCCTGCACCTGCTTCGCGTAGTACTCCTGCGCCTGCTGCTCGCCGCTGCTCGCCGCGTCCGTCTCGAAACGGACCATCGAGACGTTCAGCCAGCGGAACTGCGAGCCCTTCACACCGTTGTTGTCCAGGCTGGACCAGGAACAGGAGGCCCGTGCCGCCCGGTCGCTCGACGTGCCCTCCTTGCCCTTGGCGGGGGCCTTCGGCACCAGCGCGGTCAGCGTCTTCTTCGACAGCGCGCCGCACGCCTCGGGCAGCGTCCTGTACGCCGCCGCCTGCACGGTCGGCTCGGCACTCGGGGAGGCGGCGGCGGACGCGCCGCCGGTCTTCTCCGCGGCGGAGGCGCCACCGGAGCCGGAGCCGGAGTCCGAGCCGGAGTCCGAGGAGCAGCCCGCGACGATCAGCATCACGGGGACCGCGGCCGCCGCGGCCAGAAGACGGTTCACGCCTCCCGCACGTATCGCTCGCCGGTCTCGCCGGTCACACTGGTCGTCTCGCTGGGCTCGTCGCTGCATGGTTCCTTCACTCATGACGCTCGTGGTTCCTGCGGTCGGATCGGGGTCCGGTGGGCCACGGTACGCGGTGGAGAAGCCGTGCGTTTCCGCTTCGAGGGCATCGCACGCGCGGGGCCCGTGCGCCCGAAGTGGCCTCAGCCTGCCAGGGAGTCGGCGAGCTGCGCGGCCAGTTTCCGGGCGTTGTCCTGCATTTCCTTGCTGTCCGGCACGACGCCGAGGGACGTGGCCTGCTCCTCGTACTCGATGCTCACGATGACGTTCGACGTGCGGAACACCACAGTCACCGTGCGCTGTTTCGCCGCCGAACCGGAGCCGGCGAGCACGTCGTCGACGAAGGCCTCGTCCCCGAGATCGTCCAGGAGCCGGGACTGGAGGTCGGCGGAAGCGGAGGTGGAGGTGGAGGTTGAGGTGGGGGTGGAAGGGGAGGCGGACGCCGAGGCCGAGGCCGAGGCCGAGGCGGACGAGGACGGCGACGGGGAGGAGGCGGCGGCGGAAGGGGCCGCCGTCGTACCGCCGGAGGGAGTGGCCGCGACGCCGGCCGGCCGCGACGCGGTGGGCGCGGGCAGACCGGCCGCCGTCACCTTCTGGGCGAACAGCGTCTCGGCCTGGCCGTCGTCACTGACCGCGTTGTCGTACGAGACCACACGCTCGAAGTCGACGCTCAGGTGGTCGATGGCGTCGGTGGAGTCCGCCTTCCAACGGCAGCCCGCCTTGCGGTCCGTGTCGAACGTCAGCGTCGCCTGGCCCGCGTAGACGGCCTCGCGCCGCGCCTCGTCGGGGATCTGGACGATGCCCGGCAGAAGGGAGTCGAGGGTGCTGCGGCCCACCGCCCCGCAGGCCTCCGGGAGGGCGTCGTAGCGGCCCGGCTGAGCGGCGGCGGTCACGGTGCCGGCGTCGCCCGGATTGGAGTTGTCCGTCGGGCCGCCGTCGTCCGCACTGCTCGAGCAGCCGGCCAACAGGGCCGCGAGGAGAGCGACTACGCCGGGTACGTACGCCTTCCGCTGCACGGTCGGCTCCTCTCGACGGGCACATCGTGGGTGGCAGGTCCAGTGTCCCCGCTGGTTATTCGCTTGCCGGACGGGGGCGGCACCGGCAGACAATGTGTATCGCACGCAACGCCGTGGATGCCGGTCCGCCGTCTCTAATGCCGACCTTGGCACCGGTTTTGCGATTCGAGACTTCTGTTGTTTCCCGGGGGAATGAGGACGATATGTCGTACGTGGAGATGCCGGGCGCGAAGGTGCCGATCCGCATGTGGGCCGACCCCGCGACGGTCGAGGACGGCGCGCTCCAGCAGCTGCGCAACGTCGCCACCCTGCCGTGGATCAAGGGCCTGGCCGTCATGCCGGACGTCCATTACGGCAAGGGCGCGACGGTCGGATCGGTCATCGCCATGCAGGGCGCGGTGTGCCCGGCGGCGGTGGGGGTCGACATCGGCTGCGGGATGTCCGCGGTCAGGACGTCCCTGACGGTGAACGACCTGCCGGGCGACCTCTCCCGGCTGCGCTCGAAGATCGAGCAGGCGATCCCGGTGGGGCGGGGGATGCACGACAGCCCGGTGGACCCGGGCCGGTTCCACGGGCTGGCCACCGGGGGGTGGGACGACTTCTGGGGGCGGTTCGGGGGGATCGCCGAATCGGTCAAATTCCGTCAGGAACGCGCCACGAAGCAGATGGGAACGCTCGGATCGGGAAATCACTTTGTCGAGGTGTGCACGGATACGACCGGTTCTGTCTGGTTGATGCTCCACTCCGGCTCCCGGAACATCGGCAAGGAACTCGCCGAGTTCCACATCGGCGTGGCGCAGAAGCTCCCGCACAACCAGGGCCTGATCGACCGTGACCTCGCCGTGTTCGTCGCGGACACCCCGCAGATGGCGGCGTACCGCAACGACCTGTTCTGGGCGCAGGAGTACGCGAAGCACAACCGCACGATCATGATGGCGCTCCTGACGGACGTGATCCGCCGGGAGTTCAAGAAGGCCAAGCCCACCTTCGAGAAGGAGATCAGCGCGCACCACAACTACGTGGCCGAGGAGCGCTACGACGGGATGGACCTGCTCGTCACCCGCAAGGGCGCGATCCGGGCCGGTTCCGGCGAGTACGGGATCATCCCCGGCTCCATGGGCACGGGTTCGTACATCGTGAAGGGCCTCGGGAACGAGAAGGCCTTCAACTCGGCGTCGCACGGGGCGGGTCGGCGCATGAGCCGGAGCGCCGCCAAGCGCCGCTTCACGACGAAGGACCTGGAGGAGCAGACGCGGGGCGTGGAGTGCCGCAAGGACTCCGGTGTCGTCGACGAGATCCCGGGCGCCTACAAGCCCATCGAGCAGGTCATCGACCAGCAGCGGGACCTGGTGGAGGTCGTGGCGAAGCTGAAGCAGGTCGTCTGCGTGAAGGGTTGACGGCGTCGGTGGGGCGCGGCGCACGGGCCGCGCCCCACCTGGCTGCCCGTGCGGGCAGCGGTGCCATGCCGTCAGGCGGCTTCGCCCGAGGGCTCCAGGAGGTTGTTCCGGAGGGTCGCGGACAGGGTTTCCGCGTTCATGCCGAGGGCCTTCTCGACGTAGCCCTGGGTGGAGCCGTGGCGGGAGGCCAGTGCGGTCAGGTACAGGCGCATCACCGACGCGGGGGCGTGGAGGTAGTACGGCCAGGTGGGGGAGGCGCCGTCGTTGCGGGTGCGCCAGTCCGCGAGGAGGGCGGGGGTGGCGAGTTCGGTGAGGGTGTAGTCCTCGGTGATCAGGTCGTCGTCGATGCCCAGGAGGGCGAGGACCAGGGCGGCCAGCTGGCCGGTGCGGTCCTTGCCGGAGGCGCAGTGGAAGACCAGGGGGGCGTCCGTCGCGGTGATGAGGTGCAGGGCTTCGCGGATCTCCTCGGTGCCGTCCTGCGCGACCTCCATGTACCGCTCGGCCAGGTAGGGGCCGGGTTCGACGTCGGGGGTCTGTGCCGCCTGGTCGTAGAAGCGGTGCTCGATGCTGAGGTTGCGGTACGTGAAGGAGGGGTGGGCCGGGACGCGGCCGGCGCGTTCCGCCTCCCAGGGGTGGCGCAGGTCGATGACCGTGCGGATGCCCAGGGAGAGGAAGAGGTCCCAGTCGGGGGTGTCCGGGGCGAGTTTGCCGAGGGAGTCGGAGCGGTAGAGGCGGCCCGGACGGACGCGGTGGCGGCCGTCCGGGGTGCGGTAGCCGCCCAGGTCGCGGAAGTTGTGCAGGTTCTCGAAGGGGAGATGTCTGTCCACGCCGGTGAGGACCCGCGGGGGACGGGGCTCAGTTCCCGTGTCTCACCGCGTAGATCATCACGAAGGCGATGACGTGGATGCCGAAGAGGAAGTAGGCCAGGAAGTACCAGACCTGGCGTTCGTCCTTGGTCTCCTGGGCCAGGCGGCGTTGTTCCGCCGCCCGTTCGGGGGTCTGCGGGACTCCCGCCTCCGTGCCGGTCATCGCGGTTCCCGGTGGACCTTGGTGTTGGACGCCTGGGCGCGCGGGCGCAGGACCAGCAGGTCGACGTTGACGTGGCTGGGGCGGGTCACCGCCCAGGTGATCGTCTCGGCGACGTCGTCGGCGGTGAGGGGCTCGGCGACGCCCTCGTAGACCTTCGCGGCCCGGTCGGCGTCGCCGCCGAAGCGGGTGAGCGCGAACTCGTCGGTCCTGACCATGCCGGGGGCGATCTCGATGACGCGGACGGGCCGGCCGACGATCTCCAGGCGGAGGGTCTCGGCGAGGACGTGGGCGCCGTGCTTGGCGGCCACGTAGCCCGCGCCGCCCTCGTACGTGCCGTGGCCGGCGGTGGAGGAGACCACGACGACCGTGCCGTCGCCGCTCGCGATCAGCTTGGGGAGCAGGGCCTGGGTGAGGTTCAGGGTGCCGATGACGTTGGTCTCGTACATCGTGCGCCAGTCGGCGGGATCGCCGGTGGCGACCGGGTCGGCGCCGAGTGCTCCGCCCGCGTTGTTGACCAGGACGCCGACGGTCCGGAACGCCGTCGCGAACTCGTCGACGGCGGCGCGGTCGGTGACGTCCAGCTGGTAGGCCGTCGCGGAGCCGCCCGCCGCGGTGATCTCCTCGGCGAGTGCCTCGATGCGGTCCTTGCGGCGGGCGGTGAGGACGACGCGGTAGCCGGCCGCGGCGAGCTGCCGGGCGGTGGCGGCGCCGATGCCGCTGCTCGCGCCCGTGACGACGGCGATGCGGGACGCGGCGGACGGGGCGGCGGTGGCCATGGGGGCTGCTCCTCGGTTCCTCGGGCGGGGCGGACGTACGGAGAACGCGGGCGGTCGAACGCCTGCCCGGCCAGGATAGGCGGGTCCGTGCGCTCGCCGTCCGCGGTGCCCGCATGGTGACGGCCGTGCCGGACGGGCCGGGCGCCGCCGATCGTGAAGGGGGCGCGGTGGCGGTGCGGCGGGTGGCGGAGCGCGGGAGGGGCCTGGCGGCGGCTTCGTGCGGGGTGGGCCTTCGGTCCCGGTGGCCGGTGGTGGCCGGTGGTGGGCGGGGGTCGCGCTGTCGGCCGGGGCGGTCCGGGTACGTCGTACGATCTGCGGACGGCGCTACGAAGGGGTGTGCGGGCGATGTCCGGGAACGTGCGGTCGCGGTTGCTCGGCGAGTTGTCCGTCGTCTCCCGGCGGTATGTCGCGGCGTTCGCGCTGTTCAACCAGGCTGTCGCGGACCGGCTGGGGCTGCACCCGACCGACCTGCAGTGTCTGAACCTGCTGTCGCTGGAGCGGGAGCCGGTGACGGCGGGCCGGGTCGCGGAGCTGACGGGGCTGACCACGGGGTCGGCGACGCGGCTGGTGGACCGGCTGGAGAAGGCGGGGTACGTCGTGCGGGAGCGGGACGCGGCGGACCGGCGGCGGGTGCTGGTGGCGACGGTGCCGGAGCGGATCGCCGAGTTCGGGCGGACCTGGGAGCGGCTGGGCGGCGACTGGAGTCCGCTCTTCGAGGATCTGGACGACGCGGAACTGGCGGTGATCGTGCGGCACATGGGGCGGACGGTGGAGTTCAGCGGGGAGCAGGTCGCGCGGCTGCGGGGAGGGCTGGGGTAGGCATGCGGACGGTCGAGGGCGCCCGTACGGAGGACGGCGGCCGGATATCGGCCGAGGGGCCGGGGGCCGGGCGGGCGCTGCCGCGGAACTGGCCGCTGCTGCTGGTCGGTGCCGCCGTGCTGCCGGGCGCGGTGCTGGTGCTGGTCGGGCGGTCGCTGGAGGACCCGGCCGTGCAGGCGTGGCGGACGGTGTGTCTCGCGGTGACCGTGCAGGCGCTGCCGTTCCTGCTGCTGGGTACGGCGTTGTCCGGGGCGATCGACGCGTTCGTGCCGGCGAGCGTCTTCGGCCGGCTGCTGCCGAGGCGGGCCGCGCTCGCGGTGCCGGTCGCGGGGGCGGCGGGGGTGGTGCTGCCGGGTTGTGAGTGCGCGTCGGTGCCGGTGGCGAACAGCCTGATCGGGCGGGGTGTGCCTCCGGCCGCGGCGTTCGCGTTCCTGCTGTCGGCGCCCGCCGTGAACCCGGTGGTGCTGACCGCCACGGCGATCGCGTTCCCCGGCAGTCCGGAGATGGTGCTGGCCCGGTTGCTGGCCTCGCTGGTGACGGCGGCGGTGATGGGCTGGCTGTGGTTGTGGCGGGGGCGCGAGGAGTGGCTGAAGCCGGCGGTGCGGCACACCGGGCACCGGCCGGGGCACAGTCGCTGGACGGAGTTCCGGCGCGGTTTCCAGCACGACTTCCTGCACGCGGGGGGTTTCCTGGTGGTGGGGGCGATGGCGGCGGCGACGTTCAACGTGGCCGTGCCGCGTTCGGTGGTGGACGCCTTCGCCGGCTCGCCGTGGCTGTCGGTGCTGTTCCTGGCGGTGCTGGCGATCGTGCTGGCGGTGTGTTCGGAGGCCGACGCGTTCGTGGCGGCCTCGCTCAGTGGGTTCTCGCCGACGGCGCGGCTGACGTTCATGGTGGTCGGCCCGATGGTGGACCTGAAGCTGATCGCCCTCCAGGCGGGCACCTTCGGGCGGGCCTTCGCGGTCCGGTTCTCCGGCGCCACGGCCGTCGTCGCGGTGGTGTGCAGCGTGGTCGTGGGAGGGGTGCTGCTGTGAGGCGGTTCGCGCAGGTGGCGCTGCTGGTGCTGAGCGGTGTCGGGTTGCTGCGGGCCGCGCTGTTCTCGGAGGCGTACCTGAGGTACGTGAAGGAGGGGATGCGGCCGCTGCTGATCGCCTCGGGGGTGCTGCTGGTCCTGCTGGGGGCGGCGGAGGCGTGGTCGGCCCGGCGGCGGCCGGCGGAGCGGCCCGCGGAGGACGGCGACGGCGGTGACGGCAGCGACGTCGGTGACGTCGGTGACGGCAGCGGTGACGGCAGCGGTGACGGGCATGGGCATGGGCACGATCACGCGGGTGTGCCGCGGGTCGCCTGGCTGCTGTTCCTGCCCGCGCTGAGCCTGCTGTTCTACGCCCCGCCCGCGCTCGGTTCCTACACCGCCTCGCGGGAGGCGCCCAAGGCGGTGGCGGTGGTCGCCGGGGACGGTTTCGACCCGCTGCCCGCGACCTCGCCGCTGCCGATCACGCTGACCGACTTCACCCAGCGGGTGCAGCAGGACCAGGGGCGGGCCATCGAGGGGCGCACGGTGCGGATGACCGGTTTCGTCACGCCCGCGGACGGGGGCGGGGGCTGGTACCTGACGCGGATCATGCTGTCGTGCTGTGCGGCGGACGCGCAGTCCGTGAAGGTGCGGGTGTACGGCGTGGCGGCGCCGGAGGCCGACACCTGGGTCACGGTGACGGGGACCTGGCACGCGCAGGGCACGCTGGGCACGTCCTCGGCGGCGGTCGCGCTGGACGGTCGTACCGTCGCGGAGGTGGAGCGGCCGGTGAACGGCTACACCGACGCGCTGCCGCTCGGGTCGTAGCGGGGGCTGCGCCGATGATGCCCCGATGCCCCGATGCCCCGATGCCCCGATGCCCCGATGCCCCGATGCCCCGATGCCCCGGGTGTCACGGCGGGGGGCGGCCCGCGCCGTGATCGCGGGACGGGCCGCCGACGGCCGGCGGAGGGGGAACGCGGGGTGCGGAATACGAAGTGCGGGGTCACTGTTGGGCGGTATAGTTGAACCGTCAACAAGTTGGAGGGTGAGCGGCCATGCAGTTCGGGATCTTCACGGTCGGCGATGTCACGCCGGACCCCACCACGGGGCGTACGCCGACCGAGCGCGAGCGGATCAAGGCCATGGTCGCCATCGCGCTGAAGGCCGAGGAGGTCGGCCTGGACGTCTTCGCCACGGGTGAGCACCACAACCCGCCGTTCGTGCCGTCGTCCCCGACGACGATGCTCGGATACATCGCCGCGCGCACGGAGAAGCTGATCCTGTCCACCTCCACGACGCTGATCACCACGAACGACCCGGTGAAGATCGCCGAGGACTTCGCGATGCTCCAGCACCTGGCCGACGGGCGCGTCGACCTGATGATGGGCCGCGGCAACACCGGCCCGGTCTACCCCTGGTTCGGCCAGGACATCCGCGAGGGCATCAACCTCGCCGTCGAGAACTACAACCTGGTGCACCGGCTGTGGCGCGAGGACGTCGTGAACTGGGAGGGCACGTTCCGCACCCCGCTCCAGGGCTTCACCTCGACGCCCCGCCCGCTGGACGGCGTCGCGCCGTTCGTCTGGCACGGCTCCATCCGCTCGCCCGAGATCGCCGAACAGGCCGCGTTCTACGGCGACGGCTTCTTCCACAACAACATCTTCTGGCCGGCCGACCACACCAGGCGGATGATCGAGCTGTACCGGGCCCGCTACGCCCACTACGGGCACGGCACCCCCGAGCAGGCGATCGTCGGCCTCGGCGGGCAGGTCTTCATGCGGAGGAACTCGCAGGACGCGGTGCGCGAGTTCCGGCCGTACTTCGACAACGCGCCGGTCTACGGGCACGGGCCGTCCCTGGAGGACTTCACCGACCAGACCCCGCTGACCGTCGGCTCGCCGCAGCAGGTCATCGAGAAGACGCTGGCGTTCCGGGAGTACGCCGGCGACTACCAGCGCCAGCTGTTCCTGATGGACCACGCCGGACTGCCGCTGAAGACCGTGCTGGAGCAGCTCGACCTGCTCGGCGAGGAGGTCGTGCCGGTGCTGCGCGAGGAGTTCGCCAAGAACCGCCCGGCCGACGTGCCGGACGCGCCGACCCACCGGTCGCTCCTGGCGGCCAGGAACGCCGCCGCGCAGGACGCCGCCGCTCAGGACAACGCCGCGCAGGACAACGCTCAGGACAAGGAGACCGTCGCATGAAGCTCGTCGTCGTCTCGGCGGGACTGAGCGTCCCGTCGTCCACCCGCCTGCTGGCCGACCGGCTCGCGGCCGCCACCACCGGACGCGCCCCGGCCGACGTGCGGGTCGTGGAACTGCGCGACCTCGCCGTCGAGATCGCCCACCACCTCACCAACGGATTCCCCGGCCGGGAGCTGGCCGCCGCGCTGGAGGCGGTCACGGCGGCGGACGGGCTGATCGTGGTCACCCCGGTGTTCTCGGCGTCGTACAGCGGACTGTTCAAGTCCTTCTTCGACGTCCTCGACAAGGACGCCCTGACCGGCAAGCCCGTGCTGATCGCGGCCACCGGCGGCACGGCCCGGCACTCGCTGGTGCTGGAGCACGCGCTGCGGCCCCTGTTCGCCCACCTGCGGGCCGTCGTCGTCCCGACCGGCGTCTACGCCGCCTCCGAGGACTGGGGCGCAGCCGGCCTGCCCGAGCGGATCGAGCGGGCCGCCGGGGAACTGGCCGCGCTGATGAGCGGCCTGGCGGCGGCCCGGCCCGCCGTGAAGGACGAGTTCGCGGTGGTGCCGTTCGCGGAGCAGCTCGCGGCCCTGCGGCCGGCGGGCTGAGCGGGCCGGGGCGGGTGAGAGGCACGTAAGAAGGGCGCCCGGTGCGCCGCCCGGCACGCCGTGGGACCGTGCCGGCTGGGAGACTGGGCGCGTGTCCCACACGCTGCTGCTCGCCGAAGACGACCGTGCCATCCGTCACGCCCTGGAACGCGCGCTGACCCTGGAGGGCTACCGGGTCACCGCGGTCGCCGACGGCGTCGAGGCCCTGGCACACGCCCACAAGTCGCCGCCGGACGTCCTCGTCCTGGACGTGATGATGCCCGGCATCGACGGCCTCCAGGTCTGCCGGGTGCTGCGCGCCGAGGGCGACCGCACCCCGATCCTGATGCTGACGGCGCTCGTGGAGACCGCCGACCGGATCGCCGGCCTGGACGCGGGCGCCGACGACTACGTGGTCAAGCCCTTCGACGTCGAGGAGGTCTTCGCCCGGCTGCGCGCCCTGCTGCGCCGCACCGGTACCGGCACGCCGGCCGACGCAGCCGGGAAGGACACCTCCGGGAACGACACCTCCGGCACGGACACCACGGCGGGTGTCCCGCAGGACGCGGCCCCGGGGCCGGCGGCCGCCGCGCGTTCCCTGGAGGCGGCCGGGCTGCGCATGGACCCGCAGGCGCGGCGGGCCTGGCGCGGGGAGCGCGAACTGGAACTGACCCGGACCGAGTTCGAGCTGCTGGAACTGCTGGTGCGCAACGCCGGCATCGTCCTCGACCACTCCACGATCTACGACCGCATCTGGGGCTACGACTTCGGCCCCGGCTCCAAGAACCTCGCCGTCTACGTCGGCTACCTCCGCCGCAAGCTCGACGGGCCCGGCGCCCCGCAGCTGATCCACACCGTGCGGGGCGTGGGCTACGTGCTGCGGGAAGACTGAGGCGCACCCGTGTCCGGCTCGCTGCGGCGGTGGGTGTCCCGGCGACGCCCGCAGGCCGTCTCGCTGCGCACCACCTTCGCGGTGTCCTTCGCGGCGGTGACGGCGGCCGTCACCGTCGTCGTCGGCGTCCTGTCGTACAACGCCGCCGCCCGCCTGCTGCGGGTGGACCAGGAGTCCGTCTTCGACGAGGTCGTGCAGGACCTGCGCGACGAGGTGCGGGACCGGGCGATGGACCCCGCCGACTTCTCCTCCGCCGCGCCCGGCCACGACATCGTGCGCCCGGCCCGCACCGACGTGCAGGTGCTGGGGGCGGACGGGACCGTCGTCGACCCCGGGAACCCGGGGCTGCCCGTGAAGGACGCCGACCGGGGGATCGCCGCGGCGGCGGACGCGGGCACGATCGTCGAGCACAAGGACGTCGACGTCGGCAGCGACGTCTACCGGGTCGCCACCGTCGCGCTCGGCGGCGGCCGGGGCGCCGTGCAGATCGCGCAGGAGTTCAGCGACACCGAGGACCTGCTGCGGGCGCTCCAGCAGCGCACGCTGCTCCTGATGGCCGCGGTCGTGACGGCCGCCGGGCTGGCCGGCTGGTGGCTGGCCCGGCGCATCACCCACCGCCTGGTCATGCTGACGACCGCCGCCGAGGACGTCGCGCGCACCCGACGCCTCGGCGTCCAGGTGCCCGTCACCGGCTACGACGAGGTGGGGCGCCTCGGCCGCGCCTTCGACCGCATGCTGGGGCGCCTCGCCCAGTCCGAGGAGGACCAGCGGCGGCTCGTCCAGGACGCCGGGCACGAACTGCGGACGCCGCTGACCTCGCTGCGGACCAACATCTCGCTGCTGCGCCGCATCGACGAACTGCCGCCCGCCACCCGGGACGAACTCGTGGCCGACCTCGGCCAGGAGGCGCGCGAACTGACCGACCTGGTCAACGAACTGGTGGACCTCGCCGCCGGGCAGTCGGACACCGAGCCGCCGCAGCGGATCGACCTCGCCGACCTGGCCGAGGACGTGGCGGGGCTCGCGCGGCGCCGTACCGGGCGGCGGATCGTGGTCCGCGCCGCCGGCGACACCACCACCGACGGGCGGCCCGGCATGCTCCAGCGGGCGCTGTCCAACCTGGTGGAGAACGCCGCCAAGTTCGACCGCGAGGGCCGCGAGCCCATCGAGATCAGGGTGACCGGCCCGGACCTGCCGGGCACCGTCCGCGTCGAGGTCCTCGACCGCGGGCCCGGCATCACCGAGACCGACCTCACCCGCGTCTTCGACCGCTTCTACCGCGCCGCGGAGGCCCGCTCCCTGCCGGGCTCGGGGCTCGGCCTCTCGATCGTCCGCGAGGTCGCGCTGGCGCACGGGGGAGCGGCGTTCGCCTTCCGCAGGGCGGGCGGCGGCGCGGTGACCGGGTTCACGGTGGGCGGGGCGGAGTAGGCGGCCCCGGTGCCGCGCCGGGACTACCCGATGGGCCAGTGGGTGATGCTCACGGCCTGGCCGCAGTCGGTGGTGCCGGTCGTGCCCCGGCACACTCTGACGGTGCCGGTCGTGGTGTACGTGTAGCTCTTGCGCACGGTGAAGCCGACGGAGCCCGCGCCGCAGATCTCCGCCTGCTTGGTGGACGGCAGGACGACGAAGTCGTGGGCGAACCGGGTCCAGACCGAGTAGCACCCGGTACCGGTGTTGGTGAGGGTGCCGTCGAGGACGAGGGTGCCGCTCTCCAGCCACCGCTCGCCGGCCGCCGAGGCGGTGTCGTGGGAGGCGGACCAGGGGACGGTGGCGGCGGCGCCGGCGGTGACACCGGTGTTGGTGCCGATGCCGGTGCTCGCGGTGGCCGGGCCGGCGCCGTACAGGGCGAGGGCGGCGGTGGTGGCGAGTGCCGCGGTCGTGGCGAGCGTGCGGGTGCGGGTGCGCGGGGACATCGGGGGTCCTCTTTCGGGAGTGGGAGCTGTTCCGGGTGGTCTCCAGGCGGGCGGTGGTGCGTCGTGCCGCGAAACGGGATCATCGTGCCCATGACGCGCGAGGAGTCACCAGGACGTTTCCGGACGTACCTCCGGCAAGGTGACGAGAACACGACCACCGGCCCCGCGTCGGAGCGAGCCCTCCTGACCCCTGCGACCCCCCTGACCCCGTGATCCCCGTGACGACCATCGCGGTGACCGGGCACACCGACCTCACCGAGGACAGCGTCCCGCCGGTCCGCGCGGCCCTCGACGACCTGCTCCGGCGCCACGGCGCCCGTGGTGCCCTCGCCGGGGTGTCCTGCATCGCGGAGGGCGCCGACTCCGTCTTCGCCGAGGCCGTGCCGGCGGCGGGCGGCCGGCTGACCGTCGTCGTCCCGTCCCGCGACTACCGCCGCACCAAGGTCCGCCCCGGCCACGCCGCCCGCTTCGACCGCCTCGTCGAGGCCGCCCACGAGGTCGTCGTCCTGCCCCGCGAGCGGGCCGACCGGCAGGCGTACGGGGCCGCCAACGCCGTCCTCGTCGAACGCGCCGACCGCCTGGTCGCCGTCTGGAACGGCGAGCCGCCGGGAGGCCGGGACGGCGGCACGGCCGACGCGGTCCTGGACGCGCGGGCGGCGGGGGTGCCGGTGGAGGTGGTGTGGCCGGCGGGGGTGCGGCGGCGGCAGGCCCTCCGGGGCACGGCCGGGCGATGAGTTCCGGCCGTGCGGCGAGTCTGTTCCGGTGACCCATGCCGGGCGCCGTACCGCACCGCCCGGCACGAGAGACCACGGAGGACACCATGACGACCACACCCGGTGATCCCGCCACCGCGCCGCCCGGCCGCCCGCCCGTCGTCGACCCGGCCGCCTGGCAGGCCGCCCGCGACGAGCTGCTGGTCCGCGAGAAGGCCCACACCCGCGAGGGCGACGCCATCGCCGCGGCCCGCCGCCGGCTGCCGATGGTGGAGTTCGACGGGACGGCCGAGGTCGTCGGGGCCGACGGCCCGGTCCCGTTCCTGGACCTCTTCCAGGGCCGCGAGGAACTCGTCGCCTACCAGCACATGTGGTACGACGGCGCGCCGCACCAGGGACAGTGCGAGGGCTGCACCACCACCGTCTGGCACCTGAAGGACGCGGTCTACCTCAACGCCCGCGGCGTCTCGTTCGCCGTCCTGACCACGGGCCGGTGGGAGGAGGTCGCCCCCTACGTCGCGTTCATGGGCTACACCCAGCCCTGGTACTCGGTGCGCGGCGTCGACGCGCCGGTCGGCGGCCCGATGGGGCACCTGGCCTGCTTCCTGCGCGACGGCGACCGCACGTTCCTCACCTACTCCACGACGGGCCGGGGCAACGAGCGGGTCAACGCGTCCCTGGGGCTGCTCGACATGACGCCCCACGGCCGCGGCGAGGCGTGGGAGGACAACCCCGAGGGCCGGCCCGAGGGACGCGACGCCTGCTGGTCCTGGCGCACGGACGCGGACGGGAACGCCACCTGGGGCCCGACCAGCCGCCCCGTGCCGCAGTGGACCCGCCCCGGCGCGACCCCCGTCGACACCCTGGGCCGGCACGGCCCCCACCACTGACGCGCCGTCACCGGCCTGGGGTTGCACAGGGAAATGTGCGTTGACCTGGGGAAACTTGTCTCCGCAGTTCTCACTGGTCAACGCCGTTTCCCAGGCTCATGTGCCCTGGATGTGCCCTGCCGGGAGCCGCGTGGTTTCGGCGTCACTCTGGTAGCGGAGTGTTGCAGAAAGAGGGTGCAAGCACCCTAAACCATGACTGCCGTATACCATTCAGGATGCACAAGTCAGAACTGCCGGAGACCGTGCGGGCTTCGGAAGTGGTGCATGAGCCTCAGGGTGAGTTCTTCGGCGATCGTCGGCACCGCGGCGCCGATAGTCGCGGCGTCCCAGACCTCATTGGGCATGATCTGCACCGGGCCGCCGCGTCCGTTGCGTGCCAGGACCGCACGGGTGGACATTCTGGCGGCGTCCAAGCTCATCACGGTCAGGATCTCGGCGGGATCGAGAGCCAAGGCGGGGCGAATCGGGTTCGCGGGGCATCGTGGAGGCGCAGCAGGAACCGGAGCAGGTCAGCAACGCGTTCTTGGGTGTGCCCTGGGTCCAGCACCGGCATGTGCAGGCTGGTGGATCGGGGCAGTGACTCCCAGCAGGTTCGCTGGCCTGACTGAGTAATCGCCAGACCGACGCTGCGACCGTGCCTCGGATCGCGGACATACGCAGCGGCGAAGTCGGCTTCGAGGATGCTGGACACTTCTTCGGTGGCTGTGAAAAACGCCTCCGATCGCCCCCGGGACACGAGGTCGTCCTTCAACTGATTCATCTGGCGCATGGGCAGCCGAGGGCTGTCCTCCGGGATCAGGTGTACTTCCATCGTGGCGGTCTCGCTGTACCCCAGCGGTAGCAGCTCTTTGCGCCAGGAGACCGGCAGCGGTTCCTTGAGCTGCTGCCCGATGAGTGCGCTGGCGATGATCGGGGTGTCGACGGTGTCGGGGTGTGGAGACGGCGGCTTGGCATCGACTGCTCCGGGGGAGGCCAGGGCCTTGATGACGGCGATGGTCAGGGCTGCGGCGTTGTCGGCGGCGATGAGCTGGAAGCCGCCCGTATCTGTGTGCTGCTTGCTGCCGTCAGCCCGGTCACTGATTCCACGGATGACCAGAGCCGGAACCTGGTCGGCCATGGACGCGGCGCCTGCGAAGCCTGCTCCTTCCGTCTCGATTGCGGCGACGCCGTTGTAGTACTCGTCTAGAAGCTCCTGCAGCGCAGACGCCCGGGCGTTCACCACCACCTCGCCGGCGGCGATCGGTTTGAAGTGGACTTCGGGGGTCTCCTTGTCCCCTGACGGTAGGGCCTGTGCCCAGTGCGGGTCCAACACGGCGAAGCGAGCTGCCTGTTCAAGGCGGTGCGATGCCGGCCACGTCTCGGGCCGGGTCTTGAATGTGCCTTCCTGCTTTCCCCCGTGGTAGGCGAAGACCCGGGTCGCGACGACGACGTCGCCCAGTGCAATGCCGTGCTTCATGCCGCCAGCGATGCCCGTGAAGAAAACGGCATCCGGTCCGATCATGCGGATGGCGCGCTCAGTGAGAATGGCTGCGCCCTGGTTCCCCTGGCCGACCTGAGCGAGGTAGACCTCCCAGCTGGTTCCCGGGATCCGGCCACACTCGAAAATCGTCCCCGCCTCGTGGTCGATCCGCTGTGGGTTTGGTACCTGCGCCCGCACGGCTCGGTACTCCAGCGGCAGCGCGGTGAAGACAACGATCTTTCCGCTGGATGAACGCACGTAGCACCTCACGAAGACCGGATTTCCTACCCGAGCCCGAGCCCGAGCGACCGTGCAGTCCTGCACTGATACGCATGGGGCGTTAATCAACAGCGTAACTCTAGGGTCGGACAACTCTGTTCAGAGGCAAGGCGATTGAATGTAGATTCGATCCCTGCTCGTTCTTTCGAAAGGTGGATTCCGTGGCCGCCCCCGAGGACGTCACCGAGAGTAAACTGCTGCTGGCTGAGTATGACCGTATCAAGGAGGAGCAGAAGGCTCGGATTGGATTCCGCGACAACCTGCTCTACTTCACGCTCGCCGCTTCAACCGCGGTCCTGGCGATCACCGTCCAGAACAGGCGCGCCCAACTGTTGCTCGCCGTTCCCGTGATCTGCCTGGTCCTGGGCTGGACCTACGTGGTCAACGACGAGAAGATCTCGGCGATCGGCCGCTACATCCGCGAGCAACTCGGGCCTCGGTTGGCCGAGCTCAGTGGGGCCCGTGGCGCTGTGTTCGGCTGGGAGATCTACCACCGTGAGGACACGAGCCGCACCACGCGCAAGCGCCTGCAAACCGCTGTCGATCATTTCACGTACCTGGCATTGCCGATGACCTGCCTGATCGCATTCTGGAGCTCTCGCGCCGTCGACCCTTTGCTCCTGATCGTCTCCATCGTGCAGACGCTTGCTTTAGGCATGTTGGGCTGGCAGTTCCTGCATTACGCCGAGCGCTAGTGCAGCGTTCCGGACTGGTGATACAAGCCATCTGGGTGCCGACCCGGGAACGAGGAGACCTACAGCCCCTCGCCGAGGATATGCCCGAGCGTCACCGCCTGTTCCGCCATCCCCTGCTTCCACGGCGTCCCGTCCTCCGCGGCGATTTCCCGCCACAGTGCCGCGGTGGCCGCGCCGAACGCCGCGAGGGCTTCCGGTTCGGCGTCCCGCCATGACGGGAAGCGGCCCGCGAAGGCGATCGCCTCCTTCACCGGGTGGCCGGAGTCCATGAGTCGCAGCGCCAGGGCGCCCGGGTCGATCCATGCTGCACCTCGCGTCGGCCACGCCCAGTCGACGAGCCGGGCCCCTTTGCCGACGATCAGTACGTTATCCCTGGCGAAGTCGGTGTGTAGGAGGGTGTCACCGCTGAAGTACTGCAACGTCCCCGGCGGGGCGTAGTCCGCCCACCGGTCGACAGCGTCCTTGATCTCGATGTCGGCTGGGGCCGTGACTGCTTGTAGTTCGGTGAGCGCGGCTTCCACGAGCGGCAGGTCGGGTGAGCCGGGCGCGTGGTCGGCGCCGCGTCCGTCGACCACCTCGTAGCCGAGAAGGCTCCAGCCATCGAGCTCCAGGTGCCAGTACAGGCGTGGGCAGGACGCCGGAAGATGCGGGGCGATCGCCGCCTCGCGGCGCTGTGCACCGACCTGAGGGTGGTCGGTCGGGATGCCCTTCACGAAGACCCTGCCGCTTTCGGTCTCCAGGACGGAGGCGATACCGGAGTTCATGCCGCCCAGCGCGGTGGCCGCCTGATGGACGGCGCCGGTCTTGTCGGCGATGGCCCGGCGGATGCCAGTGGGGAGCTGCTCCAAGGGGATGCGGGACATGGACACGCGCGGTTCCTCAGGGGTGCTCGGGTACAAGGGAGTGCCGCCCCGGCCAGGGTACGGCCGGGACGGCACTGAAGGGGTGGAACGAGCGGGCGGCACGGGCGCCGCCCTTGGTGGATCTAGTACGGCTGGTCGTCACCGGCCGAGCAGCTGCACTCGGCGCCCTCGGCAGCCTCCTCCAGGTCGGCGATGATCTGGAACTCGTCGTCCTTGATCGACGCGGCGGTCAGCGGCACCGGCAGGGCGCTGATCGGGTTGTCCGCCGGACGTCGGCCGATGGTGAGCATGACCGGCTCGCGCGGCGGGGTAAGGATTGCGGTGGGCGGAGTCATGATCCGTAACCTCCATGCTGGCAGTAGAGCTCTCGTCGGTCCCCCGCCTCCTGGTAGAGCCTGGCCAGCGGTCGGCATGTGCGGCACGTGCCGACCTTCGTGCAGCCGGAGCATCCACCGGTGCGGAGCTGTAGGGACTCGGCGACCGCGCCGAGTCGGGGGAGGGCTTCGACGCCCTCGGTGATGAGGTTCACGCTCGGGTCGTGTCCGACCTTGCAGATCGACGCGATGCCGTGCGGGTTGACGTGGAAGAACGTGTGGCCGGCGTTGCAGCCGGTGAAGACGCTACGGGCCTTGAGATGGTCCAGTGCCTGCGTCGCCAGGGGGTTCGCCTCGCCGTCGATCGTGGGCGACATGTTCGTGAAGACCTGGTGAGGGAAGCCGTACGACTTGGAGAGGCGCACCATCGCGTCTGTCTCGTGCGCGTTACCGTCCGAGACGATCACGTTCAGGCGGACCGGCAGCCTGTCCTCGCGGGCAGCGTCCAGGCCCTTCAGGAACCGGCCGAACGCCCCTCGGTTCCGCGTCACCTTGTCGTACGTCTCGGCGGTGGCTCCGTAGACGCTCAGGGTCAGTCGGTACGGCCGGTGGCGGGCGAACAGGTCCCGGATCGGCTGCTTCCGCAGCGAGGAGCCATTGGACGAGACCTGGACCATCATCCCGAGCTGGTGGGCGTACTCGTACGACGCGCCGAACTCGCGGTCGATCAGAACCTCACCGCCTGTGATCTGCAACCACAGGACACCGGCGTCCCTCAGTGTCTGGAGCAGCGTCTGCTTACCGGCCCAGTCCAGACCCTCGAACCGCTTCTCCCCGAGGTAGCAGAACTCGCAGTCGTAGTCGCAGCCGAGGTTGATCTCCCACGACGCCTTGCCGTACCCGTACCCGTACCCGTACCGCGACCGCTCGCGGACGAGGACGACGTCGCCGACCGGCGACGAGGGCAGCTCGGTCCCCCACGCATCCCTCGCCGCGTCGGCCAGCCAGTCCGGGACGGATCGGCCTTCAGCGCCCGCGGTCCGCAGCTCCTCGTAGCGGACCTTCGGGATGCGCACGCCGGCCGCCCAACCGGGCTGGACGAGGAGGTATTGGGCGAGAAACGGGCTGGCCACGAGCCGCGGAGCTGACTTGGTCGTCAGCCTCTGGGCGCCGGCGTTCGTCTCGATCATGGAACCTCCAAGGGTTGGATACGAGGGGCTAGTCGGGCTTGGTGGTGGGCGGCGACCAGGTGGGCCGCCAACGGCCGGTGGATCCCGCGAATCGCGGGTCAGGGCGTGATCCATGCGGCCGAGGCGGCCACGCCGATCACGAAGCCGCACGAGGCGGACACGAGCATGATCAGCAGTGGTCCGGCGTGACGGGCGACCTGGGCAGCGACACGGTGGTTCACAGCTTCCACCAGGCCCTCCATGGGCGGGTGATGATCTCCCGGTATGTATGGTGCGAGAGATTGCGGCCACCGTGCGTGAACACCCAGCTCTGCGGTTCGGCGAAGTCGGTACCGGGCAGTGAGGTCTCGCCACAGACCGCGCACTGCATTGCGTACGTGGTGGGCTCGGCGTCGGGTTCCCGGTCGGGCTGGAGGGTCCACTCCTTGTGGCAGATGATTGCGCGGCTGGTCATCGAACCGTCTTCAGGGCGGTGGCGACGTATGGGTGCTGGAGTGCGGCACGGAGGGCGTGGGCGTCGGTAAGGGTGTCGTCGTCGGGCAGCTCGCACCAGCCGCCGAACCAGTCGTCGATCTGTTCCACTCCTGGCGCGACGAGCCATGAGTTGGTGGTGAGATGCCGGACTGGTAAGTCGCTCCAACTTCCGGCGGTACCGGTGTCGATGGCGTAGTAGAGGCGTTCGTTGGGCCCGTCGTACAGCACCGGGCCGATTGCCGTGCCCGTGGCCCGCAGGTGTGCCAGGGCCAGGAAGCCGACCGCTGCGGGGGTGCGTACGAGGTCCCAGCCGTCGCCGACCTGGAGCAGGCGGAGTCCGGGCACGTCGTTGACCATGGGTGCGCTGCGCAGTGCTTCACGGACGGACATCACGTATCCCCTTGGTGCTGGACGTCGGGGCTCACGCCGATCAGAGGCGCACGTTCCGTCGTCGGCCTGATGGGGCGAACCACGATCAGACGGGTGTCGGTTGCTGTTATCTGCCGCTGCCGCTCGGATACGACGCGCTTTGGGCCGAGGTGGCTGAGGACAGGGACCACGGCGCCATACGTGTCGGGCAATTCGAGGGCGTCCAGAAGGCCGACGAAGGCGGGAGAGCGGACGCCCACCGTGGCCTCGCGGTCGGTGAACACGCCGGACAGGGCCAGCTCGTGCTGTCGGCAGTACTCGGTGAGGCAGCCGACGAGCGCCGCGTGGCGGGCCGGACCGCCGGTGACATGGCGCAGGTAGCCGAAGACCTGGGGGCAAGCGACGGAGCGGCGTTCGGTGATGAGGTCGTCGTCCATGCCCACAGCGTCGGCCCTCGTGAACGGCCTCGAAATGACCTGCTGTTGTACTTCCGTTGCACTTCCCGCCCCAAGTCGTCACTGACAGTGCTTCCATACGTGACGGAGGGAGGTCATCCGTGGTCAGCGTGCAGCAATGGACAGGCCGGGAGGCGAGCGCCCTGCGCGCCGCGCTGCGTATGAGCACGCGTGCCTTCGCCGAGCACCTCGGTGTCGCACTGCGCACGGTCGCCAAGTGGGAGAGCCTCGGTACCGCAACCCGCCCCCGCCCGGATACCCAGGCCATCCTCGACACGGCACTGGCCCGCTCGGCCTCTGCTGCTCAGGCCAGGTTCGAGGCGCTGATCTTCCCCGACAGGAAGAGCGCGCGGCCGGCGGACTACGAGACCTGGACCGAGGACATCGAGCGGGCTGTGGTCTGTGTCAGCCGCCAGAACTTCCCCTTTGCCACCTCACTGTTGAACCGCTGGCTGACTCGCCACGACCCGCATCACCTGGATGACAAGGGCCTTTACCTCTACGGCCGTTCCCTCGTGCTTCTCGGTGATCTCCAACGTGACCAGGGCGCGATCCTCGGTCCGCTCTCCGCCCGGCACTCCTACCTGACCGCCCGCGGCATGTTCACCGAGCTCGACATTCCTCGCCGGGTGGCCCAGATCGAGCTCTCCCTCGCCGTCGTCCAGGAGATGTCCGGCCAGCTGGAAGCCTCCGCCCGCCAGTACGAACTCCTCGCCAGGGATGAGCGTTTGAGCTCCCGCGATCGTGCCAGGGCCCGGCTCTGGGTGGGTACGGCGCTGAGCAAGGAGGGCAACAACGAGTACGCCACTGGCGCCATGGCCGACGCCACCCATGCTTTCGAGGACCTGGGCGAGCCGGAGGACTGGTCGGTTGCCCACCAAAAGCTGGCCCTGGCTCACCGAGGCGCCGGCGACCTGAAGCAGGCCCTGCACTACATCGACATCGCGCGCACCACCGGCACGGTCGACTCCCCGATGCAGCGGGTGCGGCTGGACACCGCCTACGGGCACATCCTTCTGTCGGACGCGGCGACCCGGAATGATGGGCTGTCCGTCCTCGATCAGGCGGCGCAGGTGGCTCTGCAGTACGGGCTGAGCCACCAGCTGCGCAGCATCGAGGGCATCCGAAGAGGCCAGCAGGGATGAGCCAGGGAGTGCCAGTGCCGCAGCACGAGCAGCGCCAGATCACCGACGAGCAGTTCCACGACGCGACGTTGATCTGGAACTACCACCAGATGGGCCACGAGCAGCGGCCCTGCTCGGCGGCGATCGGCCTCGGCAGCCACGACCTGGGCGTGGCCACCACAGCCGCCGACCTCTACCGTGCCGGCCTCTTCCCGGTCGTGGTCTTCAGCGGCGGCAACAGCCCCACCACCCGCGCCCGCTTCCCGCGCGGCGAGGCCGTCCACTATCGCGAGCATGCCTTGAGCCTGGGCGTTCCGGACGAAGCAATCCTGGTCGAGCCGAAGGCGGCCAACACCGGCCAGAACCTCACCTTCTCCCGTGAGCTGCTGGCCGAGGCTGGCATCGCTGTCGAGTCGCTGCTGCTGATCTCCAAGCCGTACATGGAGCGCCGTTCGTACGCGACCTGCCGCAAGCTGTGGCCCGAGGCAGAGGTCGTCTGTGCCTCGGAGCCGCTGGAACTGGACGACTACATCAAGTCCATCGGCGACGAGAAGCTCGTCGTCGACATGCTTGTCGGCGACCTGCAAAGGGTGATCGAGTACCCGAAGCTCGGCTTCGCCGTCGAGCAGCACGTACCGGGGGATGTGTATGACGCGTACGAGCGCCTCCTGGGCGCCGGCTTCGACAGCCGCCTCATCAGCACCTGAGCTATCCCGTGTCAGCTCGTCGGGCGGGGTGTGCGCGATCCACCAACCGAACCTGTTCCCACGGCTGTCCACGTTGGCGAAGCTCTTCGTCGCCGACCGGTGGATCGTCCTGACCGACGTGCAGTTCGCCCGGCGTGATTTCCAGCACCGCGCCCGATTGGCCGCCTTGGACGATCCTGGTCGGCCGCAGTGGCTCACCCTCCCGACGCACCTTCCACATGGACGCCCGACACTGATCAGCCAGGCGCGGCTTGTTGACCCCTGCCGTTCGCGCCGGACGGTCGAACTGCTCGTGCGCCAGTATTACGGCCGTAGCCGCCACTGGGGTGCCGTGCGTGAAGTCCTGGAGGCGGTCCTGGACACACTCGACACCTCAGAATGCGTGGCAGGCGTCGCGAAAACATCGACGATTGCCCTGCTCACGGCTCTTGGCTGGTCGGGGGAAGTGCTGGACAGCAGCGAGATCCCGAGCCGCCAAAACCGGTCCGAGCGCCTTGCCGACCTCGCCGCCGCCACCGGCAGCACCCACTATCTGTGCGGCTCCGGTGGCTTGCGTTACCTCGATGTGGGTCCCTTCGATGCCAATGGCATCCCCGTGCTGCCTTTCCACATCTCTGTGGATGCGGATGACCCGCTCTGGCAGTGGAGCCGATGGACCAGCAGCCTCTGGGCCCTGAGCAAGATCGGGCCCGGGGCGCTGGCGAACCGACTGGCTGCCCGACCAGGAGCCGCGTTTCCTTGAAGCCTGGGCGTGGCTGAGCCGCTACTGCACGAGGCGTAGAACGGGGCGCTGTTCCTGAACGTCGAGCAGTTCTCGCCGGGCGCTGCCCGAGCTCCACCACTTCAGCCGCCAACTGGGAGTGCCCGCGTGAGTGACCAGCACGACAAGCCGTTCCTCCAGATCGTGGTCTGCGCGGCCGGGGTCGCCGCCGACGTCGGCCGGCTGATCACGGCAGCACAGGAACGGCACTGGGACGTCGGCGTCGTAGCCACCCCGCAAGGAGTCGGCTTCCTTGATGCCGAGGCGGTCGAGGCCCAGACCGGCCGCCCCATCCGCTCGGCCTGGCGGTCACCGGGTGAGCCACGCCCGAGCCGGCCTGCGGATGCGATCGCGGTCGCCCCGGCCACCTTCAACACGGTCAACAAGTGGGCCGCCGGGATCTCCGACAACCTCGCGCTGGGCATCCTGTGCGAGGCGCCCGCCATGGGGGTGCCGGTCGCCGTGCTGCCTTACCTGAACTCCGCCCAGGCCGCCCACCCGGCCTACAGCCAGAGCTTGGAGCGGTTGCGCGAGATGGGCGTCCTGATCGGTTCCTACGAGCCTCACCGCCCGAAGGCCGGTGGCGGGGCCGATCGCTACCGCTGGGAGGAAGTGCTGGAACTGCTTGCCCCCAGGGTGTCCGCGCGGTTGTGATCAGTGCCGGTGTGCTCGCGGCGGTGGGCAGGGGTGAGACGCCGCTCTCGCTGAGTATCGCCCGGCGTTCAGAGGACCGCAGAGGCGCACGCGGGTGTCCCGGGTCTCAGCTCATGTGCCCTCGACGTGACACGGCAGTCGGATACCTCCGCCCGCAGATAGCGGGGCGGGACCCGAAAGCCCCGCCCGGCACCACGAAACCCCGGCTCAGGGCCACACCAGGCAGTACGGCTGGTGCCCCGCCTCGTGCAGCCGGTGGCTGAAGTCCTGCCACTCGTGCAGCAACTGGTACACGTTGAACGCGTCCCGCGGGCCGCCCCGGTCCGGGACCGTCGACCAGATGAAGGCCGCCGCGCCGACCGCTTCCTCGCCGATGTCGCGGAGGGGGTCGACGACCGTCATGGGGAGCTTGACGACGGCGTAGTCGGGGTGCAGGACGACGAGTTCCAGCGGGGGCACCTTGTGCAGGGGGACGCCCTCGATGCCGGTGAGGACCATCGCGGCCATCGTCTCCGGCTTGATCTTGGTGAACATGCCGTTCATGCCGAGTTCGTCGCCGCCGAGCTCCTCGGGGCGCATCGAGATCGGGACCCGGGCCGCGGTCGCGCCGTCCGGTGCGCCGAAGTACTTGTACGTCACCCCCACCCGACCACCATTCCCGCTCCTCGCCCGGAGCCGGTCGACCGTACGGTCGAGCCGCTCGGACTCACTCGGTACCTCGGGCACACCCGGGACGCCCTGCGTCCGGCGTGCTTCGTCGGCTTCCTCCGCGTCGCGTCGGTGCCTTCCCCGCCGGGCACGTCGAGGACCCCGGTCATCAGTCCCCTCGCCCAGTCCGCCACCGCGATGCATATCTCCACCCGACTGCTTTTCTAGGACGCGCAGGCCCCGCCGCGCAACCCGATCATCGTGTCAGTGACCTCCCCCACGGCCGCACGCCGAAACGTGCGGTGAAACACCTGTCCGCAGGATCTTCGCAGCCCCTCGACACGCCGTCGTTGTGAGCTACGTCTATCAGGCTCAGTCCGTTTCAGTTTCGCAGATGAAGAAGGTCGCAGAAGCGGCCCGTCCGGTCCGTGCGGGCACGGCACACGCCCCGCGGCCCTCCGGCGCCGCTGGCCTACCCTGAGGAGGTCACTGCCAACCGGAGTCCGAGAAGTCGGAGAAGTCGCAGGTCATGAGCGAACTGCCCTATTCATACGAAGCGCCTGTCTCACAGGCACTGTTCGACCGTGCGGCCGTCGTCACACCGGGCGGCGTGAACTCCCCGGTGCGCGCTTTCCGCGCCGTCGGCGGCACGCCCCGGTTCATGGCGTCCGGCACCGGCCCGTACCTGACGGACGTCGACGGCCGGGAGTACGTCGACCTCGTCTGCTCCTGGGGCCCCATGATCCTCGGGCACTCGCACCCCGAGGTGATCGCCGCCGTCCAGGACGCCGTCTCGCGCGGTACGTCCTTCGGTACGCCCGGTGAGGGCGAGGTCACGCTGGCCGAGGAGATCGTCGCGCGGGTCGAGCCCGTCGAGCAGGTGCGGCTGGTCTCCAGCGGGACGGAGGCCACGATGTCCGCCATCCGGCTCGCCCGCGGCTTCACCCGGCGTTCCAAGGTGATCAAGTTCGCCGGCTGCTACCACGGTCACGTGGACTCGCTGCTCGCCGCGGCCGGCTCCGGCGTCGCCACCTTCGCCCTGCCGGACACGCCCGGCGTCACCGGCGCCCAGGCCGGCGACACCATCGTCCTGCCGTACAACGACCTGGAGGCCGTGCAGGAGGCCTTCCACCGGCACCCCGGTGAGATCGCCTGCGTCATCACCGAGGCCTCGCCGGGCAACATGGGCGTCGTCCCGCCGCTGCCCGGGTTCAACCAGGGGCTCAAGGACGCCTGCCAGACCAACGGCGCCCTCTACATCTCCGACGAGGTCATGACCGGGTTCAGGACCAGCCGGGCCGGATGGTTCGGGATCGACGGGGTCAAGCCCGACCTGATGACCTTCGGCAAGGTCATGGGCGGCGGCTTCCCGGCCGCGGCGTTCGGCGGCCGTGCCGACGTGATGGCGCACCTCGCGCCCGCCGGGCCCGTCTACCAGGCCGGCACCCTCTCCGGGAACCCGGTCGCCACCGCCGCCGGCATCGCCCAGCTCCGGCTCCTCGACGACGCCGCGTACACGAAGCTCGACGCCGTCTCCGAGCAGATCCGGACGCTGGTGTCGGAGGCCCTGTCCAAGGAGAGCGTCGCGCACACGCTCCAGAGCGCCTCCAACATGTTCTCCGTCTTCTTCACGGACCGGCCCGTCCGCAACTACGAGGACGCCAAGGCGCAGGAGTCGTTCCGCTTCACCGCCTTCTTCCACTCGCTGCTGGCGAACGGCGTCTACCTGCCGCCCTCGTCCTACGAGTCCTGGTTCGTGTCCACGGCCCACGACGAACGGGCCCTCCAGCGCATCGCCGACGCCCTTCCGGCGGCGGCCCGAGCGGCTGCGGAGGCCCGCGCGTGAGCACCGACGACAGCAAGGACCTGACGGTCGTCCACCTGATGCGGCACGGCGAGGTCGAGAACCCGGACGGCATCCTCTACGGCCGCCTCGCCGGCTACCACCTCTCCGACCTGGGCCGGCGGATGGCCGACCGGGTCGGAGAACACCTCGCCCCCCGCGACGTGACGTACGTCTGCGCCTCCCCGCTGGAGCGGGCGCAGGAGACGGCGGGCCCCATCGCCAAGGCGCACGGGCTCGACGTCGGCACCGACGCGCGACTCATCGAGGCAGGCAACGTCTTCCAGGGCAAGACCTTCGGCGTCGGCGACGGGGCGCTGCGCCGGCCGGAGAACTGGCGGCACGTCTACAACCCGTTCAAGCCGTCCTGGGGCGAGCCGTACGTCGACCAGGTGGTGCGCATGATGGGCGCGCTGGACGCGGCGAAGGACAGGGCCCGCGGGCACGAGGCGGTGCTGGTCAGCCACCAGCTGCCGATCTGGATCGTGCGGTCCTACGTCGAGCGGCGGCGGCTGTGGCACGACCCGCGCAAGCGGCAGTGCACGCTCGCCTCGCTGACGTCGTTCACGTACCGGGGCGACACGATCGTGTCCGTCGGCTACTCCGAGCCCGCCCGCGACCTGGTGCCGCCCCACCTGCTGGCCGGCGCCAAGCCGGTGAAGGGGAAGGGCAAGGCCTTCGGGGCGTGAGCCGGTGGTCCCCCGGTCGCCGTCGCCGGTGATCCCTCGATCACTGTTACGGAATACGCACACATGAGCGGAACCTCCCCGTTCGACGTGTCCTCTGAGTGGGTGACCACCGGAGTACGCGACGAACGGGGATGCCATGCGCGCTCTCACCCGCAGGGGAGCACTAGGACTGGGTGCGGGGGCCGCGGCCGCCGCCGGACTCGCGGGCTGCGGCCTCACGTCGTCGGACGACCCGGGCCCCGGCGGCGGTTCCGGCGGGGCGGGCAAGGGCGGTTCGGCCTCCCCGAAGCCCACCGTCACCGTCCGTCCCCTCGGGGACGGCTCCACCTCCTTCACCGGGAAGCAGCCGCACCAGCCGGCCGCGCCCGAGCCGCTGGAGCCGGGCCAGGAACCGCCGCAGTTCGTCGTCTTCTCCTGGGACGGGGCGGGCGAGGTCGGCAACGGCCTCTTCCCGCGCTTCCTGGACCTGGCCAAGGAGCACGGCGCGGCGATGACCTTCTTCCTCTCCGGGCTCTACCTGCTGCCCGAGTCGAAGAAGCGGCTCTACGACCCGCCCAACAACCCCCGCGGCGCCTCGGACATCGGCTACCTCACCGACGACCACGTCAAGGCGACGCTGATCAACGTGCGCCGCGCCTGGCTGGAGGGGCACGAGATCGGCACCCACTTCAACGGGCACTTCTGCGCCGGCTCCGGGTCGGTCGGCAACTGGACCGGGCGCCAGTGGCGCGACGAGATCGACCAGGCCAAGTCGTTCGTGAAGCAGTGGCGCACCAACACCGGGTGGACCGACCTGCCCGCGCTCCCCTTCGACTACGACAAGGAACTCGTCGGCGGCCGCACGCCCTGCCTCCTCGGCCAGGGCAACCTGCTGCCCACCGCCCGCTCCCTCGGCTGGCGCTACGACGCCTCCTCGCCGGGCGGCCGTCAGGTCTGGCCCGACAAGAAGCAGGGCATGTGGGACCTGCCGCTGCAGCAGATACCTTTCCCCGGCCGCGGTTTCGAGGTCCTGTCGATGGACTACAACATGCTCGCCAACCAGTCGGTCAACTCGACCAAGGCGCCCAGCCACAACTACCCGGGCTGGCGGCAGCAGTCTGCCCAGGCGTACATACAGGGATTCAAGCGGGCGTACGAGACGAACCGCGCGCCCTTCTTCGTGGGCAACCACTTCGAGCAGTGGAACGGCGGCATCTACATGGACGCCGTCGAGGAGGCGTTCAAGCACATCGCGCGCGAGAAGGAGAAGGGCGGGGACGTGCGCATGGTCTCCTTCCGGCAGTTCGTCGACTGGATCGACGTGCAGAGGCCGGAGGTGCTCGCCAAGCTGCGCACGCTGGACGTCGGCCAGGAGCCGGCCGGCGGCTGGAAGGAGTTCCTCGCGGCGGCCCCCACCGCCGCCACCGGCACCCCGACGGGCACCGGATCCGCTGCCTGAAATGCGGGTTTCCCCCCGCAAGGGGGGTGCGCAAGATCCCCAGAACGGGCATGCGAAACTTTTCACATGAGTGCCGCCAGTCGCACCCCCCTGTCTGTCGCCGTCGCAGCCGCCACGGCGCTGCTGTTGTCCGCGTGCACCTCCGGAGGCACCTCCGGAGGGGGCGGCGACACCAACTTCGTCATGGGCAAGAACGGCATCTCGACCGTCGAGAAGGGCGAGCGCACCGCCGCCCCCGACCTGTCGGGCAAGACCGTCGACGGCAAGCAGCTCGACGTCGCCTCCTACAAGGGCAGCGTCGTCGTCCTGAACGTGTGGGGATCCTGGTGCGCGCCCTGCCGCGCCGAGGCACCCAACTTCCGGAAGGTCTCCACCGACCTGAAGGCCCGGGGCGTGCAGTTCGTCGGCATCAACACCCGTGACACCAGCACCTCCAACGCCCTCGCCTTCGAGAAGGAGCAGGGCATCACCTACCCCAGCCTGTACGACCCGACCGGCAAGCTGATGCTCCGCTTCGAGAAGGGCACGCTCAACCCGCAGGCGATCCCCTCCACGCTCGTCCTCGACCGGGACGGGAAGATCGCGGCCCGCTCGCTGGCCGCCCTCAGCGAGGAGAAGCTGCGCGCGATGATCGACCCGGTCCTCGCGGAGAAATGACGTGAGCACCGTCACGATGCTCGCCGCGGTGACCGATCCGAACCAGACGGTACTGAGCGGCGCCCTGCTGGTCGCCCTGCCCGTCGCGCTGCTCGGCGGACTCGTCTCCTTCTTCTCCCCGTGCGTCCTGCCGCTCGTCCCCGGCTACCTGTCGTACGTCACCGGCGTCGCCGGCACCGACCTGGCCGAGGCCCGGCGCGGCCGGATGGTCGCCGGCGCCTCCCTCTTCGTGGCCGGCTTCACGGCCGTGTTCGTCTCCAGCGGCGCCCTGTTCGGCTACTTCGGCGACACGCTCCAGGCCAACAAGGGCGTCCTGTCCAAGGTGCTGGGCGTGCTCATGATCCTCATGGGCGTCTTCTTCATGGGGCTGATGCCCTGGATGACCCAGCGCGAGTTCCGCTTCCACCGGCGGCCGGTGGCCGGGCTCGTCGGCGCCCCGCTGCTCGGCGCGCTGTTCGGCATCGGCTGGACGCCGTGCATCGGCCCGACCCTGGCGTCCGTGCTGACGCTCTCCTCCCAGCAGGGCAGCGCGGGCCGCGGCGCCCTGCTCACCGTCGCCTACTGCCTCGGCCTCGGGGTGCCCTTCGTGCTCGCCGCGGTCGCCTTCCGCAAGGCACTCGGCGCCTTCGCCTGGGTCAAACGGCACTATGTGTGGGTGATGCGGACCGGCGGCTCGATGATGATCGTGACCGGTCTGCTGCTGCTGACCGGCGCCTGGGACCACCTGGTGCAGGACCTCCAGTCCTGGTCCACCGGCTTCACTGTGGGGATCTGATCGATGAGCAAGACCACCGCCGGCGAACCCGTGGACGCCACCGCACCGCAGGACCAGGACCTCGGCGCGGCCGGCTCCCAGCTGTCCACCGCGCCCACCGACTCGCTCGCGGGCGTCCCCGCCATGGGCGCCGTCGGCTGGGCCCGCTGGTTCTGGCGGCAGCTGACCTCGATGCGGGTCGCCCTGCTGCTGCTCCTGCTGCTGGCGCTCGGCGCGATCCCCGGCTCGCTGATCCCGCAGACCGGCACCGACGCCACGAAGGTCGCCGACTTCGAGAAGAACCACCCCACCCTGGCGCCGCTCTACGACCGGCTCGGCCTCTTCCACGTCTACAGCTCGGTGTGGTTCTCCGCCGTCTACATCCTGCTGTTCGTCTCCCTCATCGGCTGCATCGTGCCCCGCACCTGGCAGTTCGTGGGCCAGCTGCGCGGCCGCCCGCCGGGCGCGCCCAAGCGACTGACCCGGCTGCCCGCGTACACGACGTGGCGCACGGACGCCGAGCCGGAGCAGGTGCGGGAGGCCGCGCTCGCGCTGCTGGGGAAGCGCCGTTTCCGCGCGCACCTCGTCGGGGACGCGGTCGCCGCCGAGAAGGGCTACCTGCGTGAGGTCGGCAACCTCGCCTTCCACATCGCCCTCATCGTGATGCTGACGTCCTTCGCCTGGGGCCAGCTGTTCAAGATGGAGGGCAACAAGCTGGTCCTGGAGGGCGACGGTTTCTCCAACACCCTCACCCAGTACGACGACTTCAAGTCCGGCACCCTCTTCGACGCCGACGACCTGGAGCCGTTCAGCTTCACCCTGAAGGACTTCACCGGCACCTACGAGGTCTCCGGGCCCAACAAGGGCACTCCGCGCACCTACCAGGCCGCCATCACCTACTCCGAGGGCGCCTACGGCAAGGAGAGGAAGACCACGGTCAAGGTGAACCACCCGCTGGAGATCGGCGGCTCGAAGGTCTACCTCACCGCCCACGGGTACGCCCCCGTCGTCACCGTCCGGGACGGCAAGGGCAACGTGGTCTACCACGACGCCGTACCGCTGCTGCCGCTCGACTCCAACGTCACCTCCTCCGGCGTGGTCAAGGTGTACGACGGCTACCGCGACGCCAAGGGCGTCAAGGAACAGCTCGCCTTCCAGGCCTTCCTCCTCCCCAGCTACGCCGAGGGCAACGAGGTCTCCTCCGCCTTCCCGGCACTGCTGAACCCGGTGCTGAACCTGGAGCCGTACCACGGCGACCTCGGCGTCAACTCGGGCATCCCGCAGAGCGTCTACCAGCTCGACAAGCGGAACATGAAGCCGTTCACGGACGCCAGGGACCTCCAGCTGCGGGACAACCTCAAGCCCGGCGAGACCCTGACCCTCCCGGACGGCGCCGGCTCGATCACCTACGACGGCACCAAGGAATGGGCCAACTTCCAGGTCACCCGGCAGCCCGGCAGCGGCTGGGCGCTGGCCGGCGCGGTCGCCGCGATCCTCGGCCTGGCCGGCTCCCTGTTCATCCAGCGCCGCCGCGTGTGGGTGCGGGCGGTGCGGGGCGCCGACGGCGTCACGGTCGTCGAGATGGCCGGCCTCGGCCGCAGCGAGTCCGCGAAGGTGCCCGAGGAACTGGGCGACCTCGCCGGGATCCTGTACGACCGGGCCCCCGGAGCGCCCGAAGGCCCCGACACCCCCGAAGATCCCGACACCCCCGATTCCCGAGCCGTACCTGCCGAAGGGTCTGAGAAGTGACTCTCGCCGCCGCAACCGATCTCGCCGGCGCGGTGAACCTCGCCGCCGCCACCAACGAGAACCTCGCGAACATCAGCAACACGCTGATCTACTCCGCGATGGCCGTCTACACCCTGGCCTTCTTCGCGTACATCGCCGAATGGACCTTCGGCGGCCGCAGCAAGGTCGGCCGCACCGCCGCCGCGCTCACCGACCGGGCCCCGGCCGGGAAGGCGGCCCCCGCCGTCACCGTCAGGAAGGCCGGCGGCACCGCCGTGCTGGAGCGGCCGAAGGTCGTGGTGCGGGCCGCGGCCGGCGCCCGCGAGGTGCCCGACGGGCCGGGCGCGCACGGCGGCGACGAGCAGGGCGACCTCTACGGCCGGATCGCCGTCTCCCTCACGGTGCTGGCCTTCCTGATCGAGTTCGGCGGCGTGCTCGCCCGCGCGCTCTCGGTGCAGCGGGCGCCGTGGGGCAACATGTACGAGTTCAACATCACCTTCTCCACGGTGGCCGTCGGCGTGTACCTGGCGCTGCTGGCGCTGCGGAAGAACGTGCGCTGGCTCGGGCTGTTCCTGATCACCTCGGTCCTGCTCGACCTGGGCCTCGCGGTCACCGTCCTGTACACGGCGAGCGACCAGCTGGTGCCCGCCCTGCACTCGTACTGGCTGTACATCCACGTCTCCACCGCGATCTTCTGCGGCGCGGTGTTCTACGTCGGCGCGGTCTCCACGATCCTGTACCTCTTCAAGGACTCCTACGAGAACAAGCTGGCGGGCGGCGGCACGCCCGGCAAGCTCGCCAACTCGGTCCTCGACCGGCTGCCCGCCGCGGCCACCCTCGACAAGTTCGCCTACCGCGTCAACGCGGCCGTCTTCCCGCTGTGGACGTTCACGATCATCGCGGGCGCGATCTGGGCGGGCGACGCCTGGGGCCGCTACTGGGGCTGGGACCCCAAGGAGACCTGGTCCTTCATCACCTGGGTCGCCTACGCCGGCTACCTGCACGCCCGCGCCACCGCCGGCTGGAAGGGCCGCAAGGCCGCCTACCTCGCACTGGTCGCCTTCGGCTGCTGGCTGTTCAACTACTACGGCGTCAACATCTTCGTCTCCGGCAAGCACTCCTACGCCGACGTCGGCCTGGGCGTGCTCCGGTCGGCCGGGTTCTGAGCCCCCGCGGCCGGCGGGACGGGCCGGCCGCACGCCGTGACCGTGCGGAAGCGGTTCCGGGGGGTCACCCTGGTGTCATGACCGGTTCCATCGAACAGGGCTCCAGCCAGACTCACGGGAACACGCACATCCTGCATTTCCTGGTGCGGCTCCCGCGGCCCCTGGAGACGGTCTGGCCCGCCCTCGCCACCGCGGAGGGCCTCTGCGGCTGGTTCGGCGCCGTCGACGTCCTCGAACCCCGGCTGGGCGGCGTGATCGGCCTGCCCGGCCTGGGTGCCGGACAGGTCACCGCCTGGGACGTGGAGCGGGTCGCCGAGTACACGGTGGAGAGCGGCGGCCGGATGCGTTTCCACCTGGAGCACGACGACGCGGGCGGCACCGCCCTGCGCTTCACCCACGAGTTCCAGGGCGAGGGCGAGACGGAGTCCCGCTGGCGCGCCCGCTTCGAACAGCTGATCCAGCAGGAGGGGCGGGGGCCGTAAGGCCGGCCGGGACACGGCGGGCCCCGCCCTCACGCGCCGATGTCCTCGTTCCACAGCGCCGGGTTCTCCGCGATGAAACCGCGCATCATCGCGACGCACTCGGGGTCGTCCAGGAGCACGATCTCCACGCCCTGCGCGGCGAGCCAGTCGTGGCCGCCGTGGAAGGTGACCGCCTCGCCGATCACGACCCGCGAGATGCCGAACTGGCGGACCAGGCCGGAGCAGTACCAGCACGGCGAGAGCGTCGTGACCATCGTCGTCCCGCGGTACGTCCGCTGCCGTCCCGCCGCGCGGAACGCCGCCGTCTCCGCGTGCGTCGAGGGATCGTCGTCCTGCACGCGACGGTTGCGGCCGCGGCCGAGCAGCGTCCCGTCGGGGCCGTGGAGCGCGGCGCCGATCGGGATGCCGCCCTCGGCGAGCCCGGCGCGCGCCTCCTCGACGGCGCCGGCGAGCCAGGCGCGGGCGGTCGCCTCGTCCAGGGGGGCCGACCTCGTCATGGAGCCTCCTTCCGCCCGCGGTGAGGTTCCCCGCTCTGATCCGGGCTGAACCTAGGGGGTGGGGCCCTGGCCGTCGTCGGGCTTGCCCTTGTCGTCCTTCTCGCTGTCGTCGAGCGACTTCAGGAACTCGGGGTTGTCGTCCGGGGCGATCCACTGCCGCTGCTGCGGGCGGCCGCCGCGGACACCGGACCAGCCCTCGGCGGCGGGGCTGCGCCTCTTGCCCGCGACGAGCCACGAGATCGAACCGACGAGCGGGAACAGCAGGACGAGGATCGCCCACAGCGGCTTGGGCATGTGACGGATGTCGTCGTCCTTCGTGCTGATGCAGTCGATGAACGCGTAGACGCTCAGCGCCAGCGGCACCAGGAACATCAGTACCCGCAGCATGGGGTCTCTCCAGCACAGAGGGGGCGGGGCCACGACGACAGGCCCCAGGTACGGGGCCAGGGTAGCCCCTCGGGGATACTTGACCGCATGGCTTACGACGATCTTCGTTCCCTGCTCAGGGCGCTGGAGCGCGAGGGCGACCTCAAGCGCATCAAGGCCGAGGTGGACCCGTACCTGGAGGTCGGGGAGATCGTCGACCGGGTGCAGAAGTCCGGCGGCCCCGCGCTCCTCTTCGAGAACGTGAAGGGCTCGGCGATGCCCCTCGCGATGAACGTGTTCGGCACCGACCGCCGCCTGCTGAAGGCCCTCGGGCTGAAGTCGTACGCGGACATCTCGGACCGGATCGGCGGGCTGCTCAAGCCCGAGCTGCCGCACGGCTTCGTGGGGGTCCGCGAGGCGTTCGGCAAGCTCGGCGCGATGACGCACGTCCCGCCGAAGAAGGTGAAGGACGGCCCCGTGCAGGAGGTCGTCCTGCGCGGGGACGAGGTGGACCTGGAGCAGCTGCCGGCGCTGTTCACCTGGCCGCAGGACGGCGGCTCGTTCTTCAACCTGGGGCTGACCCACACCAAGGACCCGGAGACCGGGGTCCGCAACCTCGGGCTCTACCGTCTCCAGCGCCACGACCGGCGCACGATCGGCATGCACTGGCAGATCCACAAGGACAGCCGCAACCACTACCAGGTCGCGGCGCGCCGGGGCGAGCGGCTGCCGGTCGCGATCGCCTTCGGCTGCCCGCCGGCCGTCACCTACGCCTCCACCGCGCCGCTCCCCGGTGACATCGACGAGTACTTCCTCGCCGGGTTCCTGCAGGGCAAGCGCATCGAGATGGTCGACTGCAAGACGGTCCCGCTCCAGGTCCCGGCGCAGGCGGAGGTCGTGCTGGAGGGCTGGCTGGAGCCGGGCGAGATGCGTCCGGAGGGCCCGTTCGGCGACCACACCGGTTTCTACACGCCGCAGGAGCCGTTCCCGGCGCTGACGATCGACTGCGTGACGATGCGCAGGCGGCCGCTGCTCCAGTCGATCGTGGTGGGCCGCCCGCCGACCGAGGACGGCCCGCTGGGCCGCGCCACGGAGCGGTTCTTCCTCCCGCTGCTGAAGATCATCGTCCCGGACATCGTGGACTACCACCTGCCCGAGGCCGGCGGCTTCCACAACTGCGCGATCGTCTCGATCGACAAGAAGTACCCCAAGCACGCGCAGAAGGTCATGCACGCGGTCTGGGGCGCCCACATGATGTCCCTGACCAAACTGATCGTGGTCGTCGACGCCGACTGCGACGTCCACGACCTGCACGAGGTCGCCTGGCGGGCCCTCGGGAACACGGACTACGCCCGCGACCTGTCGGTCGTCGAGGGCCCCGTCGACCACCTCGACCACGCCTCCTACCAGCAGTTCTGGGGCGGCAAGGCGGGCATCGACGCGACGCGGAAGTGGCCCGAGGAGGGCTACACCCGCGACGGCGGCTGGCCGGAGATGGTCCTGTCGGACCCGGAGACGTCCGAACGGGTGACGCGGCGCTGGAAGGAGTACGGACTGTGAGTTCGGCATCCGCGGCGATCCCGCGGCCGGGACGCACCAAGGCCTTCCTGCGCCTGGTGATGATCGAGCACTCGGTCTTCGCGCTGCCCTTCGCCTACATCGCCGCGCTGACCGCGATGTTCGAGCTGGACGGGAACATCCACTGGGGCCGGCTGCTGCTGGTCACCGTCTGCATGGTGGGTCTGCGCACCTTCGCCATGGCGGTCAACCGGATCATCGACCGCGAGATCGACGCGCGGAACCCGCGCACCGCCCAGCGGGAGCTCGTCACCGGTGCGATGTCGGTGCGGCACGCCTGGACCGGCGCGCTGATCGCCCTGGTGGTCTTCCTGGGCTCGGCGGCCCTGCTGAACCCGCTCTGCCTGGCGCTGGCCCCGGTCGCCGTGATCCCGATGGTCGTCTACCCCTACGGGAAGCGCTTCACGAACTTCCCGCAGGCCATCCTCGGTCTCGCGCAGGCGATGGGCCCGATCGGCGGCTGGCTGGCGATCACGGGCGAGTGGTCCTGGGACGCGGTGATCCTGGGGGTGGCCGTCGGCGTCTGGATCGGCGGCTTCGACCTGATCTACGCCTGCCAGGACGTCGAGACCGACCGCGAGATCGGCGTCCGGTCGGTCCCGGCCCGCTTCGGCATCCCCGCCGCGATCCGGGGCGCCCGCGCCTGCCACGCCGTCACGACGGCCCTGTTCGTCTGGTACGGCCTCGCCACCGGCGCCGGCGCCTTCTTCTGGCTGGGCCTGCTGATCGTCGCCGGGGCGTTCGTCTACGAGCACACCATCGTGCGCCCGCACGACCTGTCCCGCCTGAACAGGGCGTTCTTCTCCACGAACGGCTTCATCGGCATCAGTCTCTTCGTGTGCGCGCTGATCGACCTGCTGGTGCGCGGCCTCACCGTCTAGTCCGGTCCGGACCACACGGTCCGGTCCGGTCCGGACCACCGTCCCGTTCGCCGGTACGCTCAAGGTGTGAACGCAGGAGAAACGCAGCGCGTGCCTTGGATCGTGGGGGTGTCCGGGGCGTCCGGGACGCCGTATGCCGCCGCCGTGCTGCGCGCGCTGCTCGCCGGGGGCGAGAGCGTCGACCTGGTCGTCAGCCGGGCCTCGCGGCTCACGCTGCTCGACGAGACGGGGATCTCCTTCCGGGACGCGCACTGGCGGGACGACCTGCGGGACTGGCTCGCGCGGGGCGCCGACGGCAAGCCGGACGCCTTCGACGTCGACGTCGAAGGGGACGCCGTGCGGTACTGGGCCGCCGGTGACCTGGCGGCGGGGCCGTCGTCGGGGTCGTACCCGGCGAAGGGGATGCTGATCGTGCCCGCCTCGACGGCCTGCGTGGCGGGCGTCGCGCTGGGACTGTCCAAGGACCTCCTCCAGCGGGTGGCCAGTGTGACGCTCAAGGAGCGCCGCACGCTCGTCGTCGCCGTCCGGGAGACCCCGCTGAACGGGCAGACGCTGCGGCACCTCGTCGCCCTGGACGACGCGGGCGCGAGCGTCGTGCCCGCCTCCCCGGCCTTCTACGCGGGCGCCACCCACATCCAGGACCTGGTCGACTTCGTCGCCGGCCGGGTCCTCGACGCGGCGGGCGTGGGGCACGGCCTCTACCGCCGCTGGAAGGGCGAACTCGGCGGCGGCGCCCGTCCCGCCTGAGGCCGCGCCGGAGAACAGCGCCACCGGCACCACCTCGCACGACTCCAGTAACTCTTCAGACCTCTCAGACCTCTCAGACCTCTTCATCGGAAGGCTCGATCGCATGGACGCGGTGGACAGGCAGCTCATCCAGGCCCTGAGGGAGAACGGCCGGGCCTCGTACGCGGAGCTGGGGCGTCTCGTCGGCCTGTCGGGACCCAGCGTCACCGACCGCATCAACCGGCTGGAGGCGGCCGGCGTCATCACGGGCTACCGGGCCACGGTGAACGCCGCCTCGCTCGGCCTCGGAGTCACCGCCCTCATCGGCATCTCCCTCTCCGACGCCGCCGACCACGAGGACGTGGCCGCGCGGATGAAGGACCTCGGCGAGATCGAGGACTGCTGGTTCATCGCCGGCGACGACTCGTTCATGCTCAAGGTGCGGGCGAACGACGTCGACGGGCTGGAGCGGATCATCCGCCGGCTGTCGGGGACGAAGGGCGTGTCCCGGACCCGTACCACCATCGTGCTCTCCACCAAGTGGGAGAACCGGGTGGGGGAGCTTCCGGAAGAGGTCTGACGACCGGGTCCGGCGGTCGGGTCCGGCAGCCGGGGCCGCGGGTCGGGGCCGCGGGCCGGGTCCGGCGGTGTCGGGGCGTACGGTTGACGAAGTCTGTCTCAGGGCGAACGGAAGAGGTAGGGGCATGGACGTCGGGCTCAAGCGCGAGCTGGAGCAGAAGGTCAGGGCCGGTGAGCGGCTGACCCGCGAGGACGGCATCGCGCTGTACGAGTCGGACGACCTGGCCTGGCTGGGCGGACTCGCGCACGAGGTGCGGACGCGCAAGAACGGCGACGTCGTCCACTTCAACGTCAACCGGCACCTCAACATGACGAACGTGTGCACGGCCTCCTGCGCGTACTGCTCCTTCCAGCGCAAGCCGGGGGAGAAGGACGCGTACACGATGCGCATCGAGGAGGCCGTCAAGCTCGCGAAGGCGATGGAGTCGGAGAACCTCACCGAGCTGCACATCGTCAACGGCCTGCACCCGAACCTGCCGTGGCGGTACTACCCGCGCTCCCTGCGCGAGCTGAAGGCCGCCCTGCCGAACGTGTCGCTGAAGGCCTTCACGGCCACGGAGATCCACCACTTCGAGACGATCAGCGGTCTGTCGGCGTCCGAGATCCTCGACGAACTGATCGACGCCGGCCTGGAGTCCCTCACCGGCGGCGGCGCGGAGATCTTCGACTGGGAGGTCCGGCAGCACATCGTGGACCACCGCACCCACTGGGAGGACTGGTCGCGGATCCACCGCCTGGCGCACGAGAAGGGTCTCAAGACCCCGAGCACCATGCTGTACGGCCACATCGAGGAGCCCCGCCACCGCGTGGACCACGTCCTGCGGCTGCGCGAACTCCAGGACGAGACCGGCGGCTTCCAGGTCTTCATCCCGCTCCGCTACCAGCACGACTTCGTGGACATGAAGGACGGCAAGATCCGCAACCGCCTTCAGGCCCGCACCCAGATGGCGACGGGCGCGGAGGCCCTCAAGACCTTCGCGGTCTCCCGCCTCCTCTTCGACAACGTCCCGCACGTGAAGGTCTTCTGGGTCATGCACGGCGTCCAGACCGCCCAACTGGCCCTCCAGCACGGCGCGGACGACATGGACGGCTCGGTCGTCGAGTACAAGATCACCCACGACGCCGACAACTACGGCACCCCCAGCAAGCTGACCCGCGAAGACCTCCTGGACCTGATCCGCGACGCGGGCTTCCGCCCGGTGGAGCGCAACACCCGCTACGAGATCATCCGCGAGTACGACGCCCCGGACCCCGCCCGCAGGGACTCCCCCCAGCCGATGCGCGTCTGACGCAGCGGCACCGGCCCGCGAACCCGCGGGCCGGTCCTGCCCGTGAACGGGGGTGAGCGGTCCCACCCGGGGGCGCGGGGAACCGCGCGGCCGGCCCCCACCGGGCCCGCACCCGCCACGTCCCGCTCCCCCGGGCCAGCGCACGCGAATCCGCACGCGAACCCGCACGTGCTCCCTCCTGAGGGTAAGGATTACCATCCATCCGTGTCCCTTACCTTCACCCTCGATCCCGCCCTCACCCCCGACCTGCGCGACGGCCTCCTGGACCTCTGGACGGACGTCTCCAACGCGGGCGGGGCGGTGGGTTTCGTACCGCCCGTCACGCGGGAGACCGTCCGCCCGGAACTGGTCCGCCACCTCGTGCAGATGGCCGAGGGCCGCACCCGCCTCCTCGTCGGACGGGACGAGGAGGGCGACGTGGCGGCGACCGCGTTCCTCACCTTCAACACGCACCGCCTGATGACCCACTGGCTGTGGCTGTACACGGTGATGGTGCACCCGCGCCACCAGGGCAAGGGGTACGGCCGCGAGCTGCTCGCCGCCGCCGCCGACGCGGCCCGCACCTTCGAGGGCGTGGACGCGATACGGCTCACCTGCCGGGGCGGTCTCGGCCTGGAGCGCTTCTACGCGTCCTGCGGCTACAAGGAGGTCGGCCGCGTGCCGGGCGCGATCAGGGTGGCGCCGGGCGACGACCGCGACGACATCACGATGCTGCTCCCGCTGGGCTGACGGCCCCCGGCCCGCCCCCGCTGCGGGGCCGGAAGCCGGGCGTGCTTCACTGGACGGTGCCGGATGGGGACCTTCGGGACCTTTTCACCTCCCCCGGTGGGGGGCCCAGAGACGGAAGAGTGGGTTGAGATGCTCCGCTACACGCTGATGCGCCTCGGTGTCTTCGTCGGCTGCTTCGCGGCCGTCTGGGGACTCGTCTACCTCGGCGTCTTCCCGCGTGGCCTGGGCGACTCCAACGGCATGTGGATCGTGCTGCTCGCGCTGGTGCTGTCCGCGCCGATCAGCTTCGTCCTGCTGCGCAAGGAGCGCGACCGCGCCTCGGAGACGGTGGTGCGCAGGGTGGACCGGATGAAGGCGGGCCTGGAGTCCAGCCGCTCCCAGGAGGACGAGGCGGTCGACTCCCCCCACGCCCAGGGCCAGCCTTCGTAGGCGTCCCTTTCCGACGGGCAGGACCGTGCGGGCTGCGGTGAACGGCTGAGGCCGGGACCGCGGCCCGTTCGCATGTGCCCGTGCGTGTCACGCGCCTCTGCGGCCGTCCCGTGCCCGTCCCCCGTCCCCCGTGCCCCGTGCGGCGATGCCAGGTGTGCGGCCCGGGTGGTGTCGGATACGTGGCTCGGGTGGTGCCACTGTGGCGCCATGGCGGACTGTCATCGGTCTCCCGGTGTGCGACGGCGGCGTCCGAGGGTGCCAATTTTCGAGAGAAATGACAGCTCAGGGCCGCTCGCGCCAAAGAGGTGCCAATGCATCTCGCCCATGGCGCCATTTGTGTGCCATGATGGCGTCATGGACCTCACCCCCTACGTCGACAACCTCCGGCACGAGCTGGCCGTCGCCGCGAACGCCGGCGGCGACGACGCCCGCGCCCTCGCCGAGCGGCTCACCGCCCCCCTGGAGTCCGCCGCCCGCCTGACCCTCCTCAACGCGCTGTCCGCCGCCATGGGCGAGGTCACGCGGGAGCTGGCGCCGGGCTCGGTCGACGTACGACTGCGCGGACTCGACCCGGAGTTCGTGGTGACGGCACCGCCCGCCGCCGAGCCGTTCCGCGAGGTCCGGGAGCCGCTCGCGGCCCCGGCCGCGCCCGCCCCGCCGCCCGCGGACGCCGACGACGGCGCCATGGCGCGGATCAACTTCCGTCTCCCCGCCCACCTCAAGGCCCGCGCCGAGGACGCCGCGGCGGCGGAGGGCCTGTCGGTCAACGCCTGGCTGGTGCGGGCCGTGTCCACCGCGCTGGACGGCGGCGAGCGCGCCACCCCGCCGGGCCACGGCAAGGAGCCGGGTGGCCGGGGCTTCACCGGCTGGGTCCGCTAGACCCGCACCGGCCGGCACCGGCCACGCCGCGCCATCCCGCCGGCCACCGGGCGCCACCCCTTTCACGGCGGATCGCCGATCCGCCGACGTCACTCATCACCCGCCCCACCAGCGGGAACATCCAACCGAGCCAAGAGGACGGGACAGCCATGCCTGCTTTCGAGACCCCCGAACCGATCTCCGTCACCCTCGAGCTGGAGGTCGGCACCGCCCGCATCACCGCGGGCAAGCGCACCGACACGGTCGTGGAGGTGCTGCCGCGCAACGGCTCCGACGACAACGACGTACGCGCCGTGCAGCAGACCGAGGTCACCTGCTCGGGCGGCCGCCTGACGGTCAGGACCCCGAAGAAGCGGTCCCTGTTCGGCAAGCCGGGCGCCGTCGAGGTGAGCATCGAACTGCCCGCCGGGTCGGACGTCCGGGGCACCACGGCCATGGGCGGCTTCTTCTGCGAAGGCCGCCTCGGGGACGTCACGCTCAGGACCTCGCTCGGCGACCTCCAGGCCGACGACGTGGCCGGCGCCGCCCTGCGGACCGACCTCGGCGACATCCGCCTGACCCGCGCGAGCGGGGACGTCGAGGTCGTCGGCGCGGGCCGGATCGAGGTCGGCACGGTCGCCGGCGCGGCGACCGTCAAGAACGGCAACGGCGCGACCGGGATCGGCGAGGTGACCGGCGCCCTGAAGGCCGGCGCGGCCAACGGCGACATCTCCGTCGCCGTCGCGCACGGCACCGTCGACGCCAAGTGCGCCAACGGCCGGATCGAGATCGGCGTCGCCCACGCCGGCGTCGAGGCGGTCTCCTCCAACGGCCGCATCCGCGTCGGCGACGTGACCCGCGGCCGTGTCGACCTGCGCACCTCCGTCGGTGACGTCGAGGTCGGCATCCACGAGGGCACCGCCGCCTGGCTCGACGTGACCACCAAGTTCGGCACCGTGCGCAACGCGCTCGGCTCCGCCGACGGCCCCGGGGACTCCGACGAGACCGTCGAGGTGCACGCCCGCACCGGCGCCGGCGACATCCTCGTCCGCCGCGCCTGACCCCGCGCACCCCAACTCCCCACCCCGGAAAGGGAAGCGGCATGACCTCCACGCAGACGTCCGCGCCGGCCGCCGTGAACGGGACGGCACCGGCGATCACCGCCACCGGACTGCGCAAGTCCTACGGCGAGAAGCTCGTGCTCGACGGCATCGACCTGAGCATCGCCGAAGGCACCGTCTTCGCGCTGCTCGGGCCCAACGGCGCCGGCAAGACCACCACGGTGGAGATCCTCTCCACGCTCATCGACGCCGACGCGGGCGAGGCCCGCGTCGCGGGCCGCCACCTGACCCGGGACGCCGACGCGGTGCGCACCGTGATCGGCGTCACCGGCCAGTTCTCGGCGGTCGACAACCTGCTGACCGCGGAGGAGAACCTGCTCCTCATGGCGGACCTGCACCACCTGGACCGGCGCGAGGGCAGGCGGCGGACCGCCGACCTGCTGCGCCGCTTCGACCTGTCCGAGGTGGCGGGCAAGACGGCCGTCACCTTCTCCGGCGGCATGCGGCGCAAGCTGGACCTGGCGATGACCCTGGTCGGCGAGCCGCGGATCATCTTCCTCGACGAGCCCACCACCGGACTCGACCCGCGCAGCCGGCGCACCATGTGGGAGATCATCCGCGGCCTCGTCGCCGACGACGGCGTGACCATCTTCCTGACCACGCAGTACCTGGAGGAGGCCGACCAGCTCGCCGACCGGATCGCCGTGCTGGACCACGGCCGGCTGATCGCCGAGGGCACCCCCGACGAGCTGAAGCGGCGCATCCCCGGCGGGCACGTCCGGGTGCGCTTCGCCGACGTCCGGGGCCTGGACGCCGCCGCGGCCGCCTTCGGCGTCGGCACCCGAGACGAGGACTCCCTCACCCTCCAGATCCCCAGCGACGGCTCCGTCCCCGACCTGCGGGCCGTCCTCGACACCCTGGAGTCCACCGCGGTCCGGGCCGAGTCGCTCACCGTGCACACCCCCGACCTCGACGACGTCTTCCTGACCCTCACCGGCAGTCCCCGCCCCGCCGACCCTGCCGCCGGCACCGCCCGCCCCGCCGGCACCGCCCGCTCCGCCGGCACCGCCGTATCACCGAGGGAGAACGTCTGATGGCCACCGTGTCCTACGCCGCCCGGGACTCCAGGACGATGCTGCGGCGCAACCTCAAGAAGGCCCTGCGCTACCCGTCCCTGACGCTCACCGTCGTCATCATGCCGCTCATGATGCTGCTGCTGTTCACCTACGTCTTCGGCAACGCCCTGGGCGCCGGCATCAGCGGTCTGCCCACCGGCGGCGGCGACTACATCGACTACGTCGCGCCCGGCATCATCCTCATGGCCGCCACCTCCGGCGCCCTGACCACCGCGATCAGCGTGTGCGTCGACAAGACCGAGGGCATCGTCAACCGCTTCCGCACGATGCCGGTCTCCCGGGCCTCGTTCCTGACCGGCCATGTCGTCGCGGGCGTGATCCAGACGATGACCAGCGTCGCGCTCGTCATCGTGGCCGCCCTGCTGATGGGCTTCCGCCCCGACGCCACGCCCGTGGAGTGGGCCGCCGCCCTCGGCCTGCTCACCCTGCTCACGGTCGGGCTCACCTGGCTCTCCGCGGGCATCGGCCTGGTCGCCAGGAACCCGGAGACCGCCAGCAACATCCCGATGCCGCTGACCTTCCTGCCGTTCGTGGGCAGCGCCATCGTGCCGACCGGGTCCATGCCGGCCGGTCTGCGCTGGTTCGCCGAGTACCAGCCGTTCACGCCGGTCATCGAGACCCTGCGCGGCCTGTGGCTCGGCACCGCGATCGGCTCCAGCGCGGCCGTGGGGCTCGCCTGGTGCGCGGCGCTCGCCCTGGTCGGCTACGTGTGGGCGCGCCGTACCTTCCAGGCCGGCGCCAAGCGCTGACCGCCGCTCTCCGCCCCCACTACTCTTCCTCCCATGGGTGCCGTGAAGACCAAGCGGATGCCGCGCGCGGTCCGTGAGCAGCAGATGCTGGACGCCGCCGTGGAGACCTTCGGGCGACGCGGGTACATGGTCGCCTCGATGGACGAGATCGCCGAACTGGCGGGTGTGTCCAAGCCGTTGGTCTATCTGTACCTGAACTCCAAGGAAGACCTGTTCACCGCGTGCATCCGGCGCGAGGCCACGGCGCTCGTCGAGGCGGTGCGCGCGGGGGTGGACACGGAGCTGACGGCCGACCGCCAGCTCTGGGACGGCCTGCTGGCGTTCTTCGCGCACACCGGCCGCCATCCGCACGCCTGGTCGGTCCTGCACATCCAGGCCCGCACCCACGGCGAGACGTTCGCCGCCGAGGTCACGGCGATGCGCGCGGAGATCGTGGCGTTCGTGACCCAGCTGATCGCGGTCGCCGCCCGCGAGGCGCACCGCGACCCGGACCTGCCCGAACGGGAGGTGGCGGGCCTGGCCGAGGCCCTGGTGGGCGCCGCCGAGTCCCTGGCCACCTGGGCCAACACCACCGAGTCGGTCACCCCCCGCCAGGCGGCGGCCACCCTGATGAACTTCGCCTGGGCGGGCCTGGGCAACCTGATGACCGGCCGCCCCTGGTCCCCGCCGGAGTCCTGAACACCGGAGCTCTGAACGGCGGAGTCCTGAACGCCGGACGCTCAGCCGGCCGGTGCCACCGGCTCCACCCGTCCCCGCACGTGCACGCGCCCCTCCTCGCCCGCCCCGCGCAGCTCGAACCGCCGTCCGTCCGCCGCGAAGGCCACCGTGCCCGGCAGCAGGACGGGGGCGCGGAAGTCGGCGCGGACGCGTGCGGCGTCCGGGGTGCCGTGGGCGGCGAGGCAGCGGGCCGCGGTCCACATGCCGTGGGCGATGGCGCGGGGGAAGCCGAGGAGGCGGGCGGTGAGCGGGGAGAGGTGGATGGGGTTGCGGTCCCCGGAGACGGCTCCGTAGCGCCGTCCGACATCGGTGCCGAGCCGCCACTCGTCCACCACCGGCAGGGGGCCCTCCGCGCCCTCCCCGCCCTCCCCGCCCTCCGAGCCCTCCGAGCCCTCCCTGCCCTCCGAGCTCGGCGGGGCCTGCCCGGCCTCCTGCCCCGGCGTCCGGTGCCGGGCGAGGTAGGCGCTCTCCGACTCCCACACCCGCTCCCCGTCCTGCCGCAGCTCGGTGACGACGACCGCCTCCGTGCCGCGCCGGTGCGGGGCCAACCGGTCGACGTGGACGAGGAGTTCGTACGTCCCCGTGGCCGGGAGGGGCCGGTGGCGGGTGAGGGAGACCGACGTGTGGACGAGGCCGAGCAGCGGGAGGGGGAAGGCGCGGCCGCTCATGATCCGCATGGCCAGGGGGAAACCCAGGACGTGCGGGTAGGTGATGGGCAGGGCGTCGTCGCCGGTCGGGAAGCCGCACACCCGCTCGTAGGCGGCCAGCCGGGCCAGGTCGACGCGCAGCCGGGGCAGGGTGAGCCGGCCGCCGGAGAAGGCGACGCCGGGGCGGGGCCGCTTGAAGGGCGACAGCAGCGCGCCGCGGGCGAGGAGCGGGCCGAGGGCCGGGGGAGCGGAGGGCGCCGCAGTCGTCACGGTGTCCGCCTCCCGCCCGCGGGACCCGCTCCGGCCGGCCGGTTCCGTTTCTTCCCTCTGCACCGCTGCCCCTCTCCCAGATCCTTACCCTGAAGTAAGGTTACCGCCGGTAAAGCCGCCGGGGGCCCGCTCCGGAGGTTGCACAGCCCCGGCCCACGAACACCCCCGAACCCGCACGAGCCCCACACGTCAGCCCCGTACGATCCCGTTCCTGATCCGGGAGCAGCCCCTTTCCACTGGTCCGTCCCGGTTGAACGCCTCGCCGCACGAGGCACGTACCTCAATGCAGCAAGCAGTCCGGTCGCTGCACGCCCAGGGAGCCGCCCGTGTCCACCCCGTACTCGTCCTCCACCCCGGCCTTCGCCGGCTACGACGCTCCCCCCGCCCTGGTGGAACCCGAGACCCGCAGGCTGGACGGCGTCGTGCGGGAGGCGGCGATGCCGGTGTTCGCGCGCCCCACGACGCACGGCTCGCTCGCCGAGCTGCCGTTCGACAACGCGGCGGCGGCCCCCGACACGGTGGTCCTCAGCCGCCGGGACGCCGAGGGCCGGTGGTCGGACGTGACGGCACGGCAGTTCGCCGCCGAAGTCCTCGCCGTGGCCAAGGGGTTGATCGGGGAAGGGCTGATGCCGGGCGACCGGATCGCCATCATGGCCCGGACGAGATACGAGTGGACGCTGCTCGACTTCGCCGCCTGGGCGGCCGGACTGGTCACCGTCCCCGTCTACCCGACCTCCTCCGTCTTCCAGACCCGGTGGATCCTCCAGGACTCCGGCGCGGTCGCCCTCGTCACCGAGACGGTCGGACAGGCGGCGGCCGTCGGCCCCGAACGCGACCGGCTGCCCGACCTGCACCACATCTGGATCATCGAGAAGGGCCACGTGGACCGCCTCGCCGAACTGGGCGAGCAGCACGTCCCGGAGGCCGAGGTCGACGTCCGCCGGGGCATGCTGGTCCCCGACACCCTGGCCACCCTCATCTACACCTCGGGCACCACCGGCCGCCCCAAGGGCTGCGCGCTCACCCACGGCAACTTCTTCGCCGAGGTCGACAACGCGATCGAGCTGCTCTACCCGGTCTTCAAGTCCTCCACCGACGACCTGTCCGTCCTCCTCTTCCTCCCCATGTCGCACGTCTTCGGCCGGATGGTCGCCATCGCCTGCGTCCGCGCCCGCGTCCGCCTCGGCCACGCCCCGAGCCTCAAGGCCGACGAACTCCTCCCGGACCTGGCCGCGTTCAGGCCCACCTGCCTGCTCGCCATCCCGTACATGCTGGAGAAGATCTTCAACACGGCCCGTGCGAAGGCGGAGGCGGGCGGCCGGGTCTCCACCTTCGACCGCGCCGTGAACACCGCCGTCCGCTACGGCGAGGCCGTCGAGGCCCACAACGCGGGCGGAAGCGGCCCCGGCGCCGCCCTGCGCGCGGCCCGCGCCCTCTACGACCCGCTGGTCTACCGCCGCATCCGCAACGCGATGGGCGGCCGGGTCCGGCACGCCATCTGCGGCGGTTCCCCGCTGGGCCGCCGCCTCGCCGCCTTCTACACCGGCGCGGGCATCGAGATCTACGAGGGCTACGGCCTCACCGAGACGACCGGCGCCTCCACGGTCACCCCGCCGATGAAGCCCCGCCTCGGCACCGTCGGCTGGCCGCTGCCCGGCACGAAGATCCGGATAGCGGCCGACGGCGAGATACTCATCGCCGGCGGCCACGTCCTGCGCGGCTACTGGGACCCGGCGGCCGGCGGAGTCGTCCCCGCCGCCCCCGACGGCTGGCTGGCCACCGGCGACATCGGCGAACTCGACGACGAGGGCTACCTCACCATCACCGGCCGCAAGAAGGAGCTGATCATCACCTCCGGCGGCAAGAGCGTCGCCCCCGCCCCGCTGGAGAACTGGCTGCGCTCGCACCCCCTGATCTCCCAGGCCCTGGTCCTCGGCGACGGCCGCCCCTACGTCTCCGCCCTGCTCACCCTGGACCCCGCCGGCCTGACCCACTGGCGCCAGATGAACGGCAAGCACCCGGTCCCGGCGGAACTCCTCATGGACGACGAGGAACTGCTCGGCATCCTCCAGCGCGCCGTCGACGAGGCCAACAAGCTGGTCTCCCGCCCCGAGTCGATCCGCCGCTTCGCCGTCCTGCCCCGCGACTTCACCGAGGCGGGGGGCCACCTCACCCCCTCGATGAAGCTGCGCCGCGAGGCGGTCCTGCGGGACTTCGCCGACGAGGTGGAGGGCCTGTACCCGCGGTAAAGGGTTCGCGGCGGGGCTTCACGGCCGGGGAGGATGCCGGTCGTGAACGCCATCGAGTTCTTCCACCACCCGTCGGCCGACAGCCCCGCCCACCCGGACCACCGGGTGTGGGGCATCCGCGTCGACGGGACGGACCTGCGCACCCTCGTCGGGAAGGCCACCCACCCGCTGTGGCGGGCCGAGCTGGCGGGGGAGTTCGACGACGAGGCCGAGGACGAGAAGGAGACCGCCGAGCAGGTCCGTACCCAGCACGAAGGGCTGGGCGTAACGGAGTTCGAGGACCACTTCCGCACGGCGGGGGACACCGTGCCGCTCCTCGGCTGCTCCTGCGGCATCTGGGACTGCTGGCCCCTCATGGCGAAGGTCACCGTCACCCCCACGACGGTGACCTGGTCGTCCTTCCGCCAGTCGTACCGCGAGCAGTGGGGGGAACTGGCCATGGGCCCGTACGAGTTCCCCCGCGACGCCTACGAGGCCGCGCTGGCCGCTCCGCCGGTGCTGGACGAGGACCCGCTGCCGTAGGGGAGGAAACGGGCCCAGGCGGCGGGGGAGAGGTCCAGGACGGGGCCACCGGGGTTCTTGGAGTCACGGACGTGGACGGCGGCGGGGCAGACGGCGGCTTCGAGGCATTCGCCGCCGCCTCCGTCGCTGTAGGTCGACTTGCGCCAGGTGTAGGCGGCTTCGACACAATCCCCGCCTTCGCCGTCGCTGTAGCTGGACTTGAACCAGGTGAGGTTCTCGCTGTTCATAGCTCCTCCAGCTTTTTCTCGATCAACGTGCGGGTTTCTCTGGGCGAGAGAGCCATTGCCCGCATGATTCCATAGCGTTCGGCGATCTTCCGGACCTCTTCCGGGTCCGTGATCAGCCGGGGATAGCCCTGCGCTTCCGTGTACGCCACCTGTGTGTGCTTCTTCGGGGTCAGAAGGTTGAACGCACTGCCCAGGTTGGGGTGTTCCTCCACCCTGGTCGGCGTTACCTGGATCTCTACGCTCCGCATGACGCTTACTGTCAGTAGCCGCTGCAATTGCGCCTGGTGGACCTTCCGTCCGCCGATCGGCCGGTCCAACACCACCTCCTCGATCACGTAGCTGACGACTGGCGCGGGCCAGCGCTCGAACAGCCTTTGCCGTGTGAGCCGGTCGGCAACCCGCTGTCCGATCGTCTCCTCGCTCAACAAGGGCCGACGCTTGGCGAACACGGCATGCGCGTGCTCCGGTGTCTGAAGAAGTCCATGCACGGCGTGATTGGCGTAGAAGTGCAGCTCCAGCGCTTCCGCCTCCAGCGCCGCGTACCCCCGGTACCACTCCGGATGCCGCGTCCGAACCTTGCTCATCGCCTCCCGCACCTCGGGGATCGCGTCGGCGAGCATGCCCCCGGCGTCCAGCAGGGCGTCCGCCTTCTCCAGCACCTCAGGCCGGATCAGCCGTACCCCTCGCTCCATCGACGAGATGGCGTCCGGGCCGTACCCGACCAGCACGCCGAAGTCCTTCTGCGTCAGCCCCTTCCGCTCACGCAGCCGCTTCAGCATCTTGCCGAGCGCCGTGAACAGTCCCGTCGTCCCGTCGGACTCCGCCGGTGTCTCCGGCCTCCGCTCGCGTTCTTCCTGCATGTCACCCCACCGCCTTCGCACGTGCCCGTGAGCGCTCCGACGCCCCGTACGCGCACCTCCTCGCAGTCGTACGGCTACGGAGAGTCGCCAAGTCGCCCCTGGCCAGGGTAGGGACAACGGGCCACGCTCGGTGATGTGAACTCCGAAATCTCCACCCAGACCTCCACCCCCCTCGGGGAACTGACCCTCCGTTTCAGCTCCACGCCGCGGGGTGCCCGGCTGGCCCGGCGGCTGACGGCGCAGCAGCTCGACGCCTGGGGGCACCCGTACGGCGGGGACGCCAACGACACCGCGCAGCACGTCGTCGCGGAGCTGGCGGCGAACGCCGTGACGCACGGCCGCGTGCCGGGGCGTGACTTCGAGCTGCGGCTGCTGCTCCTCCCCGAGGACACCCTCCGCGTCGAGGTGAGCGACGCGCGGGGCGACCGGCGGCTGCGGATCGTGACGGACCCGGACGCGGAGGGCGGCCGGGGCCTGGTGCTGGTCGCCGTGCTCGCGAGGACGTGGGGCGTCGACGAGCGGGAGGTGGGCAAGACGGTGTGGGCGGAGCTCCCGCTCGCCGCCCGGGGGAGGACCGCCGGCTAGGCGCGGGCGATCAGGTAGGCCTGGGGCACCTTCTCGTCGAGGTCTGGCTCCGGGGCGCGGACCGTGCGGGACCGTACGGAGAAACCGGCCGCGGCGAGCAGCTCGGCCATGGCCTCCGGCCGGCGGCGGTGGAAGTCCAGGGACACCGGGTGGCCCCACGGCCGGTCGTGGTGCTTGGGCTCGTCGCCGACCTGGAAGGCGAGGAGGGCGTGGCCGCCGGACCGCAGGACGCGCCGGAACTCGGCGAAGAGGCCCGGGAGTTCCTCCACAGGCGTGTGGATCGACGAGTACCAGGAGACGAGCCCGTCCAGCGAGCCGTCCTCGTGGGGCAGCTCCAGCATCGAGCCCCGCTCGAACCGGATCCCCGGATTCTCCCGCCGCGCGACCGCCAGCATCGACTCCGACAGGTCCAGGCCGGACATGGACAGCCCCAGCGAGGCGAGGTGCCCGGTCACCCGCCCTGGTCCGCAGCCGAGATCGGCCACCTTCCCGCCGGGGCCGACGAGTTCGGCGTACACCGCGAACACGGCCCGGTCCCAGGGGAGCTTCGCGTGCAGGTCGCGGAAGCGGTCGGCGTAGTCCTCGGCGACGGCGTCGTAGAAGGTGCGGGTGGCGGTGAGGAAATCGGGGGCTTCGGTCATGCGCGGGACCGTAGCCGGTCCCTCCGACACCGGTCCGGCCCGTCACTCCGGGGAATCGCCGGACTCCCGGGTCTCCCCGGTCTCCCCGCGCCCGCGCGCGACGCCCGTACCGGCCCCGGCGCCGATGGCCATGCCCAGGCCCATGCCGAGGGAGAGGCCGAGGCCGAGGTTGTGGAAGACGGTCAGCCCGAGCGTGACGCCGAGGGCCGTGCCGATCCCGAGCCCGGCCGCGAGGCCGACCGGTACGGCGGCCGCGGCCCCGGAGTCGTCGGAAGCGCCGCTCGTCTCCTCGCCGTCGCCCATGTGATCCTCCGTGTTCCGTGCGGTCGCGTCCCGTCCCGCGAAACGCGGGCTCCCATTGTCGCGGACGGCCCTGCCGGGCGGCGCCCGTCAGGCCGTGGGAGCCCTGCCCGTCACGTCGTCCGAGGCCAGGGCTCGGCAGGTCGGTGTCGAGCGGCCCGTGTAGTCGGTGACCCGGCCTTCGTAGAGGACCGTTCCGCCGTGATGGCCGGGGCCGGGGCCGAGGTCGATCAGCCAGTCGGCCCGGCGTACGACGTCCAGGTTGTGCTCGATCACGACGACCGTGTGGCCCCGCTCGACGAGCCGGTCCAGGACGTGCAGGAGTGTGTCGATGTCGTCCATGTGCAGCCCGGTCGTGGGCTCGTCCAGGACGTAGACGGTCGGACGGTCCGCACGGCGCAGCTCCTTGGCCATCTTGACCCGCTGGCATTCCCCGCCCGACAGCGTGTTCAGGCTCTGGCCCAGGCGCAGGTATCCCAGTCCGACGTCGGCGAGGGGGCGCAGGGTGTCGGTGACGGCCGGGTCGGGGAGCCGGGCGACGGCCTGGTCCACGGTGAGGTCGTCGATGTCGGCGATCGACAGGCCGTCCACCGTGTGGGCCAGGGCCTCCGCGGTGAAGCGGCGGCCGTGACAGGTGTCGCAGACGACCTCCTGGCCGTCCAGGAAGGCGAGGTCCGTGTACAGGACCCCGAGCCCCTTGCAGTCCGGGCAGGCCCCCTCGGAGTTGGCGCTGAACAGGGCGGCCGGGACCTGGTTACGCCGGGCGAACAGGGCACGGACCGCCGGGGCGGCACCCGTGTACGTGATCGGCGTGGAGCGCCGGCTGGTGCTCACCGGCCGCTGGTCGATCATCGTCGCGGGATGCTGCTCCACCAACTCCCCTGCCAGACTGGACTTGCCGGAGCCGGCGACCCCGGTGAGGACCGTCAGCACCCCGGTGGGGACCCGCACGGTGACGTCGCGCAGGTTGTTGCGGCGCGCGTCCGCCACGGTGAAGTGGCCCGTCGGGCAACGGGGTTCGGGCCTCGGCGGCCGACGCCGGGCCAGGGCGCGACCGGTCGGGGTGCCGGCCCCCCACAGCCCCGCGAACGGCCCCTGGAACACCAGTCGCCCACCCGCCGCACCGGCGCCCGGCCCGATCTCCACGATCTGGTCGGCGTGCGCCATGACGGCGGGATCGTGCTCCACCACCAGCACACTGTTGCCGCTGTCGCGCAGCTGCTCCAGCAGCCTGATCACCGACTCCACGTCGGTGGGATGCAGCCCCACGGTCGGCTCGTCCACGACGTACGTCATTCCGGTGAGGCTGGAACCGAGGTGCTTGACCGTCTTGATCCGCTGCGACTCCCCGCCCGAGAGCGTCGGGGTCGCCCGGGCGAGGGTGAGGTGACCGAGTCCGATCGTGTCCATCGCCTCCAGACGGGCCGTGAGCGCCTCGACGACGGGCGCGACCCGGGCCGAGGTGATCCCGCGGACCAGGCCCACCAGTTCCGTGATCTCCATGCGGGCCGCCTCGCCGATCGTGCGGCCCCGTACGGTCACCGCCCGCGCCGCCTCGTTCAGCCGGTCACCGCCGCACTCCGGGCAGGTCCGCGCCCTGGTGAAACGGCGGATCGTCTCCCGCTTGCGGTCCGACAGATGGTCGGAGGTGTGCAGATGAATCCGCTCGAACCGCTCGACGACGCCCTCGTACCCGGCCGGTGGCCGGCGGCCCAGCCGCGCCGCCGCCTCACCGCCGTACAACAGCGCCTCCCGTTCCGCGGGGCTCCACCGCCGCAGCGGGGTGTCCGGGTCGAAGGCGCCGATGTCGGCGTACTGGGAGTACCAGTAGCCGCCGTTGCCGAAGCCGGGCAGCAGGATCGCGCCCTCGGCGAGCGAGCGGTCCAGGTCCAGGAAGCGCTCGACCGCGCTGACCACCACCTCGCCCAGCCCCGAGCAGGTCGGGCACATGCCGGCGGGGTCGTTGAAGGAGAAGCGGTTCGACTCGCCCACCTGCGGCCGGCCGATCCGCGAGTACAGCAGCCGCAGATACGTCCACGCGTCCGTGATCGTGCCGACGGTCGAGCGGGCGTTGCCGCCGATCCGCCGCTGGTCGACGACGACCACCGGCGTCAGCCCGCCGATGTGCTCGACGTCCGGGCGGGGCCACTTCGGCAGCCGGTTGCGGGTGAACGGCGGGAAGGTCTCGTTGAGCTGGTGTCCCGCCTCGGCGGCGATCGTGTCGAACACCAGTGACGACTTGCCCGAACCGGACACCCCGACGAAGACGACCAGACGGTCGCGCGGGATGTCGAGGTCCAGGCCGTCGAGGTTGTGGGTGCGGGCGCGGCGCAGGCTGATGTGCCGCGCGGCGTCACCGTGCTGGGTGACGTGCAGCTCCGGGGCAGTTCCGTCAGCGGTGTGTGCCATGTCTGACACGCTAGGAATGGATGTGGCCACATCCTGACCGCAACCGTGGGGAGGATCCGGTCATGGCGGACGTCACCGAACGCATGCTGGCCCTGCTGTCGACCCTCCAGACCGGTCGGCCCTTCAGCGGGGCGGAACTCGCCCGGCGGCTGGACGTCAGCCCGCGCACCCTGCGCCGGGACGTCGACCGGCTGCGCGGCTACGGCTACCCGGTCGAGACCCGGCCGGGCCCCGGCGGCCACTACCGGCTCGCCGCCGGGCGGACCATGCCGCCGCTCGTCCTCGACGACGACGAGGTGGTGGCCGCTTTGCTGGCGCTCGCCTCCCTGGCCGCCGTCGGACCGGCCACGGAGGGCGGAATCGACGACGCCGCGACCCGCGCCTACGGCAAGGTCGACCAGTTCCTGCCCGCCCGGCTGCGCCCCCGCGCCGCATCGATCCGGGCCGGTCTGGAGACCAGTCCCCAGCACGCCCCGCACGTCACCGCCGAGCTGCTCGGCACCGTCGCCGAGGCCATTGCCCACCGGGAGATCCTGACCTTCGCCTACACCGACGCCCGCGGCCGGTGCACGGACCGGCGGGTGGAGCCGTACCGGCAGGTGCACCACCTCCTGCGCTGGTACCTGCTGGGCTGGGACGTCGAACGGGCCGACTGGCGTGTGTTCCGCCTCGACCGCCTCACCGGCCCGCTGCGCACCGGCGAGCACTTCGCCCCGCGCCCGCTGCCGGCCGAGTCGGCGACGGAATACCTCCGCCAGGGCCTCGGCAGGGGCAGGGAACGGGTCGAGATCCTGGTTGAGGCACCCGCCGCCGACGTCACCGACGCCCTGCGCTTCCAGGACGCCGAGATCCACGCCACCGGCGCCGACCGGACCCGCGTCACCCTCTCCCTGGACTCCTGGCAGTGGCTGCTCCTCCACCTGGCCTTCCTCGACGCGGACTTCCACATCGCGGCAGGACCGCGCTTCGAGCAGGCCTGCCACACCTTCGCCGGACGCCTGCTGAGGGCGACGGGGGCGTGCGGGAGTGCGTCGGCGGCGGGCAGGGGGACGGGGGAGGAGTCGACGGGGCAGGGTTAGCGCATGCCGTTTGGACCTTGCCGGTCCTGCGGTGGAAAAGGGAAAATCTCTTCGTTTGAGGCCGTGGCAGAGTCTTCCCATGTCGAACGACGTCGCTTACCCCGTCTTCCGGACACCCGACCTTGATCTGGCCCTGCGTGTGGCTCGCCAGATGGTGGCCTTCGGTGTCCAGCCCTACTCCGAGGTGTCGGTGGAGGCCGGGGTGCCTACCGTGGCCGAGGCGAACGTTCCGGCCGACCAGAAGGGCCACCGGCTTCGTCGAGGAGACCGCGGCAGCGCGGAGGCCGCGGCGCGTGCGGCACCCGCCGCCGCGGAAAGGCAGGAGCCCCGTCGCCTTGCGGCGCGGGGCTCCTTGGGTACTGCTCTCAGAGACTTGCGTCAGGGAGTGGTGCGATCAGACGGGGGTGACGTTCTCCGCCTGCGGGCCCTTCGGGCCCTGGGTCACGTCGAAGGAGACCGCTTGGTTCTCCTCGAGCGAACGAAAACCCTGCGCGTTGATCGCGGAGTAGTGGACGAAGACGTCGGGGCCGCCGCCCTCCTGGGCGATGAAGCCAAAGCCCTTTTCGGCGTTGAACCACTTCACGGTTCCGGTAGCCATAAGCCCTCCTTGGGCCCAAAGGGTTGCCCTGCTCCAGAACCCTGCAAGCGTGAAAGCTAGTGCCGCACAACTGCATACGTCTGAAAACGACGAGAGCCCGCGGTTACATGCTCCGCAGGCTCTGTACTGCAAGGGAAACCAAACTGCAACTTGCGGGCGAGCCTAGCACGCGGGCAGCCGAAAGCAACAGAGGTCAAGATCACGTCACCCGGACGTTTGAAGGTCCGGGAAAGGGGTTGACGTCTGCCGTCGCAGGGGGTGGACTCCGCAGGCTACCGGACGGGGTCTATCGTCGCGATGTGGACAATTCTCGCACCCGGCCGCGCGTCGGCCACATCCAGTTCCTGAACTGCCTGCCCCTGTACTGGGGGCTCGCGAGAACCGGCACCCTCCTCGACTTCGAGCTGACCAAGGACACCCCGGAGAAGCTCAGCGAGCAGCTGGTGCGGGGGGACCTCGACATCGGGCCCGTCACCCTCGTCGAGTTCCTCAAGAACGCCGACGACCTGGTCGCCTTCCCCGACATCGCCGTCGGCTGCGACGGTCCCGTCATGTCCTGCGTCATCGTCTCGCAGGTGCCCCTGGAGGAACTGGACGGCGCCCGCGTCGCCCTCGGCTCCACGTCGCGCACCTCCGTGCGCCTGGCCCAGCTCCTGCTCTCCGACCGCTACGGCGTCCGGCCCGACTACTACACCTGCCCGCCCGACCTCAGCCTGATGATGCAGGAGGCCGAGGCGGCCGTCCTCATCGGCGACGCGGCCCTGCGGGCGAACCTGCTGGACGGCCCGAAGTACGGCCTCCAGGTGCACGACCTCGGCACGCTCTGGAAGGAGTGGACCGGCCTGCCGTTCGTCTTCGCGGTGTGGGCCGCCCGCCGGGACTACCTGGAGCGCGAGCCGGTCATCACCCGCAAGGTCCACGAGGCCTTCCTCGCCTCCCGCAACCTCTCCCTGGAGGAGGTCGCCAAGGTCGCCGAGCAGGCGGCCCGCTGGGAGGCCTTCGACGAGCAGGTCCTGGAGCGGTACTTCACCACGCTGGACTTCCGCTTCGGCCCCGCGCAGCTGGCGGCCGTCACCGAGTTCGCCCGCCGCGTCGGCCCGACCACGGGCTTCCCGGCCGACGTGAAGGTGGAGTTGCTCCAGCCGTAGGGGCAGGCCCCGGCCGTGCCGACCGGACCGGCCTGCGACGCCGTCCGGCGCGGGGCGGGCGGCGGACGGCTCGAAGAGACAGGGGGTGGAGTTCCTTGACCGGCGTACCGATCGACGCCCTGCTGATCGCCCTCGCCGTGGTGTGGGGCGCGGCGACGGGCGCGGTGCTGCCACGGGCGGCGTACCGGTTCTCGGTGGAACTGGAGGAAGGCGACGAGGGGGAGGAGCTCGGCTTCGTCGACCCCGGCCCGCGGCGCACCTGCCCCGACGGGCACCCCCTGCGCGGCTGGCTCGGCGCCGCCCGCTGCCCGGCGTGCCCCGGCACGAACCCGCCGTACGGCCCCGGCGCCCTCCGCCTCCCCCTCGTCACCGCGCTGCTCTGCGCCGGCCTGGCGCTCGCCACCGGCGTCCGGCCCGAGCTGGCCGTGTGGCTGGCGCTGACGCCCGTCGGGGTGCTGCTCGCGGCCGTCGACCTGCGGGTGAGGCGGCTGCCCGACCCCCTCACCCTGCCCCTCGCGGCCGCCGCCCTCGCCCTGCTCGGCGTGGCCGCGCTGCTGCCCGAGCACGCCGGTGACTGGACGACGGCCCTGCTGGGGTCCCTCGCGCTCGGCGCCGGCTACCTCGTGCTGCATCTCGTCAACCCCGGCGGCATGGGCTTCGGCGACGTCAAACTCGCCCTCGGCGCGGGCGCCGTCCTCGGCTGGTACGGCTGGGCGACCCTCATGCTGGGCACCTTGGCCGGGTTCCTGTCCGGCGCGCTGTACGGCGGAGTGCTCCTGCTCGCGGGCAGGGCCGGGCGCGGGACGGCGATCCCGTTCGGGCCGTTCCTGATCGCCGGGGCCTGGGCCGGAGTGCTGATGGGGGCGTACGCGGCCTGAGGTGAGCCGGTCGCAGGCGCTGGCGTAGGCTGGCCGGGTCCGTCCACAACCCTTGACGAAAGGGACGCTCCCGGTGACCGAGAAGACCGACCTCCAGTCCGTCCTCGACCGTGCCGCCGAGGGTGGGCGGATCACCCCCGAGGAGGCGCTCGCCCTCTACCGCGACGCGCCCCTGCACGCGCTGGGCGCCGCCGCCGACGCCGTGCGCCGCCGCCAGTACGCCGGCATCGAGCACATCGCGACGTACATCATCGAGCGGAACATCAACTACACGAACGTGTGCGTCACGGCGTGCAAGTTCTGCGCCTTCTACGCGGCGCCGAAGGACACGGCCAAGGGCTGGACGCGCGACCTGGACGACATCCTGCGCCGGTGCGCGGAGACCGTCGAACTCGGCGGCACCCAGATCATGTTCCAGGGCGGACACCACCCGGACTACGGCGTGGAGTACTACGAGAAGCACTTCGCCGCCATCAAGAAGGACTTCCCGCAGCTCGTCATCCACAGCCTGGGGGCGAGCGAGGTCGAGCACATGGCGCGGATCTCGAAGGTGTCCGTCGAGGAGGCGATCCGGCGCATCCACGCCGCCGGGCTCGACTCCTTCGCCGGTGCCGGCGCCGAACTGCTCCCCGCCCGCCCGCGCAAGGCGATCGCTCCGCTGAAGGAGTCCGGCGAGCGCTGGCTGGAGATCATGGAGATCGCGCACAACCTCGGCGTGGAGTCCACGTCGACCATGCTGATGGGCACCGGCGAGACCAACGCCGAGCGCATCGAGCACCTGCGGATGATCCGTGACGTACAGGACCGGACGGGCGGCTTCCGGGCCTTCATCCCGTACACCTACCAGCCCGAGAACAACCACCTCAAGGGCCGTACCCAGGCGACCCTCTTCGAGTACCTGCGGATGATCGCGATCGCCCGCCTCTTCCTCGACAACGTCCGCCACATCCAGGGCTCCTGGCTGACCACGGGCAAGGAGGTCGGCCAGCTGTCGCTGCACTACGGCGCGGACGACCTCGGCTCCATCATGCTGGAGGAGAACGTCGTCTCCTCCGCCGGCGCCAGGCACCGCTCCAACCGCCTGGAGATCATCGACCTGATCCGCAAGGCGGGCCGGGTCCCGGCGCAGCGCGCGACGACGTACGAGCACCTCGTGGTGCACGACGACCCGGCGAACGACCCCGTCGACGAGCGGGTCGTCTCCCACATCTCGTCCACCGCGATCGAGGGCGGCACCGCGCACCCCGAGCTCAAGCTGCTGGCCTCCAACTGACCGGCCCGTGCTGACGATCCACGCGGCCGACGAGGTCCGTCACGTCTGGGACGACCCGGAGCCGATCGAGGGTGGCGCCGTCGCCGTCCAGGGCATCCGGGTCGCGGGCGTGGGGCCCCTCGCGGAGCTGGAGCGGCGGTTCCCCGGCGCGCGCGTCCGGCGCTGGCCCGGCGTGCTCGGCCCCGCGCACCTCCACGAGGGCCCCCTGCCGGACGCCCCGAGCCCCCGCGAGCGCATCCACGCGGTGCTGAAACTCGGCGCGGTGGCCGTCCTCGCGGAACACGTCGGCTCACCCGGACTCCGGGCCGCCGCCGAGCGGGGCGACGTCGTCGTGCTGTCGCGGGCCCGGCCGACCGCGATCATCGAGACCGGCCGCGCCGACCTCGCCGTCTTCGACGCGGACGGCGCGTGCCTCGCCACCGTGTGCGCGGGACGGCTCGTGCACCGGCGACGCTAGGTTCTGCCGTACGGCGGGAGTCCGACGGCGGGTCCGGCCGTACGGGTGTCACGTCACCCGGAGAAGGCCTCCGCGAACGCCCCCGAACTCTGCTCCACCCCGCTGCAGTTGGTCAGCGCGTCGTCCGCGGCGGTGCCCTCCTCGCACTGCTGGTCCCGGAACGTCGACCACATCGACACCCAGGAGATGCCCTTCTCCTCGGCGAACGCCCGCACCTGCGCGGCGTCCGCGAGCGTGAACGTCTCGCCCGCGACGTCGTTGACGCCGATCATCGAGGTGAGCGCCATGCCCTTCCAGGCGTCGGCGTCCCCCGTGCCGAAGACCTCCTCGAGCTGGGCGTGCGCGGCGGTGGCCGAGGTGATGGCGTACCCGCCCATGTCCCCGGCGTACGACTCCCCGTAGTTCATCGTCATCAGGTTGACGGCGGACACCTGGACGTCGTACTTGTTCGCCGAGGTCAGCAGCGCGAGGCCGTCGGAGTCCAGGCCCGACGGCATCACCGGGAGGGTGAACGAGACCTCCAGGTCCGGGCGTTCCTCCTGGAGCGCGGCTATCGCCCGGGAGCGCAGGGCGACCGAGTCGGCGTCGGTCAGCTCCTCGCCCTCGATGTCGAAGTCGGCCTGGGTGGAACCGGCCGCGTCGAGCGCCGCGCCGTAGGCCTCGGTCAGCTCCGCCACGCTGTCGCAGGTGGCCGCCAGTTCTTTGCCGGACGCGCCGCCGAAGGAGACCCGCACCGAGGCGCCCGTCGCGGTGAGCGCGGAGACGCGTGCGGCCACGGTCGCGTCGTCGACCGCGTGGGCGCCGTTCCACTCCGGGGTGCAGTCACTGCCGTCGGAGATGACGAAGGCCAGGTTGTACGTCGCGGGGGATCCCGCGGCGTCGTCGGCGGAGGCCTCCGCGGCATTGACGTAGGGGGCGTACGACGTGCCGGACGCGGCCCCGGAACCGGTACCGGTACCGGCGCTGGGACCGGCGCCGGCGCTCTGTCGCGGTGTCGCGGGTGCCGCGTCCGACGTGCCGTCGGACCCCGCGGAGCATCCCGCCATGGCCAAGGCGAACAGGCAGGTGAGCCCGGCCGCCGGCCTCAGGAAACTCCTCATTGCGCATGCACCCGCTCTCGTGATTTCTGTCTCAGGGCGGAAACAAAGACCGTTCCCGAACTCGAAATGTCTCACATTCGGGCGGCCCGCACCGGGACAGTGAACACACAGCCGCTTCATGGACAAACGCGGTCGAAACGTGATGTTTTTACGCCCAAAAAGGGCGATCGGCCCGGCCCCCTCGTGGGTCGGCCGCGCGGGCATTCGCTCTTTCTCTCAGGGAAGAGACAGGTTCGGCCGTTCCTCATGGCTGTCTCACAAGAAGACCGGAGTTCGGGGCACATAAAGGCTCCCTAATATCCGGGGAATGCATTCCGAGCCTGCCGTCGAAAGCCGTGCCACCGCTCGCGGTCGCCGTCGCAAACGCGACGACGACTCCGCAGCCGAGGGCCCCGTGTTCGTTGACAACTCCGGACGCCGGTCCAGGCTGCTGCGCCGGATCGGCCTCCTCATGGGCGTCGGCTGCCTCGTCTACGCGGCCGTCCTCGGCGCCGCCTTCATGGGCTGGGGCACCTCGCTCAACCCGTCCTCGCTGCTGCCGTTCGGCGGCAACGCCCAGGAGGGCCAGGGCCCCGGCGGGATGCGCCCGGACGGCGGCCTCGGCAACCAGATCGGCCTGCCGGGCGGCACCCCGCCCACCGGCGCCGCCTCCCCCTCCCCGTCCGCCCCCGCCTCCGCGGCCGCCAACTGACCGGAACGCAGCCACCCCATGACGACGACTCCCTCCCGCGGCCGGCGCCGCGCCCCCTCCCGCATCGAACGGGCGGCGGGCAAGGCCGCGGCCCTCCAGAAACCCCGCGTCATCCTGGCGGGGCTGCTGCTGCTCGCGCTCACCAGCGTGATGCTGCTCGACGGCTATCTGCGCGCCGAGGTCGGCGGCGACCAGCGGGTCCGCACCGGGGCCGGCGCGAGCAAGGTGCCCGACGACATCCTCGACGGCGGTCCGATCCTCACCTTCCGCGGCGGCCAGGCCACCACCGTCTCGGTGCCGGACAAGACGATCGCGCTCACCTTCGACGACGGCCCCAACCCCACCTGGACCCCCCAGGTCCTGGAGATCCTCGAGAAGTACGACGTGCCCGGCACCTTCTTCCTGGTCGGGTCGATGGTCTCGCGCTACCCGGGCATCGTGAAGGACATGGTCGACCAGGGCAACGAGGTGGGCATCCACACCTTCACCCACGTCGACCTCTCCTACCAGAGCGACGCCCGCGTCGACCGCGAGATGGAGCAGACCCAGCTGGCGCTCGCGGGCGCGGCGGGCATCACCACCACGCTGTTCCGCGCGCCGTACTCCTCGGAGACGGACGCCATCGACAACTACAGCTGGCCCGTCTACCAGCGGCTCGGCGAGGACGGCTACACCAGCGTCTTCGTCGACACCGACAGCGACGACTGGAAGAGGCCGGGCGTCTCCAACATCATCAAGTGGGCCACGCCGGAGGACGGCAAGGGGGCCTCGGTCCTCTTCCACGACGCGGGCGGCGAGCGCTCCCAGACCATCGCCGCGCTGCCGGTGTACATCGAGAAGATGAAGGCGGCCGGCTACACCTTCACCACCATCAGCGGCGCGATGCAGGAGGAGCGCGCGGCGGCCCGCGAGTCCTCCGGGCAGCAGCAGACGGCCGGTGCCGGTGCCGGTACGGGTGCCGGTGCCGGTGCCACGGACGAGGCCGCGGTCGGAGCGGGTGCGGCGGGTGCGGCCGGCGGGGCCGTGGGCGGGCTCCAGGCCGCCCACCGTGAGGCCACCGGCGTGCCCCTGTACGAGGGCAAGGCGCTCGTCGCGGCGGTCGCCGTCGCCGAGTGGACGGTGCCGACGCTCTCCGTCGGACTGGCCGTCGTGGGCGTGGCCGTCATGGGCCGCTTCGGGATGATGCTGATCCTCGCCCGCCGCCACCACCGCAAGCGCAACAGACGCCGCTTCAGCTGGGGACCCACCGTCACCCGGCCGGTCAGCGTGATCGTCCCGGCGTACAACGAGAAGGAGTGCATCGCCAACACCCTGGAATCGCTGGCGCGCAGCACCCATCCGATCGAGATCATCGTCGTGGACGACGGATCGACGGACGGCACGTCGGAGATCTCCCGCGAGGCGGCCGAGGCCCTGGGCATGACGAACGTCCGCGTCATCCGCCAGGAGAACGCGGGTAAGCCGGCCGCCCTCAACAACGGTGTCCGCAACGCCAGTTGCGACATCGTCGTGATGATGGACGGCGACACCGTCTTCGAGCCCGACACCGTGCGCCAGCTGGTCCAGCCGTTCGCCGACCCGAAGGTCGGCGCGGTCGCCGGCAACGCCAAGGTCGGCAACCGCGACACGGTCATCGGCGCCTGGCAGCACATCGAGTACGTCATGGGCTTCAACCTCGACCGCCGCATGTACGACCTGCTGCGCTGCATGCCGACCATCCCCGGCGCGATCGGCGCCTTCCGCAGGGACGCCGTCCTGGAGGTCGGCGGGATGAGCGAGGACACCCTCGCCGAGGACACCGACATCACCATCGCCATGCACCGCGCCGGCTGGAACGTCGTCTACCAGGAGCACGCCCGCGCCTGGACCGAGGCCCCCGGCTCCCTCAAGCAACTGTGGTCCCAGCGCTACCGCTGGTCCTACGGCACCATGCAGGCCCTCTGGAAGCACCGCAAGTCCCTCACGGACAAGGGCCCCTCGGGGCGCTTCGGACGCGTCGGCATGCCGCTGGTCGTCCTCTTCCAGATCGTCACGCCGGTCTTCGCGCCGCTGATCGACGTGTTCACCGCCTACTCGATGATCTTCATCGACTTCCGGGCGGCCCTGCTGGCCTGGCTCGCGGTCCTCGGCGTGCAGCTCGTCTGCGCCGCGTACGCCTTCCGCCTCGACCGCGAGAAGTACCGCTACCTGCTGATGATGCCGCTCCAGCAGCTCGCCTACCGCCAGATGATGTACCTCGTCCTCATCCACTCCTGCATCACCGCCCTCACCGGCGGCCGGCTGCGCTGGCAGAAGCTCAAGAGGACCGGCGAGGTCGGGACCCCGGCCGGGGTGAGCTGAGTGGGCGCGCACAGCAGGGGCCCGGTCCGCGGCCCGGCCCGACGGACCGCCGCCACGAGCACTCCGCCCGGCTCTGGCTCCGGAATCGGATTCGGTCCCGGTTCTGGCTCCGGTACCGGTCCCGGTTCCGGCTTCGATTCCGGCCTCGGGTCCGGGCCCGGTCCTGGTACCGGTCCCGTCACGGACACGGCTCCCCTGCCCGCGGTGGGGTCGCCGCCGGTGGGGCCGCCGGATGCGGGGCGGTCGGATGCGGGGCCGCCGCCGGCGGCGCCGCGGGCGCCCGGCCGGGACCGCTACTTCGACAGCCTCCGGGCCCTCGCCCTCGTCCGGGTCGTGGCGTACCACACCTTCGGCTGGGCCTGGGCGGGCCTGGTCTTCCCCTCCATGGGCGTCATGTTCGGCCTGGCCGGCACCCTGATGGCGAAGTCCCTGGAACGCCCGGCGCCCCAGGTGGTGCGCGGCCGCCTGCGCAGACTCCTGCCGCCCTTCTGGTTCTGGGGCGCCTTCGTGGTCGTGGCGATGCTCGTCCACGGCTGGATGCCGGGCTGGCAGATCGTCTACTGGATCGTGCCGCTGGGCGATCCGCCGGGCAACGCGTGGGGTGAGCAGGCCTGGGAGATCCTCTGGTACCTGCGCACCTACCTGTGGTTCGTGCTGCTCTCCCCGCTCCTGCTCCGCCTGTTCCGCCTCGCCCCGGTCCCCGTCCTGGTCGCGTCCCTCGCCCCGGTCCTGGTCCTGAACTTCGCCTGGGCCGGCCCGGACAACCGCGTCGGCACCGCCCTGTGGGACCTGTCGACGTACCTCTTCTGCTGGATGCTCGGCTTCGCCCACCGCGACGGCGTGCTCCAGCGCGTGAAGCCGGCCCCGGTGGTCGTCCTCTCCCTCGCCGCCATGGCGTACGGCGGCTGGTACGCCTTCGCGCACCGGGCCGAGTACGGCACCTACGACCTGGACGAGAACCCCCTCGCGCAGGCCTTCTGGTCGGCCGGCTTCGTGATGCTGCTGATGTGGGCGAAGGCGTACTTCCGGATCGACTTCGCCGGGCTCACCCGGCTGAGGCGCCTGAACCGGCTGGTCTCCGTCTTCAACGCGCGCGCGGTGACGATCTACCTCTGGCACGAGATCGCCCTGGTGCTGGCGGTCCCGCTGATCGACCGGTTCTGGGACGTGCCCGCCTTCGAGGCGCACCTGCCGCTGGAGAGCCAGTGGTTCCTGTTCGCCGTCGGCTGGCTGCTGATCGTGGTGTTCGTGCTGCTGTGCGGCTGGGTCGAGGACGTGGCCGCCCGGAAGAAGCCGAGGCTGCTGCCATGAGGGCCGGACCCCTGCTGCCACAATGGGCGGGTGACCCGTGCTTCCCTGAACAAGCAGCCCCACGAAGTCGCCTCGATGTTCGACCGCGTGGCGGAACGGTACGACCTCACCAACGACGTCCTCTCGCTCGGTCAGGACCGCAGATGGCGCAAGGAGGTCGCGCGCGCCGTCGACGCCCGCCCCGCGCAGAAGATCCTCGACCTGGCGGCGGGCACGGCCACCTCCTCACTGCCCTTCGCCAGGACCGGCGCCTACGTCGTCCCCTGCGACTTCTCCCTCGGCATGCTCCAGGTGGGCAAGCAGAAGCACCCCTGGCTGCCGCTCACCGCGGGCGACGCGACGAAGCTGCCGTTCAAGGACGACACCTTCGACGCCGTCACCATCTCCTTCGGGCTGCGCAACGTGCAGGACTTCGACGCGGCCCTGCGGGAGATGCACCGGGTGACGCGGCCCGGCGGACGGGTCGTGATCTGCGAGTTCTCGCACCCGACCTGGGCACCCTTCCGCCAGGTCTACACCGAGTACCTGATGCGCGCCCTGCCCCCGGTCGCCCGCGCGGTGTCCTCGAACCCCGACGCGTACGTCTACCTCGCCGAGTCCATCCGCGCCTGGCCCGACCAGCCCGCCCTCGCCGAGCACCTGCGCGAGGCCGGCTGGTCGAAGGTCGCCTGGCGCAACCTCACCGGCGGGGTGGTCACCCTGCACCGGGGCTTCAAGGAGGACTGACCGGCGGACCTGCCGGCCCGGCGGCCGCCGGACAGGCCCTCAGCCCGTGACCGGTGCGAAGGAATCCCGCGGCGGGGCCAGTTCGCGCCGCGTCCCGCCCCCGCCCGGCGCCGGCAGCCGCGGTTCGCGGACGCCCGCGCCGCCGCCGCCCTCCCCCTCCGCGAAGTCCAACCACACGGTGACGACCGCCCCGCGCGGCACCTCGGCACCGGGCGGCGGGTACTGCCGCACGACGTGGTCGACGACGGCCCGGTGGAAGTCGGGCCGGTCGGGCGCGGCCAGCAGCACTCCTCGTGCGGCGGCCGCTTCGCGCGCGTCCACGGCCATCAGTCCGACGAGCCTCGGGACGCGCACCTCGGGTGTTTTGGGCGGTACGAGCACAGATGTCACCCCCTGCGGTACGGGAAGAGTAGCCGCGCGAGGGGCCTTCCGGAAGCTTTCGGTGCCTTTCCGTGACGATTCGCTACTCACGGTCACATAAGGGGAGTTGAGTGCTCCGCTACAGGTCCAGCCGGTAGCAGTGCGCCTCCCGCTCCGTCCCGGGGACGGTGAACACGTCGGCGAGCCGCATGCCGAGCCGCCGGATCACGGCGACGGACCGGGCGTTGTCGGCGAGGACCATGGCGACCACCTCCGGCACCCCCGCGTCCCGCACCCGTTCCAGCGTCGTCCGCGCCGCCGCCGTGGCGTACCCCCGGCCCCAGTGCTCGCGGCCGAGCCGCCAGCCGATCTCGATCGCGCCGGTCGGGCCCCACTCCCGCTCCCAGGGCTGGGCGCCGGTGAAGCCGATGACCCGCCCCGACCCGTCGAGCATCGTCCACAGGCAGAACCCGCGCTCGGCGTCGTGCCGGCGCTGGCGGGCGGTGAGCTCCTCGTAGACCGAGAGCCCCGCGGAACGGCCGCCGTGGAACTCCATGACCTCCGGGTGGTCGAAGACCCGGTGCCACGCCACCGCGTCCTCGTCCGTGGGGACGCGCAGCCGTACTACGGGCGGAACTCGGTTCACGGGGCAGCCCTTCAGCAGGTTGATCGATTCTCCTGAATAGACTGCCCATGTCCAGTGCCGGTCGGCACGCGATTCCGAACCTTGGGGAGAACCCGCCGTGACCGAGCCCCTCTCCGAAAACACCGCCGATGTGATCGTGGTCGGCGCGGGGCCGGCCGGCTCCACGACCGCGTACCACCTCGCCAAGGCCGGCCTCGACGTGCTCCTGCTGGAGAAGACCGAGTTCCCGCGCGAGAAGGTCTGCGGCGACGGCCTCACCCCGCGCGCCGTCAAGCAGCTCGTCGCCATGGGGATCGACGTCTCCGAGGAGGCCGGCTGGCTGCGCAACAAGGGACTGCGCATCATCGGCGGCGGCGTCCGCCTCCAGCTGGACTGGCCGGATCTCGCCTCCTTCCCGGACTACGGCCTCGTCCGCAAGCGCGACGACTTCGACGAGCAGCTCGCCCGCCAGGCCCAGAAGGCGGGCGCCCGGCTCTACGAGCGCTGCAACGTCGGCGCCCCCGTCGTCGACGAGCGCACCGGCCGGATCACCGGCGTGCACGCCAAGCTCGGCGAGGAGAAGCGCGAGGTCACCTTCCGCGCCCCGCTCGTCGTCGCCGCCGACGGCAACTCCACCCGCCTCTCCCTGGCGATGGGCCTGCACCGCCGCGAGGACCGCCCCATGGGCGTCGCGGTGCGCACCTACTTCACCAGCCCCCGCCACGAGGACGACTACCTCGAGTCCTGGCTCGAACTCTGGGACCGGCGCGGACCGGGCGAGGACCGCCTGCTGCCGGGCTACGGCTGGATCTTCGGCATGGGCGACGGCACCTCCAACGTGGGCCTGGGCGTCCTCAACACCTCCGACTCCTTCAAGGAACTGGACTGGCGCGAGGTCCTGAAGGCCTGGTGCGCCTCCATGCCGGAGGACTGGGGCTACACGCCGGAGAACATGACCGGCCCCATCCGCGGGGCCGCGCTGCCGATGGCCTTCAACCGCCAGCCGCACTACACGCGCGGACTGCTGCTCGTCGGTGACGCCGGCGGCCTGGTGAACCCCTTCAACGGCGAGGGCATCGCCTACGCCATGGAGTCCGGCCAGCTCGCCGCCGACGTCATCGTCCAGGCCCACGCCCGCTCCACCCCCGCGGGACGCGAACTCGCCCTCCAGCGCTACCCCCGCGTCCTCAAGGACACCTACGGCGGCTACTACACGCTGGGCCGCGCCTTCGTGAAGCTCATCGGCAACCCGAAGGTCATGAAGATCGCGACCCAGCGCGGCCTGACGCACCCGCTGCTGATGAAGTTCACGCTCAAGATGCTCGCCAACCTCACCGACCCCACCGGCGGCGACGCGATGGACCGCATCATCAACGGCCTGAGCAAGGTGGCCCCCAAGGCCTGACCGGACGCACGGGGGCGCGTCCTCGCGCCCCCGGAAAGCCCGAAGGGCCGCAGCCCCCGAGCGGCTGCGGCCCTGCCGGTGGATCCGTGTGCCCGGACCCGTGCGTCTCAGAGCACCCGCACCGCGCCCGACGCCGGGTAACCGGAGAGGTCCTGGATCACCACACCCTTGGAGGGGTTGGCCGCGTCGAGGTACTGGCCGTCCCCGATGTAGACGCCCACGTGGTACGCGGAACCCTTCCCGCCCCAGTACAGGATGTCGCCGACCTGCAGATCGGACAGCGACACGTCCGTGCCGGCCATCGACTGGTCCTGCGAGACCCGCGGGAGGTCCACGCCGACCTGACGGAACGCGGCCTGCACCAGGCTCGAACAGTCCCAGGCGTTGGGGCCGGTGGCGCCCATGACGTACGCGTCGCCCACCTGGGCCCTGAGGAAGGAGATGACCGTCGCCACGCTGCCGCTGGCCGGAGCGGAGACGGTCGTCGAGGTGGCGAGGGTGGTCCGCTCCGAGGAACGGGACACGGCGGCCTCGGCGGCCGCCTTGCGCGCCTCCTCGGCCTTCTTCTTCGCCTCGGCCTTCTTGGCGGCGGCGAGGTCCTTCGCGGCCTCCTTCGCGGCCGCCGCGGCTGCCGCGTCGCGCTCCGCCTCGAGCTGGTAGTTCGCGGCGGCCTGCTGCGTGGCGTTCGCGGACTGCGCGATCTGTGCGGCCACGTCGCCCGTCAGCACGGGCAGTTCGAGCGTCTGTGTCACCGGCTCGGCGGCGTTGGCCGATCCGGCCGCGGTGGCCACGGCCAGCGAGCCGAGTACACCACTGGCGACTCCGGCCCGCATCGCGATCGTCGACGCGCTGCGGCGGGGTTTCCGGTGGCTGCGTATGTGAGCGGTGTGGGACATGGGTACAAGCGGTATCAGGGGCTCCTCCATACCTTCAAGAAACGTGTGCTGCGCCACATTTGTTCAACGGGGACCCCGAACACCTGCCGCAGCACCCTTTATTGACGCCGTAACGGACATTGCGGACGCAGGTGCTCAAGCCTGTGATCATGGCCTTTCGTCGTTACGTCCGGATTGCCCCGCGCCTACCACTGGTGGAGATCGTTGGCCAAGCCCGGTTCCTGATCACGCCTCACGAGTGTGGCGGAGGTCACGGAACGATTAACGGAAGGCCCGCGTCCGACGCGAGCGGTGCGACCGGTTCCGCTCGTGAACGCGTGCACGCGTCCACATCGGCCCCCTCGGCTCCCTCTGATGTGTGAACGGGTCCACTACCAAGGCGACCCGTCCAACGCCAATTTGCATGCAGCGGAACCCTCTTGATATAGAGACGACCCTCGTGACCTGCGGCGACGAGAGTAAATGTCACTTCTTGTGATCACTCTGACGCTTCGCGTACGAAGATCACCGCTGATATGACTTCATGATCCTTCGTCAGGTGGTGGAGATCACAAAGCTTGTGCAATACCCCGTGTCGCAGATCACAGATCCGCAGGCATAGGATGCGAGGCAGTTGGGCTTGTGACCTGCTTCACATGTTCGCGATCTTCGTCGGTGACGGTGGGGTTCGTGGGGCCGGTGAGGCGGATGCGAGCCCCGACATCGCCAGCAGTCAGTGCCGACTGAGAGGAGCGAGGAGCGGTGAACGCGTATGCGCCCATCCTCGTACTGGGAGCCCTCGGGGCAGGCTTTGCGATCTTCTCCGTGGTCATGGCCACGCTGATCGGGCCGAAGCGGTACAACCGCGCCAAGCTCGAGGCCTACGAGTGCGGTATCGAGCCGACCCCCACGCCGGCCGGCGGCGGGCGCTTCCCCATCAAGTACTACCTGACGGCGATGCTCTTCATCGTCTTCGACATCGAGATCGTCTTCCTCTACCCCTGGGCCGTCACCTTCGACGCCCTGGGGGTTTTCGGGCTCGTGGAGATGCTGCTCTTCGTGCTCACCGTCTTCGTCGCCTACGCCTACGTGTGGCGGCGCGGCGGCCTGGAATGGGACTGAGGGGCCTTTAAGCCATGGGACTCGAAGAAAAGCTGCCGAGCGGTTTCCTGCTGACCACCGTCGAACAGGCCGCGGGCTGGGTGCGCAAGGCGTCCGTCTTCCCCGCCACGTTCGGCCTCGCCTGCTGCGCCATCGAGATGATGACCACCGGCGCGGGCCGCTACGACCTGGCGCGCTTCGGCATGGAGGTCTTCCGCGGGTCGCCCCGCCAGGCGGACCTGATGATCGTGGCCGGCCGGGTCAGCCAGAAGATGGCGCCGGTGCTGCGGCAGGTCTACGACCAGATGCCGAACCCGAAGTGGGTGATCTCCATGGGGGTGTGCGCCTCCTCGGGCGGCATGTTCAACAACTACGCCATCGTCCAGGGCGTCGACCACATCGTTCCCGTCGACATCTACCTCCCCGGCTGCCCGCCGCGCCCCGAGATGCTGATGGACGCGATCCTCAAGCTCCACCACAAGATCCAGAACTCCAAGCTGGGCGTGAACGCCGAGGAAGCGGCCCGCGAGGCGGAGGAAGCGGCGCTCAAGGCCCTGCCCATGATCGAGATGAAGGGGCTGCTGCGGTGAGCGACGCCAACAGCACCGGCGCAGGGGGCGGGGAACCCAACCCCGAGAAGGACCTCTCCGCCTCCAACCTCCCCGGCCAGCGCGGCCAGGGCGGCGAGGAGATCCGCGTCCAGCACGGCATGTTCGGCGCCGACGACGGCGGCGACACCTCCGGTTACGGCGGCCTGGTCCGCTCGGTGCGCCTGCCCGGTGCGACCGCCCGCCCCTACGGCGGCTGGTTCGACGAGGTCGCCGACGAACTCGAGGGCGCGCTGGAGGAGCAGGGCCTCCTCCCCGAGAACGCCATCGACAAGACGGTCGTCGACCGCGCCGAACTCACCTTCCACATCGAACGCGAACACCTCGTCCGGGTCGCCCGCACCCTGCGCGACGACCCGGCCCTGCGCTTCGAACTCTGCACGGGGGTCAGCGGCGTCCACTACCCGAACGACAAGGGCCGTGAGCTGCACGCCGTCTACCACCTGCGCTCGATCACCCACAACAGGCTGATCCGCCTCGAGGTGAGCGTCCCGGACTCCGACCGGCACATCCCGTCCCTGGTCTCCGTCTATCCGACCAACGACTGGCACGAGCGCGAGACCTACGACTTCTTCGGGATCGTCTTCGACGGTCACCCGGCCCTGACGCGGATCATGATGCCGGACGACTGGCAGGGCCACCCCCAGCGCAAGGACTACCCCCTCGGCGGCATCCCCGTCGAGTACAAGGGCGCCCAGATCCCGGCTCCGGACCAGCGGAGGTCCTACTCGTGAGCACTCCCAACCCGTCGCCCGGCCACCACCCCTCGACGAGTCCCTCCGGGACCACCTCCTCGATGGCTTCGGCACGCGAGACCACCGAGGGCACCGTCTACACGGTCACCGGTGGCGACTGGGACGAGGTCGTCCGGTCCGCGGCCCGCGCCGACGACGAACGCATCGTCGTCAACATGGGGCCCCAGCACCCCTCCACCCACGGGGTGCTCCGCCTGATCCTGGAGATCGACGGCGAGACGGTCACCGAGGCCCGCTGCGGCATCGGCTACCTGCACACCGGCATCGAGAAGAACCTCGAGTTCCGTACGTGGACCCAGGGCACCACCTTCGTGACGCGCATGGACTACCTGACGTCCTTCTTCAACGAGACCGCCTACTGCCTCGCCGTCGAGAAGCTCCTCGGCATCGAGGACCAGATCACCGACCGGGCCACGATCATCCGGGTGCTCCTGATGGAGCTGAACCGGATGTCCTCCCACCTGGTGTGCATCGCCACCGGCGGCATGGAGCTCGGCGCCACCACGATCATGATCTACGGATTCCGCGATCGTGAACTCATTCTCGACATCTACGAACTCATCACCGGCCTGCGGATGAACCACGCGTACATCCGCCCCGGCGGACTCGCCCAGGACCTGCCGCCCGGCGCGGTGGACCAGATCCGCGAGTTCGTGAAGAAGATGAAGAAGAACCTCCCGGAGTACGACAAGCTCGCCACCGGGAACCCCATCTTCAAGGCCCGCATGCAGGACATCGGCTACCTCGACCTGGCCGGCTGCACGGCCCTCGGCGCCACCGGCCCGATCCTGCGCGCCACCGGCCTGCCGCACGACCTGCGCAAGAGCCAGCCCTACTGCGACTACGAGACGTACGACTTCGACGTCCCGACCGCCGACTCCTGCGACGCCTACGGCCGCTTCCTGATCCGCCTGGAGGAGATGCGCCAGTCGCTCAGGATCGTCGAGCAGTGCCTGGACCGGCTCCAGCCCGGCCCGGTCATGGTCCCCGACAAGAAGATCGCCTGGCCCGCCCAGCTCGCCCTGGGCCCGGACGGCCTCGGCAACTCCCTCGACCACATCAAGAAGATCATGGGCACCTCCATGGAGGCCCTGATCCACCACTTCAAGCTGGTCACCGAGGGCTTCCGGGTCCCGCCGGGACAGGCGTACGCGGCCGTCGAGTCCCCCAAGGGCGAACTCGGTGTGCACGCCGTGTCCGACGGCGGCACCCGCCCCTACCGGGTCCACTTCCGCGACCCGTCCTTCACCAATCTCCAGGCCATGGCGGCGATGTGCGAGGGCGGCCAGGTCGCCGACGTGATCGTCGCCGTGGCGTCCATCGACCCCGTGATGGGAGGCGTCGACCGGTGACCACCTCTTCTTCGGAGCGGGGCGTCAGCCTGGGCATGCCCGAGTTGCCCGCGCCCGCCTACCCGGACGACGTCCGGGCCCGGCTGGAGGCCGACGCGCGCGAGATCATCGCCCGCTACCCCGACTCCCGCTCCGCGCTCCTGCCGTTGCTGCACCTCGTGCAGTCGGAGGAGGGCCACGTCACGCGCACCGGGATGCGGTTCTGCGCGGACGTCCTGGGCCTGACCACCGCCGAGGTCACCGCGGTCGCGACCTTCTACACCATGTACCGGCGCCGGCCGAGCGGCGACTACCAGGTGGGCGTGTGCACCAACACCCTCTGCGCGGTGATGGGCGGGGACGCCATCTTCGAGGCGCTCCAGGACCACCTCGGCGTCGGCAACGGCGAGACCACCGACGACGGCAAGGTCACCCTGGAGCACATCGAGTGCAACGCGGCCTGCGACTACGCGCCGGTCGTGATGGTCAACTGGGAGTTCTTCGACAACCAGACCGTGCAGAGCGCGAAGCGACTGGTGGACGACCTGCGGGACGGCCGTACCGTCTCGCCCACGCGCGGGGCGCCGCTGTGCACCTTCAAGGAGACCGCCCGGATCCTGGCGGGATTCCCCGACGAGCGCGAGGGCGCCGTCGACGCGAGCGGCAGCGCGGGACCGGCGTCGCTGGTGGGCCTTCGCCTGGCGAAGGGCGAGGCCGCACCGGCGCGCGTGGTCCATCCGCGCGACGGCGGACCGCACGACGCGCCGCAGGACCGGGCCGTGCACGACCCGTCACCGACGCGACACCTCAGTTCGCACGACGCGCCGCAGGACACGTCGGCCTCCGACCCCGCCCACCCGGCAGGGCCCACCGCCGAGGAGGGGGAGTGATGACCTTGGCACCCGAACTCAAAGACACCGGCCCCGAGAAGCTGCTGGCACCCGTGCTGTCGGCCTTCTGGGACGAGGACAGGTCCTGGACGCTGGACGTGTACCGAAGGCACGAGGGGTACGAGGGGCTCCGCAAGGCGCTCGCCATGTCGCCGGACGACCTGATCGCGTACGTCAAGGAATCCGGTCTGCGCGGCCGCGGCGGCGCGGGATTCCCCACGGGAATGAAATGGCAGTTCATTCCCCAGGGGGACGGGAAACCGCACTACCTGGTGGTCAACGCCGACGAATCGGAGCCGGGAACCTGCAAGGACATCCCGCTCCTCTTCGCGAACCCGCACAGCCTCATCGAGGGCATCGTGATCGCGTGCTACGCCATCAGGTCGTCGCACGCCTTCATCTATCTGCGCGGTGAGGTCGTCCCCGTCCTGCGGCGGTTGCACGAGGCCGTGCGCGAGGCCTACGCGGCGGGCTACCTCGGCGAGAACATCCTGGGCAGCGGACTCGACCTCGAACTCACCGTGCACGCCGGCGCCGGCGCGTACATCTGCGGTGAGGAGACCGCGCTGCTGGACTCGCTCGAAGGCCGCCGCGGCCAACCCAGGCTGCGTCCCCCCTTCCCTGCCGTCGCGGGCCTCTACGCGTGCCCGACCGTGGTGAACAACGTCGAGTCGATCGCGTCGGTTCCCGCCATCCTGCAGAACGGCAAGGAATGGTTCCGGTCGATGGGCAGCGAGAAGTCCCCGGGCTTCACGCTCTACTCGCTCAGCGGCCACGTCGCCAGCCCCGGCCAGTACGAGGCACCCCTCGGCATCACCCTGCGTCAGCTCCTCGAGATGAGCGGCGGCATGCGACCGGGCCACCGCCTCAAGTTCTGGACGCCGGGCGGCTCCTCCACCCCGATGTTCACCGACGAGCACCTCGACGTCCCCCTCGACTACGAAGGAGTGGGCGCCGCGGGTTCCATGCTCGGCACGAAGGCGCTCCAGTGCTTCGACGAGACGACCTGCGTGGTGCGGGCCGTGACCCGCTGGACCGAGTTCTACGCCCACGAGTCCTGCGGCAAGTGCACACCCTGCCGGGAGGGCACCTACTGGCTGGTCCAGCTGATGCGGGACATCGAGGCCGGCAAGGGCGCCATGTCCGACCTCGACAAGCTCAACGACATCGCCGACAACATCAACGGCAAGTCCTTCTGTGCCCTCGGCGACGGTGCCGCCTCGCCGATCTTCTCCTCGCTGAAGTACTTCCGCGAGGAGTACGAGCAGCACATCACGGGCCGCGGCTGCCCCTTCGACCCGGCCAGGTCGACGGCCTGGGCCGACCGCACGGAGGTGAACGCATGACGGTGACCACCAGCGCTCCCTCCGGGGGCGGAGAGGCGGCTCCCCCGCCGGAGGACCTCGTGACGCTGACCATCGACGGCGTGGAGATCAGCGTGCCCAAGGGCACCCTGGTCATCCGGGCCGCCGAACAGCTCGGCATCGAGATCCCGCGCTTCTGCGACCACCCGCTCCTCGACCCGGCCGGCGCCTGCCGCCAGTGCATCGTCGAGGTCGAGGGCCAGCGCAAGCCGATGGCGTCCTGCACGATCACGTGCACGGACGGCATGGTGGTGAAGACCCAGCTCACCTCCCCGGTGGCCGAGAAGGCGCAGCACGGGGTGATGGAGCTGCTCCTCATCAACCACCCGCTGGACTGCCCGGTCTGCGACAAGGGCGGCGAGTGCCCGCTGCAGAACCAGGCCATGTCGCACGGCAACGCCGAGTCCCGCTTCGAGGGCCGCAAGCGGACCTACGAGAAGCCCGTCCCGATCTCCCCGCAGGTGCTGCTCGACCGCGAGCGCTGCGTGCTGTGCGCCCGCTGCACCCGGTTCTCCAACCAGGTCGCGGGCGACCCGATGATCGAACTGATCGAGCGGGGCGCGCTCCAGCAGGTCGGTACCGGCGAGGGCGACCCCTTCGAGTCGTACTTCTCCGGCAACACCATCCAGATCTGCCCGGTGGGCGCGCTCACCTCGGCGGCCTACCGGTTCCGGTCGCGGCCCTTCGACCTGATCTCCACGCCGTCCGTCTGCGAGCACTGCTCGGGCGGCTGCGCGACGCGCACGGACCACCGGCGCGGCAAGGTCATGCGACGGCTCGCCGCCGACGACCCCGAGGTCAACGAGGAGTGGATCTGCGACAAGGGGCGCTTCGGGTTCCGGTACGCCCAGCAGCGCGACCGGCTCGACACCCCGCTCGTGCGCAACGCCGAGGGCGACCTCGTACCGGCGTCCTGGCCGGAGGCGCTGCAGATCGCGGCCCAGGGGCTGCTCGCCTCGCGCGGCCGGACCGGCGTCCTGACCGGCGGCCGCCTGACCGTCGAGGACGCCTACGCGTACAGCAAGTTCGCGCGCGTGGCGCTCGACACCAACGACATCGACTTCCGCGCGCGTGTGCACAGCGGCGAGGAGGCCGACTTCCTGGCGTCCAGGGTGGCGGGCCGCGGTCGTGACCTCGACGGCAGCGGCATCACGTACACGACGCTGGAGAAGGCGCCCACCGTCCTGCTCGTCGGCTTCGAGTCCGAGGAGGAGGCACCCGGCGTCTTCCTGCGGCTGCGCAAGGCCTGGCGCAAGCACGGGCAGAAGGTGTTCTCGCTGGCCACGCACGCCACCCGCGGCCTGGAGAAGGCCGGCGGCACACTGCTGCCGGCCGCTCCGGGCACCGAGACCGAGTGGCTGGACGCGCTGACCAGCGGCGTCGGCCTGGAGGACGAGCCGGGGAGCCGGGCCGCCGAGGCGCTGCGCGCCGGCGGCGCGGTGATCGTCGTCGGCGAGCGGCTCGCCGCCGTCGCGGGCGGCCTCACCGCCGTCGTACGGGCGGCCACCGCGACCGGGGCGGACCTGGTGTGGATCCCGCGCCGGGCGGGGGAGCGGGGCGCCGTCGAGGCGGGCGCGCTCCCGTCGCTGCTGCCGGGCGGGCGCCCGGCCACCGACCCGCGCGCGCGCGAGGAGGTCGCCGCCGCCTGGGGCGTCGCCGAACTCCCGCCGCGCTACGGCCGGGACACCGGGCAGATCATCGAGGCCGCCGCGCGCGGCGAGCTGCAGGCGCTGCTCGTCGCCGGGGTGGAGGTGGCCGACCTGCCCGACCCGCCGCGCGCGCGTGAGGCGCTCGCCGAGGCCGGCTTCGTGGTGTCGCTGGAGCTGCGCCCCGGCGAGGTCACCGACCGTGCCGACGTCGTCCTGCCCGTCGCCGCGGTCGCCGAGAAGGCGGGGGCCTTCCTCAACTGGGAGGGCCGGGTGCGCTCCTTCGAGGCCGCGCTCAAGCCCGAACAGATGACGCGCCGTCCGGCACCGAGCGACGCGCGCGCACTGCAGATGCTCGCCGACGCCATGGACGTCCACCTGGGCCTGCCGGACCTGCGCACCACGCGCGCGGAGCTGAACCGGCTCGGCGCCTGGGACGGGCCGCGGGCCGCCGCGCCGCTGGACACCGCCGGCGTCCTGCCGCGGCCCGCCGCCGGTGAGGCCGTGCTCGCCGGGCACCGCCTGCTGCTCGACCAGGGCCTGCTCCAGCAGGGCGACGAGGCGCTCGCCGGCACCCGGCACGCCGCCCACGCGCGCGTGTCCGCCGCCACGGCCGCCGAAGCCGGCGTCAAGGACGGCGACACGCTCGCCGTGACCGGCACCGCGGGGACGGTGGAACTGCCCCTGCGGATCACCGAGATGCCCGACCGGGTGGTGTGGCTCCCGCTGAACTCCACGGGCGGGGGCGTCGCCTCCGACACCGGGGCCCGGCCCGGCTCCCTCGTCCGCATCGGCCCGGCGACGCTCGCCGCCGAGGCCCCCAAGGAGGTGGAGGCATGAGCCCGTACCTCGCCGCTGAAGACCTCTCGATGTTCGGCCGCGACCCCTGGTGGCTGGTCGTGATCAAGGCGGTGTTCTGCTTCGCCTTCCTGATGCTGACCGTGCTGTTCTCCATCGTCTGGGAACGCAAGGTCGTCGCCTGGATGCAGCTGCGCATCGGCCCCAACCGGCACGGCCCCTGGGGCATGCTCCAGTCGCTCGCCGACGGCATCAAGCTGATGCTCAAGGAAGACCTGATCGTCAAGCGCGCCGACAAGGTGGTGTACGTCCTCGCGCCGGTCGTCGCGGCCATCCCGGCCTTCATGGCGATCGCGGTGATCCCCTTCGGCCCGGCCGGCAACGAGATCTCGATCTTCGGACAGCGCACCACGATGCAGCTCACCGACCTGCCGATCGCGATGCTCTACATCCTCGCGGTCGCCTCGGTCGGCATCTACGGCATCGTCCTCGCGGGGTGGAGCTCCGGATCCACCTACCCGCTCCTGGGCGGCCTGCGCTCCTGCGCGCAGATGATCTCGTACGAGATCGCGATGGGCGCCGCGTTCGCCTCGGTGTTCCTCTACTCCGGGTCGATGTCGACGTCGACCATCGTCGAGCAGCAGCAGGACCGCTGGTACATCCTCCTGCTGCCGGTCTCCTTCGTCCTCTACATCGTCACGATGGTCGGCGAGACGAACCGCGCCCCGTTCGACATGCCGGAGTCCGAGGGCGACCTGGTCGGCGGCTTCAACACCGAGTACTCGTCGATCAAGTTCGCGATGTTCATGCTCGCCGAGTACGTGAACATGGTGACGGTCTCGGCCGTGGCGACCACGCTCTTCCTCGGCGGCTGGCGGGCCCCCTGGCCGGTCAGCACCTTCTGGGAGGGCGCGAACCACGGCTGGTGGCCGATGCTCTGGTTCGTCGTCAAGGTGCAGCTGCTGCTGTTCTTCTTCATCTGGCTGCGCGGCACGCTGCCCCGGGTCCGCTACGACCAGCTCATGAAGCTCGGCTGGAAGGTCCTCATCCCGGTCTCGGTGGTCTGGCTGATGCTCGTCGCGACCGTGCGGACCCTGCGCAACGAGAACTACGACTTCGCCGACATCGCCCTCTACGTCGGCGGCGGCGTCCTGGTCCTGCTGCTGCTCTCCTTCGTCGCGGACATGTTCCGCGGCGGCGGCAAGGAGGAGCCGGCCCCGGCCGAGCCCGCCGCCTTCGACCCGATGGCGGGCGGGTTCCCCGTACCGCCGCTGCCGGGACAGGAGCTGCCGCCGGTGCCCAGGCGCCGCCCGCGCCGGGAGCGGGAGCTGATTGTCAGTGGTGGGTCCGATACTCAGAGTGACGGATCTCTGGAGGGAAAGGAGGCGTCCGATGGCTGAGGAGCCCCAGGAGGCCGGGCGGTCGAAGCCCGGTTTCCAGAACCCGGTAGCCGGTTTCGGCGTGACCTTCAAGGCCATGTTCAAGAAGCGGCTCACCGAGCAGTACCCCGAGCAGGAGAAGACCACCGCTCCCCGGTTCCACGGACGGCACCAGCTCAACCGCCATCCGGACGGTCTGGAGAAGTGCGTCGGCTGCGAACTGTGCGCCTGGGCCTGCCCCGCCGACGCCATCTACGTCGAGGGCGCCGACAACACCGAGGAGGAGCGCTACTCCCCGGGTGAGCGGTACGGGCGCGTCTACCAGATCAACTACGCCCGCTGCATCCTGTGCGGCCTGTGCATCGAGGCGTGCCCCACCCGCGCGCTGACGATGACCAACGAGTTCGAACTGGCCGACAGCAGCCGCGCCAACCTGATCTACACCAAGGAGCAGCTGCTGGCCGGCCTGGACGAGGGCATGGTCGACAGCCCGCACGCCATCTACCCCGGCATGGACGAACAGGACTACTACCGGGGCCTGGTGACGGAGGCCGCGCCCGGCACCGAGCGGCAGGTCGCGCTCTCCAAGGGCGAGGTCCCGCAGGAGGCCGCCGCCACGTCCGGCGAGAACGAGCCCGCCTCCGGGGAGGTGATCGGCCGATGAGCGCTCAGCTCGCCGCCTACTCCACCTCCACCGGCGAGGCGGTCCAGTTCTGGGTGCTGGGCACCGTCGCGGTGATCGGCGCCCTGTGCACCGTCTTCATGAGGAGGGCCGTGCACAGCGCGCTCTGCCTCGCCGGAACCATGATCGTCCTGGCGGTGTTCTACCTCGCCAACGGCGCCTACTTCCTGGGCGTCGTGCAGATCGTCGTCTACACCGGCGCGATCATGATGCTGTTCCTGTTCGTGGTGATGCTCGTCGGCGTCACCGCCGCGGACTCCCTGAAGGAGACCATCAAGGGCCAGCGCTGGCTGGCCCTGGTCTGCGGCCTCGGCTTCGGCGTCCTGCTGGTCGCCGGCATCGGCAACGCCTCCCTGACGGAGTTCGGCGGCCTCACGGAGGCCAACGCGGGCGGCAACGTGGAGGGCCTCGCGGCCCTCATCTTCACCAAGTACGTCTTCGCCTTCGAGATCACCGGCGCCCTGCTCATCACGGCCGCCGTCGGCGCCATGGTGCTCACCCACCGCGAGCGCACCGAGCGGGCGAAGACCCAGCGCGAGCTGTCCGAACAGCGCGTCCGCGAGGGCGTCCACCTGCCGCCGCTGCCCGCGCCCGGTGTGTACGCGCGGCACAACGCCGTGGACATCGCCGGCCTGCTGCCCGACGGCACCCCCTCCGACCTCACCGTCAGCAAGACGCTGCGGGAGCGCGGCCAGGTCCGGGACGTGTCCGCCGAGGCGCTCAACGACCTCAAGGCGATCGAGCGGCGCGCCGCGGAGCGCCTGGAACGCACCCCGATCGAGCCGCCGACCTTCAAGCGGGCCGAGGAGGCGTCGAAGTGAACCCCGTCAACTACCTCTATCTCGCCGCCCTGTTGTTCACGATCGGCGCGACGGGCGTCCTGATCAGGCGCAACGCGATCGTCGTGTTCATGTGCATCGAGCTGATGCTCAACGCCTGCAACCTCGCGTTCGTCGCCTTCTCCCGCATGCACGGCAACCTCGACGGCCAGATCATCGCGTTCTTCACGATGGTCGTCGCCGCGGCGGAGGTCGTGGTGGGACTCGCGATCATCGTGTCGCTGTTCCGTTCCCGCCACTCGGCCTCGGTCGACGACGCCAGCCTGATGAAGCTGTAAGGGGTCGGAAGAATCGTGGAGAACCTGATTGCGCTGCTGATCGCGGCGCCCCTGCTCGGAGCGGCCGTCCTCCTGGTCGGCGGCCGGCGGCTCGACGCCGTCGGCCACTGGCTCGGCACACTGCTGGCGGCCGTCTCCTTCCTGATCGGCCTCGTCCTCTTCGCCGACCTGCTCGGCAGGGACGCCGAGGACCGGACGCTCACGCAACACCTGTTCAGCTGGATCCCGGTCGAGGGCTTCCAGGCGGACGCCGCCTTCCGCGTCGACCAGCTGTCGATGACGTTCGTCCTGCTGATCACGGGCGTCGGCTCGCTGATCCACCTGTACTCGATCGGGTACATGGAGCACGACGAGCGCCGCCGCCGCTTCTTCGGCTACCTGAACCTGTTCCTGGCGGCGATGCTCCTGCTGGTCCTCGCCGACAACTACCTGCTGCTGTACGTCGGCTGGGAGGGCGTCGGCCTCGCCTCCTACCTGCTGATCGGCTTCTGGCAGCACAAGCCCAGCGCCGCCACCGCGGCGAAGAAGGCCTTCCTGGTCAACCGCGTCGGTGACGTGGGCCTGTCGATCGCCATCATGCTGATGTTCACCACCTTCGGCACCTTCGCCTTCGGCCCCCTGCTCGGCACGCCCGAGGAGCCCGGACTCGCCGGCGGGGCGAGCGAGGGCACGCTCACCGCGATCGCCCTGATGCTGCTGCTCGCGGCCTGCGGCAAGTCCGCCCAGGTGCCGTTGCAGTCCTGGCTCGGGGACGCCATGGAGGGCCCGACGCCCGTCTCGGCCCTCATCCACGCGGCCACGATGGTGACCGCCGGCGTCTACCTGATCGTCCGCTCCGCGGCGATCTTCAACCTGGCGCCCGACGCCCAGCTCGTCGTGACCGTCGTCGGCGCCGTCACGCTCCTGTTCGGTGCGATCGTCGGTTGCGCGAAGGACGACATCAAGAAGGCCCTGGCCGGCTCGACCATGTCGCAGATCGGCTACATGGTGCTGGCGGCCGGCCTCGGCCCCATCGGATACGTCTTCGCGATCATGCACCTCGTGACGCACGGCTTCTTCAAGGCTGGCCTGTTCCTCGGCGCCGGTTCGGTCATGCACGGCATGAACGACGAGGTCGACATGCGCAAGTACGGCGGCCTGCGCAGGTACATGCCGGTCACCTTCATCACGTTCGGCCTCGGCTACCTCGCCATCATCGGCTTCCCGGGTCTGTCCGGCTTCTTCTCCAAGGACAAGATCATCGAGGCCGCCTTCGCCAAGGGCGGCACCGAGGGCTGGATCCTCGGCGGCTGCGCGCTGCTGGGCGCGGCCATCACGGCGTACTACATGACGCGCGTGATGCTGCTGACGTTCTTCGGCGAGGAGCGCTGGAAGAACCGGCCCACCCGCTCACCCGAGGCGCCCAGTGCCGAGCCCGCCGCCGCACACGGCGGCGGGGCCGCGTCCGGTCACGCCGCCGCGACGGAGGAGCCGCACCCGCACGAGTCCCCGAAGTCCATGACGATCCCCATGATCGTGCTGGCCTTCGGCTCGGTCTTCGCCGGCGCCTTCTTCAGCATCGGCGACCGCTTCCTGCACTGGCTGGAGCCCGTCACGGGCCACAGCCACGGCGACTCCCCGGTCAGCGCCCTGACGGTCACCCTCGCCACCATGGTGGTGCTCGTGATCGGCGTGGCGATCGCCTACGCCCAGTACGGCCGCCGCCCCGTCCCGGTCCTCGCCCCGCGCGGGTCGCTGCTCACCCGGGCCGCCCGCCGCGACCTCTACCAGGACGACTTCAACCACGTCGTCCTGGTCCGCGGCGGCGAGCACCTCACCCGGTCCCTGGTCTACGTCGACCACACCCTGGTCGACGGCGTCGTCAACGGCACGGCGGCCTCGGTCGGCGGCCTCTCCGGGCGCATGCGCAAGCTCCAGAACGGCTTCGCGCGGTCGTACGCGGTCTCGATGTTCGGCGGTGCGGCGGTCCTCGTCGCCGCGACCCTGCTGATGAGGGCGGTCTGATACCGATGTCCTTTCCTCTGCTGACAGCGACGGCGGCGCTCCCCGCGATCGGGGCGGTCGCCACGGCCGCCGTCCCGGCCGCGCGGCGCAACGCCGCCAAGACGCTGGCCCTGCTGTTCTCCCTCGCCACGCTCGTCCTCGCGATCGTCGTCCTGGTCCGCTTCGACCCGGACGGCGACCGCTACCAGCTCACCGAGTCCCACGCCTGGATCGCCGAGTTCGGCGTCCGGTACGAACTCGGCGTGGACGGCATCGCGGTGGCGCTCATCGCGCTGACGGCGCTGCTGATCCCGTTCATCGTCCTCGCGGGCTGGCACGACGCCGACCCGCTGGAGACGGGCAGCAAGCGGTGGCGGCCGACGCAGGGCTTCTTCGCCCTGATCCTCGCCGTCGAGGCGATGGTGATCATCTCCTTCGAGGCCACCGACGTCTTCCTGTTCTACATCTTCTTCGAAGCCATGCTGATCCCGATGTACTTCCTCATCGGCGGCTTCGGGGACCGGGCCCACGAGCACGGCGAGGAGACGGCGTCCACCCAACGGTCGTACGCGGCCGTGAAGTTCCTGCTCTACAACCTGGCCGGCGGACTGATCATGCTGGCCGCGGTGATCGGGCTGTACGTGGTCGCCGGGAACTTCTCGCTGACGGAGATCGCCGAGGCCCGGGCGAGCGGCTCGCTCGACATGGCGACGAACACCGAACGCTGGCTGTTCCTCGGCTTCTTCTTCGCCTTCGCCGTGAAGGCACCCCTGTGGCCGCTCCACACCTGGCTGCCCAACGCCATGGGGGAGGCCACCACCCCGGTCGCCGTCCTCATCACGGCGGTCGTCGACAAGGTCGGCACCTTCGCGATGCTGCGCTTCTGCCTCCAGCTCTTCCCGGAGGCCAGCAAGTGGGCCACGCCCGTGATCCTCGTCCTCGCCGTGATCAGCATCATCTACGGCGCGCTGCTCGCCGTCGGGCAGCGGGACATCAAGCGGCTGGTGGCGTACGCGTCGATCTCGCACTTCGGCTTCATCGTCCTGGGCATCTTCGCCATGACCAGCCAGGGCCAGTCCGGCGCGACGCTCTACATGGTCAACCACGGCATCTCGACGGCCGCCCTGATGCTGGTCGCCGGCTTCCTCATCTCGCGGCGCGGCTCGCGGCTCATCGCCGACTACGGCGGTGTGCAGAAGGTCGCCCCCGTGCTCGCCGGCACCTTCCTGATCGGCGGCCTCGCGACCCTGTCGCTGCCGGGACTGGCTCCGTTCGTGAGCGAGTTCCTGGTCCTGGTGGGGACGTTCTCGCGCTATCCGGCGATCGGCATCGTCGCCACGTTCGGCATCGTCCTCGCCGCGCTCTACACCCTCGTCCTCTACCAGAGGACGATGACCGGTCCCGTCAGACCGGAGGTCGCCGCGATGCCGGACCTCCGCGCGCGTGAGCTGATGGTCGTCGCCCCGCTGATCGTCCTGCTGATCTTCCTGGGCGTCTACCCGAAGCCCGTCACCGACATCGTCGACCCGGCGGTCAAGCAGACGCTGTCCGACGTACACAAGAAGGACCCCCGGCCCGAGGTGGAGGCGGCCAAGTGAGCACAGCAGTCGTCCACAGTCTGTGGACAACCGCGGCCGACCCGATCTCGAAGATCGACGCGCCGAAGATCGAATACGCACAGCTGTCGCCCACCCTGATCGTCGTGGGCGCGGCCGTCGTCGGGATCCTGGTCGAGGCGTTCGTGCCGCGCAGATCCCGCTACCACGCCCAACTGTTCGTGTCCGTCGTCGCGTTGATTGCCGCGTTCGCCGCGGTGGTGGCGCTGGCGGCGGACGGGTACGGCACCACCAAGGCCCACATCGCGGCGATGGGCGCGATCGCGGTCGACGGACCGGCCCTGTTCCTCCAGGGCACGATCCTGCTGTCCGCCCTGGTGGGACTGTTCACCTTCGCCGAACGGCGGCTCGACCCCGAGGCGCACGGCAACCGCGTCGACTCCTTCGCCGCCCAGGCCGCCTCGGTCCCGGGCAGCGACAGCGAGAAGGCGGCGGTCAGGGCGGGCTTCACCACCACCGAGGTCTTCCCGCTGCTCCTGTTCGCCGTCGCGGGCATGCTGGTCTTCCCGGCGGCCAACGACCTGCTGACCCTCTTCATCGCCCTGGAAGTCTTCTCGCTGCCGCTGTACCTGCTGTGCGCGCTGGCCCGCCGCAAGCGGCTGCTGTCCCAGGAGGCGGCGGTCAAGTACTTCCTGCTCGGCTCCTTCGCCTCCGCGTTCACCCTGTTCGGCATCGCCCTGCTGTACGGGTACGCCGGCTCGGTGTCGTACGCGACGATCGCGCAGGTCGTCGACGGCACGGTCACCGACGTCAGCCCGGCCCTCGCCGCCACCATGGGCAACGACGTGCTGCTGCTCATCGGCGCCGCGATGATCGTCATGGGGCTGCTGTTCAAGGTGGGCGCCGTGCCGTTCCACATGTGGACGCCGGACGTCTACCAGGGCGCGCCGACCCCGGTCACCGGCTTCATGGCCGCCGCCACCAAGGTGGCCGCCTTCGGCGCGCTGCTGCGGATCCTCTACGTCGTGCTGCCTGGCCTGCGCTGGGACTGGCGGCCGGTCATGTGGGGCGTCGCGGTCGTCACCATGCTGGGCGGCGCGATCGTCGCCATCACCCAGACCGACATCAAGCGGCTGCTGGCGTACTCGTCGATCGCGCACGCCGGGTTCATCCTCGCGGGTGTCATCGCGACCACGCCGGACGGCGTCTCGTCCGTCCTGTTCTACCTGGGCGCGTACTCGTTCGTGACGATCGGCGCGTTCGCCGTGGTGACGCTGGTGCGGGACGCCGGCGGCGAGGCGACGCACCTGTCCAAGTGGGCCGGGCTGGGCCGCCGGTCGCCGCTGGTGGCGGCCGTGTTCGCGGTGTTCCTGCTGGCCTTCGCCGGCATCCCGCTGACCTCCGGGTTCGCGGGTAAGTTCGCCGTGTTCAAGGCGGCGGCGGAGGGCGGTGCGGCGCCGCTCGTCGTGGTCGGTGTGATCTCGTCGGCGATCGCCGCGTTCTTCTACATCCGCGTCATCGTCCTGATGTTCTTCAGCGAGCCGCGGCCCGAGGGCCCCACCGTCGCCGTGCCGTCACCCCTGACGATGACGACGATCGGGGTGGGCGTGGCGGTCACCCTGGTGCTCGGCGTGGCACCGCAGTACTTCCTGGACCTGGCGAGCCAGGCAGGAGTGTTCGTGCGCTGACCCGCGGAGCTCGTGCGACGGGCCCCGGTCCCCCGCGGAGGGGGCCGGGGCCCGTCGTGTGGGCCGGAGCGGGCGGGCGCGGCGGGCGGGCGCGTCCGGCGGGCCGGTCCGGCGGGCGGCCGGCCTCCGGTCCGCGGCTTCCGGCGCGCGGCCGGCCGGACCGTGCGGAAGCGGCACCGGGCGGGCGGCGGATCACGGCGGACCTGTGGACAACTCCGGCGGTGTCGGTCCGGACCCCTATCGTGGACGCAGCGGTCGAGGGACGACGTACGGGGGACGGGACGATGCGAGGGACGGGCGGGATCAGGGAGATGCCAGGAACCACCGAGATGACGGGGACGGAGAGCGAGGCGCTGGCCACGCTCCACCGGGTCTTCGGGTACGAGGCCTTCCGGGGCGAGCAGGGCGAGGTCATCGAGCACGTGGTGGCCGGCGGGGACGCGGTCGTCCTCATGCCGACCGGCGGCGGCAAGTCGCTGTGCTACCAGATCCCCTCCCTGGTCCGGCCGGGCACGGGCGTCGTCGTCTCCCCGCTGATCGCGCTGATGCAGGACCAGGTGGACGCGCTGCGGGCCCTGGGCGTGCGGGCCGGATTCATGAACTCCACGCAGGACTTCGACGAGCGGCGCACGGTCGAGGCCGAGTTCCTGGCCGGCGAGCTGGACCTGCTCTACCTGGCCCCGGAGCGGCTGCGCCTGGACGCCACGCTGAACCTGCTGTCGCGCGGCAAGATCGCCGTCTTCGCCATCGACGAGGCCCACTGCGTGTCCCAGTGGGGGCACGACTTCCGCCCCGACTACCTCGCCCTCTCCCTGCTGGGCGAGCGCTGGCCCGACGTCCCGCGGATCGCGCTCACCGCCACGGCCACCCACGCGACGCACCAGGAGATCACGCAGCGGCTGCGCATGCCGACGGCCCGGCACTTCGTGGCGAGCTTCGACCGGCCCAACATCCAGTACCGGATCGTGCCGAAGGCCGACCCCAGGAAGCAGCTGCTGAGCTTCCTGCGCGAGGAACACGCGGGTGACGCGGGCATCGTCTACTGCCTGTCGCGCAACTCCGTCGAGAAGACCGCCGAGTTCCTCTCCCGCAACGGCATCGAGGCCGTGCCGTACCACGCCGGTCTGGACTCGGGCACGCGCGCGGCGCACCAGTCGCGGTTCCTGCGGGAGGAGGGCCTGGTCGTGTGCGCGACCATCGCCTTCGGTATGGGCATCGACAAGCCGGACGTGCGGTTCGTCGCCCATCTCGACCTGCCCAAGTCGATCGAGGGCTACTACCAGGAGACGGGCCGCGCGGGCCGTGACGGACTGCCCTCGACGGCCTGGATGGCCTACGGCCTCAACGACGTCATCCAGCAGCGCAAGATGATCCAGTCGAGCGAGGGCGACGAGGCGTTCCGGCGCCGGGCCGCAGCCCACCTCGACTCGATGCTGGCGCTGTGCGAGACCGCCCGGTGCCGCCGCGGGCAGCTCCTTGCCTACTTCGGCCAGGAACCGGACCCGAAGGGCTGCGGCAACTGCGACACCTGCCTCACACCCCCACAGACCTGGGACGGCACGGTCGCGGCGCAGAAGGTGCTGTCGACGGTGGTGCGGTTGCAGCGGGAGCGCGGCCAGAAGTTCGGCGCGGTGCAGATCGTCGACATCCTGATGGGCAAGCGCACGGCCAAGGTGATCCAGTTCGACCACGACCAGCTGTCGGTGTTCGGCATCGGCGAGGAGCTGTCCGAGGGCGAATGGCGCGGTGTCGTGCGGCAGCTGCTGGCGCAGGGGCTGCTCGCCGTCGAGGGGGACTACGGCACGCTGGTGCTCACGGACGCCAGCGGGGAGGTGCTGCGCCGCGAGCGCGAGGTGCCGCTGCGCAAGGAACCGGAGAAGCCGGTCACGGCGAAGACGTCGGGTTCCTCCACCGGCAGGGGCAGAGCGAAGGCCGCCGCGGTCGAACTGCCCGAGGCACTCCTCCCCGCCTTCGAGGCCCTGCGCGCCTGGCGCGCCGAACAGGCCCGCGAGCAGGGCGTACCGGCGTACGTCATCTTCCACGACGCCACGTTGCGGGAGATCGCCACGGCCTGGCCGACGTCCGTGCGGGAGCTGGGTGGGATCAGCGGGGTCGGGGAGAAGAAGCTGGCGACGTACGGGGAGGGAGTGATCGGCGTGCTGGCGTCCCTGGGCGAGGCCCCGGACCCGGCAGCCGCCGCCCCGGCATCCGGCGCCGCCCCGGGCTCCGGGAGGGCCTCGGGCTCGGGCAAGGCCTCCGACGCCGTATCCGTCGCGGGTGGGGCGACCTTCGCCGACGGGGCCGACGACCACTGGCCCGAGATGGACGAGGAACCGGAACCCGAGGACTGGGGATAGGCGACCGGACACCGGGGAGCGGGGACCTGGGGCGCCTGGCTCCCCCGTCCCCCGGTCGGGCGTCAGCTCAGGGCGGTCAGTCCCGGGGCGAAGGTGATCAGCAGCGGGAGCAGGGGGACCAGCGCCGCCACGGTCGTCGTCAGGGCCCGGTGCCTGCGCAGCAGCCGTGGCGGCGGCTGGAGGAGACGGTCCACGCGTTCGCCCAGCAGGCGGCGGGAGGACGCGCAGGACAGGACGCCCCGGTGCTGGTTCAGCTCGATCAGCGCGAGGGCCGTCGTGAGGTGACCGCAGCGGCGGGACGCCATGTCGTCGGCGGAGAGTTCGACCAGGCGGTGGGTCTGGTCGCAGAAGTGGGCGAACAGCGGGACGCGCGGGAACCCGGTGGCCAGGGCCGTCGACAGGTGCAGCAGCCAGTCGTGGTGGGCGCGGGCGTGCCCTCGCTCATGGGCGAGGACCGCGTCGATCTGGTGGGAGGTGAGGCGGTGCAGGGCACCGGTGGTCACGATCAGCTGGGACGGACTGCCGGGCATCCACCAGGCGTCCGGGTAGTCGTCCTCGAGCACCAGCAGGGGGCCCCGGGCGGAGGGCAGTCCCGCGGGCAGGTCGGGCGCGCGCTCCCGCAGGTGGGCGCGGGCCAGGCCACGGCGTCGGCGAGCCTCGACCAGCTCGCGGGCGAGCATCGCGGTGGTCCAGGCGGCACCGCAGGCCAGCAGCAGCGTGAGCGCCGTCGCCCACACCGGGGCGGTCGAGAGGTCGTAGGCCGCTGTCACGGCCGGCGGCGCCGGGGCGAAGACCTGGGTGCGGACGGTGTGGAAGACGGCGGCCGCCCCCAGCACGAGCGCCGTCAGACAGCACAGCAGCACCGTGGCGACCAGGCACTGCCACACCCACAGCGCCACCACCGGCTCCCGCTCGGGCCACTCGGCCCGGGTCAGCGCGCGCGGGACCGGCACGGCGGCGGTCAGGGCGACGACGCTCAACAGGATCAGGCAGAGGGTCATTGCCATGGGCTCCGGATCCTGGTCGGGGAGAACGGGTCGGTGGCGACGGGCGGTTCCGTGCTCCGGGACGGTAGGTGCGGCGGGCCCGGCGCGGGACCGTTCCCGCCGCCAGTATGACGGCGGGAACGGCTGGAGTCAGCCCGTGCGGACCCGTCCGCTCACCTCGCCCAGACCGACCCGCAGCCCGTCCGGACCGGGGGCCCAGGCCGACAGGGTCACCACGTCCCCGTCCTCCAGGTACGTCCGCTTGCCGTCGGGGAGTTCCAGGGGGTCGCGGCCGTTCCAGGTCAGCTCCAGCAGGGAGCCGCGCTGGTTCTCGGCCGGACCGCTCACCGTGCCGGAGCCGTAGAGGTCGCCGGTGCGCAGGGAGGCGCCGTTGACCGTCAGGTGGGCGAGTTGCTGGGCGGCCGTCCAGTACATGGTGGAGAAGGGGGGCTCGGAGACGACGTGGCCGTTGACGGCGACCGAGATGCGCAGGTCGTAGCCGGCGGGCTCGGTGGCGGAGTCGTCGAGGTAGGGAAGCAGGGGGTGGGTGCGTTCGGGGGGCGACAGCCGCGCCTCCTCCAGTGCCTCCAGCGGGGTGATCCACGCCGACACCGAGGTGGCGAAGGACTTCCCGAGGAAGGGGCCGAGGGGGACGTACTCCCAGGCCTGGATGTCGCGTGCGGACCAGTCGTTGAGGAGGCACAGGCCGAAGACGTGCTCACGGAAGTCGGTCAGCGGGACCGGGTGGCCCTGCCGCGACGGCGTGCCGACCACGAAGCCGACCTCCGCCTCGATGTCGAGCCGTCGGGTGGGACCGAAGACGGGGGCCGGATCGGTGGGCGCCTTGCGCTGGCCCGACGGGCGGACGACGTCCGTGCCGGAGACCACGACCGTGCCGGCGCGGCCGTGGTAGCCGATCGGAAGGTGCTTCCAGTTCGGCAGGAGGGTGTCCGCGGCGTCCGGGCGGAAGATGGCGCCCGCGTTCCGGGCGTGGTGCTCGGAGGCGTAGAAGTCGACGTAGTCGGCCACCTCGAACGGCAGGTGCAGGGTCACCGAGGAAAGGGGGTGCAGGAAGGGGAGCAGCGTCTGCCGGTGGGAGGGTTCCGTGACCCACTCGGTCAGGGTTCGGCGCACCTGGGACCAGACCGTACGGCCCGCCGCCAGCAGCGGGTTGAGGGTCGGCCGGCCGAGCAGGGCGGCGTGCGGGGAGCCGAGGGCCCGGGCCGCCGCACCGGCGTCGAGCACGTGGTCGCCGAGCCGGACGCCGACGGTCCGCTGCCCGGAGCCGGAGCCGGAGCCGGAGCCGGAGCCGGAGTCGGAGCCGGAGTCGGAGTCGGCGTGGGAGCCGGAGTCGGGATGGGGGCCGGAGAGGGAGAAGACGCCGTACGGGAGGTTGTGCGGGCCGAAGGGGTCGCCCTCGGGGAGGTCGAAGGGGGCCAAGGGGGGCATCGGGTGCTGCCTCACTTTCGTGCTCACCATCTGTTCGCCGGGTCCGCGCCTGCGCTCGCCACGGCCGGGTGCCGGCCGTGCGCAGGTGCTCCGCGGTGCTCTGCGGGTGCGCCGAGCCGCGGCACACGTTACGGCCGACCTCGCGGGAGGGACACCGCGGCGGCACGGGAGTGACCCGGGAGGCCGGAGACCGGGCGGTCCCGCCGGAGCGCTCCGCGTCCGTCCGGACACGGGAAGTCGTCCACGGCCCGGTCCGCAATCTTGACGGAGCGGTGCGAAAGGGGAGACTCTGGACGGGTGCCGGAAGGCCTCGGGGAGGGGGCGTTCCCACGGCACCTTTGGGGGGCGGATGGCCACAGGGGAGGCCGGTCTCGCGTCGGCGCGGCATGTTCCACGGCCGAAACGGCTGGAAGAGACCATGCGCGGCAGACTCGGCCGGGAATGCGTGTACGTGCCGTCGTGCCGGTTCGGGCTGTTCGTGGCCTTGCGCCACTGGTGCCCGCCGGGCGGACGGGTGCTGATGTCGCCGGTGAACGACGACGTGATCTTCTTCGTCGTGCTCGCGGCCGGACTCAGGCCCGTGCAGGCGCCGTTGAACCCGCTGGACGCGTCGATCGACGTCGACGCGCTACCGGACGACCTGTGGGGTTCGCTGTCCGCGGTGCTGACGACCAACCTGTACGGCAATCCGGACGACGCGCCGCGGCTGCGTGCGAAGTGCGACGCGTCGGGGATCCCGCTGTTCGAGGACGGGGCGCACGCCATCGGCAGCGAGGTGGGCGGCCGACCGGTCGGGGCCTGGGGCGACGCCTCCGTCTTCAGCCTGTCCAAGCACGTCGGCGCCAAGGCGGGCGGTTTCCTGGCCTGCGCCGACCCGGGCCTGCGCGAGACCCTGGAGAAGACCTGCGAGGACCTGCTGCTGCCCGGCCGGCTCACGGCCGAACTGGCCTACGCCGTCCGGCCGTACGCGGAGGCGGCGGTGCGGGGGCTGCGGCTGCGGCGGGCGGCGTGGGCCACGATGCGGCTGCTCGGGCTGACGGAGCGCGAGGGGATCCGGATGCCGTTGCGGCCCGAGGCACTGGCCGGGGCGGTCGGTGCGGCACCGGACCTCACCGCGAGCGACTCCTGGGTCCGGGTCGACATGCACGACTACCGGTTGCGCTCCGGAAACCTGCGCCTGGGCCGGATCGGCCGCGGACTCGACCGTCTCGACGAGGTCCTGGCCGCCTGCCGGGCGGGCACGGAGCAACTGCTGTCCACGCCGTGGGCACGGCCGGTCCCGCGCGGTGGCGCCGAGGAGGAGGCGGGCCCGCGGGCCGAGGCGTCCGGCGGCTCACCCGGCGCCGGACGGGGACCCGGACCGTCGGCCGTCCCCCGGCCCGTCCCCCGGCCCGTCGCCCGAGCCGTCCCCCGGCCCGTCGCCCCCGTCGTCGTTCAGCCTGATCCCCAACCCCTGTTCCGGGTGCCTCTGTTCGTCGCCGACCGGGACGCCGCGATCGCGGCTCTCGCGCGGCGGGACATCGTCGTCGGATACCTCTACGACCCGCCGCTCGACGACTACGCGGGTGTCGGCTTCACCGACCTCTCGCCGGATCCGACGGGGGCCCGGTGGTTCGCCCGGCACGCGCTGCCGGTCGATCCGCTGCGGGCACGCCGGGTCGTCGACGTGCTGGAGGAGTCCGGCGCGCGGCCGGCCGAGGCGCCGGGAGGGCTGGAACCGACCCGTGGCTGACACCCAGGCCGGAACACACGCCGCGACCTCGGCCGAGGCACGGGCCGGCACCGAAGCCGTGGCGTCCGCCGAAGCCGTGGCGTCCGCCGGAGCCGGAGCCGGAGCCGGCACCGGAGCCGGGACCGGGACCGGAACCGAGACCGGGACCGGAACCGAGACCGGAACCGGAACCAGGACCGGAGCGTCCGCCGGGATCGGAACCAGGGAGCGCACCGGGACCGGTCCCGGTGCGCAGGTCCCTGCCCCCGCCCCGGCGCAGGCGGGTGGCTCCGGCGGCGGGCGGGACTCCGACTCGCTGTTCCGGAACGCCTATTTCCTGATGCTCAGCACCGGTGTCTCCGCCGTGCTCGGCCTCGGCTTCTGGCTCGTGGCCGCCCGTTACTACACCGAGGAGGCCGTCGGCCAGGGCTCCGCCGCGATCGCCGCGATGCGTCTGCTGGCCAGCATCACGGCGACGACGATGATCGGCGCGGTCGTCCGCTTCGTCCCGCGCGCGGGACGGGCGACCGGTTCCCTGGTGTGGCGGGCGTACGCGGCGAGTTCGGTGGTGGTCGCCGTCGCCGCCGTCTGCTTCCTGCTCACGCTCGACACGTGGGGGGCGTCGTACGCGCCGCTCGGCACGCCGGCCGCCGGGGCGGCGTTCGTCGTCGCGTGCGTGGCCTGGGCGCTGCTCACCCTCCAGGACGGCGTGCTGACCGGACTGCGCAGGTCCGGGTGGGTCCCGGTCGGCAACGCGGTGTTCTCGACCGGCAAGCTGATCCTGCTGGTCGTCCTCGCCACCGCGCTGCCGGCGCTCGGGATCTTCGTGTCCTGGGCCGCCGCCATCGCCCTGTCGACGGTGCCGCTGGGCTGGCTGATCTTCCGCAGGCTCATCCCGCGCCAGGCCGCGGACGACCGGGATCTGGAACCGCCCGGGGTCCGCGAGATGGGCCGGTTCCTGGCCGGGGACTCGCTCGGCGCGCTGTTCAGCCTGGCGATGATCAACCTGCTGCCGGTGATGGTCGCCGTCCGCTTCAGCGCGGCGGAGAACGGCTACTTCTACGTGGCGTACACCGTCGGCGGCACGATGGAGTTCATGGCCATCAACATGGCCTCCTCCCTCACCGCCCACGCCTCGCACGACCCGCGCCGGCTCGCCGACGGCGTCCGCGGGGCGCTGCGCCGGATGACGCTGCTGCTGGTGCCGGTGGTGCTGGTACTGGTGGTGTTCGCGCCGCAGATCCTGCTGCCGTTCAACGAGGACTACGCCGAACACGGCACCACCGTGCTGCGGTTGCTGGCCGCCGGGGCGCTGCCGCGGGTCGTGGTGGAGCTGTACATCGGGGTGCTGCGCGTGCAGGGCCGCACCGGCGTGCTCGCCGCGCTCCAGGGCGCCATGTGCACGCTGGTCCTGGGCAGCGCGGCCGTACTGTTCACCCCGGCCGGGATCGCGGGCGCGGGCTGGGCGGTGCTGCTGAGCATGTCGCTGATCGCCGTCGTGTCGGTCGCCGGGCTGCGGGCGGCGCTCCGCGAGGGCGGCCGGGGGCCCGCCACCGTGCCGGCCGACGCCCCGCCCGCGGACCGCTCCGCCCCGGCCGTCGCGACCGCGACCGCCACTCGCACCGCGACCGCGACCGCGCCCCGTACCGCGACCGTGACCGCGACCCGCCCTGCGTCTGCGCCCGAGCCCGAGCCCGAGCCCGAGGCCAAGCCCGAGCCCGTGACCACGCCCGCGTCCGCGTCCGCGGCCAGGACCGACGGCACGGTCGAGGTGGACGGCGTGCGCGGGGTCCGGCTGAACGCCACCGCCGGGTACGGCACGAACTGGGCGCGCCGGGCGGCGTACGAGCACGAGGCCCGCGACGAGGACACCGTCGCGCTGTTCATCGGCCGCCCCGGATACGAGAGGGAGGCCCTCCAGGCGGACACCCTCGCGCTGATCGTCCGCCCGCGCCGGGACGCACCGCCGGTCGGGCCCGGCGAGGGGCCGAGCGCGCCGGCGCCCGACCCCAGGGGCGACGGCCTCTGGTCCGAGCGCGGACAGCGCCGGCTGCGCGCCGGACTGTGGGGCCTCCTCGGCGTCGCCACGGTGTCCTACGCCGTGGCGCTGCGGAACCTGCCGTGGCTCGGCGGCCGGCTCACGGGCGGTCTCGCCAAGCCGTTGAGCGGGCGCGGGATGCTGGGCCTGCTGCCCGGCCCGGCGCTGCTCGCCGGGGGAGTGCTGCTCCTGCTGTTCGTCGCCGCCGTGACACTGGTGACGCGGCGCGAGGCGTGGCTGCCGGGCACGGCGCTGGGAGCTGTCGTCCTCGCGCTGTACGCCGTACCGGTGGCCCTCGGACGGGAACCCCGGGCACTGGGTGGGACGTTCTCCACGCGGACGGCGGATTTCTTCGCGCGGACCCTGGGTCTTCCCGGCCCCGACCCGCTGCTGCGCTGGGTGCCGCCGGTCTGCCAGCTGCTGTGCCTCGTGCTGCTGTGGCTGCTGCTCGACCGCGCCGGCCGGCGCTTCGGTGACCGGCGCTTCGGCGGCCGGCCGCTCGGGCGGCTGCCGTGGGCGGCGCGCTGGGGGATCGTCCATCTCGCCGCCGTGGGGGGCTGGGCGGGGAGAGAGACGCTCGCGCCCGCCGCGCCGCCGGCGCTCGGCCTGCTGTTCCTGCTCGTCCTGCTCCTGTCGCTGCGCCGTGCCGACCCGCCGTCGGAGCCCGCGCCGGATCCGCACCCGTCACCGACGGGCGGCGGAAGCGGCCCAGACGCCCCGAACACACCCAGCGACCCGTCCCGCGACTGATCAAGCCCAGAGCCGAACCGCCAGGGGGGAACCGTCGTGCGTCCGCCAACCACTCCACGGGAGAGATCCGAGCCGGAGCCCGCGACCGCTGCGGACGCGCCGGGCCCGGCGGGCGGGGAACCCGTGACCGACCTCTCCGACCTGCCGCCGGGCCGCCCCTGGTGGCACGCCGCGCTGCACCCCGCGTCCGCGCTGCTCGTCGCGCTCGCCCTGTGGGGCTGGGCGGTGACCCGCACCGACGTCTCCGACCTCGACGACTTCGGTCTCGTCACCGCCGTGCATCCCGCCTTCTGGGCGGGACTGACGCTGCTCACGGTCGGCTTCTGGGTCACGCTGCGCGGCCCGCGCCGCCACCCCCTCTGGGCACCGGCGTACGTCGTGGCCCTGCTGGTGATGGAGCGCGCCACCCAGGCGGTGCTGTACCCGACGCCCCTGTACGCCTGGGCGTGGAAGCACGACGCGGTCGTCGACCACCTGCTGACGGCGGGCCGGCTGGAGAACGCGGACGCGATCGGCGACATGGCCGTCTACGACCAGTGGCCGGGCTTCTTCGCCGCCCAGGCCACGCTGGTGCGGCTGCTGGGCGTGGACTCCGCCGCGCACGTCATGGCGTGGTGGCCGCTGGTGTCCGGCCTGGTGCTGCTGCTCCCGCTGCTGCTGCTCTACCGCACGTTCACCGAGGACCGGCGGCTGATCTGGACCGGAGTCTGGCTCTTCTGCGTCGCCAACTGGGTCGGCCAGGACTACTTCTCGCCCCAGTCCGTGGCCTTCGCCCTGCACCTCGGCGTGCTGGCCGTCGTCCTGCGCCGTTACGGCCGCCCCGGCGGGTCCGCCGCACGGCAGCGGCAGGCCGTGTGGACGGTGCTGCTCACCCTGCTGATCACGGCCGTCGTCATCACGCACCAGCTCACCCCCGGCATGCTGATCGTCTCGCTGGCCGCCCTCTTCCTCACCCGCCGCTACCGCGACAAGGTCCCGCTGATCACGGCCGTCGTGATCTTCCTGGCCTGGTGCCTGACGGCCGCCCTGCCCTTCCTCTCCGCGACGATGCCCGACATGATCCGCTCGATCGGCGACATCGGCGGCAACGTCTCCACCGGCTACGGCGCCACCCCGACCGGCACCGGCGCGGTGACCACGTCCTGGGCGGCCCGGCTGCTGTCGGCCTCGGTGCTGCTGCTCGCGGTGGTGGGCGCGCTGCGCCGGCCGGTGCTGCGCCACCGCGCGACGCCGCTGCTGCTGATCGCGGCGGCACCCCTGCCGATGCTCGGGGCGAGCAGCTACGGCAGCGAGATGATCTTCCGGGTGCTGATGTTCACGCTGCCCGGCGCGGCCTTCTTCGCCGCGGCGGCCCTGCTGCCGCAGGTGCGCACGCTTACGGCGATGGAGAAGTCCGGCCCGACCGAGCCCCGCCGCCACCTGTGGCTGCCGCCGCTCGCCCTCCTCGTCGGCACGCTCGCCTTCGTGCCGAGCTACTCCGGCAAGGACCGCATCAGCTACTTCCCGCCGGCCGAGGTGGACCTGGTGCGGCAGGTCGTCGACCGGGCGCCGGACGACTCCCTCGTCGTCGCGGCCGACCGCAACTACCCGCTCGCCTTCGCCGACTACTGGAGGGTGGACCACTACTGGTTCCTCGACGACGGCCGCGAGCACGTCGACGCCGTCGTGCGCGATCCGGCGGCCGTACTGGCCCGCGACATGTCCGTCGTGAAGTCACCGGGCCGGGCCTACCTGCTTTTCACCCGTGGCCAGTTCGCCGACGCCGAGATGAACGGGCTTCTCGAAAAGGGCCAGTTGGAAAGCATCCGGCGGTCCGTCGACGCCTCGCCCCTGTTCGAACGGGTGGCGGGGAACGACGCCGGGGTGGCCTACGTCCTGAAGGAGACGGGCCGATGACACCGCGGGAACTGGTCGTACGGGCACTGCCACCGCTCGGCGGCTGGCTTGCGCTGTCGGCGCTCGCGCTGCCCGACGGCTCCGTGCCGCGGGGCGCGGCCATGGTCGCCTTCCTGGCGGCGGGGCCGGGCGCCGCCGTGCTGAGGATCTGCGGTCCCGCGTTGGCCGTGGCGCCCGCCGCGGGGCCCGTGGAGCGCCGGGACCCGGCCTTCGAGCGCCACTCCGACCTGCTCGAACGGCTGATGCTGGCCGTCTTCGTCAGTGTGGCCCTCGTGCTGCTCGCCGGGACGGTGTTCATCGCCACGCACGCCTTCAGCGCGCAGCGCGTCCTGCTGACGCTCACGCTGCTCACCACGGTCGCCGCGTTCTGCCCGCGGCTGCGCGCCTCCCCACCGAGGACTGCGAAGGGTTCTGCTCCGTGAGGTTGCTCCACCCCGGCGGCGACGGACACTCGCCCCGTGACGACGACCGCCCGTCCGGCGGCGACGACCGCCCGTCTCCCGGCGACGGCCATGCGCCCGGCGGCGACGACCGCCCGTTCCCCGGCGACGGCCGGGCCCAGCGGCACCGGCGCCCGCGTGACCCCGGCCCCGCTCCCCGGCCCCGCGCGCCACGCTCCGCGATCCCCGGCCCCCGGCCCGGCCCCCGGCCCGGACCCCGGCCCCGCTTCCTCACCGTCGCCGCGGTCGCCTGTGCCGTCCTGACGGTCGTCCTCCTCCTGCGGGGCGGCACCGGCCTGGGCGACTCCGGTTCCGGGCCGGTGCCGGGCGGGTCGCGGCCCCCCGCCCTCGGCGGCAGGTGCGCGCCGACCGCGCTGCTCGAACCGCCCTGCGGGGCCTGGTTCGGCGCGTTCGTGCCGCACGGCAAGGACAACCTCGCGGAGAAGGTCCGCGGCTACGAGCGGCGCATCGGCCGCAAGCTCGACATCGTGTACACGTACCACGACATGTCCCTGGTCCAAGGGGACCGCCTGGAAGGGCAGTTGCTCACCCCGGAGGAGCAGCGCGTCGCCGGCGAGGAGCATCTGCTGCTGCTGTCCTGGGAGAGCAAGTGGTGGGGCGGCACGAAGGCGCAGCAGCCCACCTGGAAGCAGATCGCGGACGGCGACCTGGACGCCTCGGTCATCGACGTCCAGGCCGCACGGGTCAGGGATTTCGGGGAGAAGGTGTTCCTCTCCTTCGACCTCGAGATGGACACCCGCACGCCCGCCAACGGCACCCCCGAGGACTACGTGCGCGCCTACCGCCACATCCACGACCGGTTCCGGGAACTGGGCGTGACCAACGTGGTGTGGACGTGGATCACCACCGGCTACCTGGAGCACGCCGACCTGATCGAGCGGATGTACCCGGGCGACGACTACGTCGACTGGGTCGCCTACAACCAGTACAACTACTACCGGTGCCACGACGCGGGCTGGCTCTCCTTCGCCGAGACCCAGCGGGCCACGCACGACTGGATCCGCGAGAACATCTCCGACGACAAACCGCTGATGCTCTCCGAGTTCGGCACGGCCGACGACCCGTCCCGGCCGGGACGGCAGGCGCAGTGGTACGCGCAGGTGCCGGCGGTCCTGAAGGGCCTGACGGGCGTCAAGGCCGCGCTGCAGTGGAACTACCGCGACCCCGGCCCGCACTGTGACCTCGCGCTGGCGGGCGACGCGTCCTGGGCCAGCCTGCGCAAGGCGGTCTCCGACCCCTATCTCAACCAGCCGTTCGGATGACCCGGACGAGCCGCGAGCCCGGCATGATCCAAACGAGAGGCCCTAGCCCGCGAACACGGGCCCGCGCAGCACCGCGCGGGCCCGCCGGTACCAGCGCCACCCCACCGTCCTCGGGCCGTCCCGGTACGGCGCGACCCGTGCGCCCCCGCCCGCCAGCCAGTTCTCCACGTCGGCGACGGTGTGGGAGCGCCGCACGATGAGCCGGGCGATGCGGTACGCCTCGTCCCGTTCCGAACTCAGCGCGTGCCGCACGGCGGTGGCCGTCTCGTACCCGGCGGCGGCCGCCATGCGCCGCACCCGCCCGCTGTTGTAGCCGTGCGGATAGGCGAGATGGCGCACCGGACGCCCGAGGGCGTCCTCCAACACGGCCCGCGAATCGCGCAGTTCGCGGGCGAGGTCACGGGACGGCAGGGTGTCGAGCTGGGCGTGCGTGACGGTGTGGCTGCCGACCTCCATGCCGGACTGCTCCAGCCCGGCGGCCTGGGCCAGCGTCATCATCGGGGCGGGCGGCAGCAGACTGCGCCCGCCGGGGCTGATCGCGCCGGTGGTGAGGTAGGCGGTGGCGGCCAGGCCCCGCGCGGTCAGCGCCTGGGCGGTCGGTCCGGGCAGGTCGGCGAACCCGTCGTCGAAGGTCAGCAGCACGGGCCGGTCGGGCAGCGGCGCCCGCCCCGCGAGGTGGTCGGCGAGCGCGCTCACCGTCACGGGCGTACGGCCGCTGTCGACGACGGCGTCGAGATGCGCCGCGAACTCCTTCGGGGTGACGGTGAACTCCGCGATCCAGTCGGGCGGTTCCTCCATCACGGCGTGGTACAGGAGAACCGGGACGGCCTCGCCGCCCATCCCCGTCATCGCGACCTCCCGGCCGTCCCGGTCACCCCGGTCGTCCCGGTCGCCGGCACGGCGCGCAGCGCACGCCGGGCGCGCAGGTAGCCGACCGGCCCGTACACCATTCCCTTCCGCTGCAGCCGGGACAACCGGCGGGGCCACGGATGACCACGGTCGTCGTGCCCGCCCGGAGCACCCGAAGCACCCGGAACACCCGAAGCACCCGGCACGCCCTCCGTATCGCTGGCGTTCGTCCCCCGGGCGTCCGTGCTCCGGGCCGCCGTCAGCGTGCGGGCGTGCGCGAGTCCGCGGGGGAGCCGGGCGAGGAACGCCGGCAGCAGTGCGGGCCGGTTGACCAGGAGCGCGGTGAGGTAGGCGGTGAGGCCGGCGCCGTAGCCGTACGCCTGCGTCTCCAGGTCCCGCCAGGTCTCGCGGTGGTGGTGCCAGACCAGGGCCTGCGGGGTGTAGCGCAGGCGGTGTCCCTGGGCGAGCACGCGGACGAAGCCGTAGAGGTCGTCGCCGCCGCGCGCCGGCGTCCCCGCCCCCGTCGCGGGGTCGAAGCCGCCGACCGCGCGCAGCACGCCGGTCCGGAACGCCATGTTGGCGCCGGACCCGAACCGGCCCGCGGTGAACGGGAACAGCGGCTCGTCGGCGGGCGGGGCGGCGGGGTCGTACGTCCGTGGCGCGAAGCCCTTCGCGAAGCCGCCGTGGCTCTCCAGCAGCACCTGCGCGGGGGTGCGCAGCCGGGCCGGCAGGATCAGCCCGGTGGCGCAGCCGAGGCCGGGGTCGGCCGCGAAGGGCGCGGTGAGTTCGGTCAGCCAGCGCCGGTCGGCGACCACGTCGTCGTCGGTGAAGGCGACCACGTCGCCGCGCGCGGCCGCGAGGCCGGTGTTGTGGGCGACGGCGAGACCGGGCACGGGCTCGGTCACGTACCGCACGCGCTCGGCGTACTCGCGCCCGACCAGGTCGCGGGTCGCGTCCGTCACCGGGGCGTTGTCGACGACGACGATCTCGAAGTCGGGGTGGTCCTGGGCGAGCATCGAGTCGAGCGCGTGGGCGAGCCGGTCGGCGCGCTCGCGGGTGGCGATGACGACGGTGGTGAACGGGACGGCGCTCCCGGTGGCGACGGGTGCCGGTGCCGGTGCCGGTCCGCTGTCCGGGTGCTGCCGGGCGAGTTCGGTGAGGACCGCTGTCGGGTCGGCGCCCTCGGGCACCCGCCCGAGCAGTGCGGCGACCGGCCGGCCGCCCCTGCGGACCAGGAGGAACACCTCGCCGTGCGTCACGGGCGGGCTGCCCGGACCGGGTCTCAGCACACCGCCGCCGTCCGGCCCCGGCCCAGGCCCCGGCCCCGGCCCCGGTCCCGGTCCCGGTCCCGGTTCCAGGTCCAGTTCGGCGATCTGCACCGGCTCGATGGCGAGGTACCTCTGGATCTCCCGCCCTACACGTGTCACGTGGGACACGAATCCTCCCCTCCACTCCCATGGACCGTCGGAGCCCGTCGGAACCCGATGGAACCGCTGGAAACCGCCGGAACGCGTCGGGACGCCTCAGGGCCGGCGCAGCCGCCCGACGCCCCTCAGTGCCCGTGCGGCCGTCGCCGCCAGCCGCGGCCGGTTGCGCACGAAGTGGTGCGCCCGGCGCGCGGGCTCCCGGCTGAGCCAGTGGAGCGCGGCGCCCGCCCCCGGACGCGTCCACGCCCCTTCGTGGACGGGCAGTTCGCCCGTCTTCAGCGCGTCCTTGTACTCGGCGGCCCCCCGGCCGAGGTCGAGCAGGCCGATGCCCTCGGCGGCGGCCGCCTCGGCCATCCGCAGGTGCAGCACCAGACCGGGCGAGTACTTCGCGAACTCCGGGTCGTAGGCGGGGAACCAGCAGGCCAGCACGGCCGTCGAGCGCAGCCCGAAGTGCGCGGCGACCGGCTGCCCGCCGGCGTAGAGGACGGACAGGGCGCCGGAGCAGTCCGGGCCGCGCGTCTCGCGGGCGAGCAGGTGCACGAGCCGGGTGATCCACTCCTGCGCGAACCGGTCCCGGCGGCCGGTCCTGCGGTACTGCGCGGACTTCCACGCCATCAGCGTGCGCAGCGCGGCCGGGTCCCGCTCGTCGAACACGAACCGCAGGTCACCGACCTGACGGCCGAGCCTGCGCTCCTTGGCGAGCGTCGTCTTGAGGAACTTCGGGGACTGCGCGCGCAGGACGGACTCGTAGGTTTCGTACCCCTTCTCCACGTCGACGACGTAGGAGGTGTACTCGGCCGCCGCGTGCGGGACGAACAGCTCCTGCTCCGCCTCCAGGTTGTCGAAGGCGAAGCTCGACAGGGAGCAGGCCCGCAGGAGTTCGTCCGCGTCCAGCCCGAGACCCGGGCCGAGGACGGCTCCCTGGGCGTCCGAGACGCCGTGGGCGAGGGCCTGGCCCCGGCCGAACCGGCCCCGCTCGTGGGGCAGGAAGCCGACCGGTTCGCCCCCCTCGTACACCACCGCCACGCGCGTGCGGGGCCGCACGCGGCCCACGGCCTCGGTGAACTCCGGTTCCATGAACGGGTTGCGCGGAGCCGTCGACGCGGCGCGCAGCGCGCGCCACCGCTCCCGTTCCCCCTCGCCGAGATCCCCCGGATCCAGCACACGGATACGTCCGCCACGTCCGCCGCTCAACCTGACCCCCCGATCAAGTCCCCCCTGGACTGTCTGGACGGTACCGCTCCAGGTGCCGGGGGCGGTAGGTAGCGGACCAAGTTGTTGCCAACCGGTGCATAGGCCTTCAACGTTCCGGTACCCGGCGTTGCGGCGGAAAGCCGTTTCCCGCGTGAACGGTGCCGAACCGGAGGTGAGTCGGAGCCCGTCGCGGTCCGTATTCTCTGATCATGGCCGCACCCACCGCACCCGCCGCGCGCTGCGCGTACTCCCTCGTCGCCACCGACCTGGACGGAACGCTCCTGCGCGGCGACGACACCTTCTCCGACCGCTCGCTCGACGCGCTCGCGAGGGTGACGGCCGCAGGCGCCCGCCATCTCGTGGTGACCGGCCGGCCGGCCCCCCGCGTACGGCCGCTGCTGGACGTCCTGCGCGGACGGGGGCTCGCGGTGTGCGGACAGGGCGCGCAGCTGTACGACGCCGGAGCGGACCGTCTGCTGTGGTCGGTCACCCTGGACCGGGAGCTGGCCGAGACGGCGCTCGGCAAGATCGAGGCCGAGGTGGGCGAGGTGTACGCGGCGGTCGACCAGGACGGCGTCGACGGGCTCACGCTCATCGAACCGGGCTATCTGATGCCGCACCCGACGCTGCCGGCCCTGCGCGTCGGAGCGCGCGACGACCTGTGGTGCGAGCCGATCAGCAAGGTCCTGCTGCGCCATCCCACCCTGTCCGACGACGAGTTGGCGGCGACGGCCCGTTCGGTGGTCGGCTCGCTGGCCACCGTCACGATGTCCGGGCCGGGCACGGTGGAGCTCCAGCCGTGCGGCGTCACCAAGGCCACCGGACTGGCCCTGGCGGCCGAGCACCTCGGACTGCGGCCGGAAGACACGATCGCCTTCGGCGACATGCCCAACGACCTCCCGATGTTCGACTGGGCGGCGCACGGCGTCGCGATGGCCAACGCCCATCCGGAACTCAAGGCGGTGGCCGACGAGGTGACGACGTCGAACGAGGACGACGGCGTGGCCGTCGTCCTCGAAAGACTGTTTCCCTAGGGCGTGTCTGACAATTCGCGTCGGATCAGTGCGCGGCGTCTGGTGCGGTGCATCGCAAGGCGGAGGATCGCCCGTGTACTGGATGTACTCGGGTGATCCGACAACGCGGCGAGGTGCCGTGCCAGGCGTCGCGCGCCCGACGGGAATTGTCAGACACGCCCTAGCGCGGCGGGGCCCCGTCACCGGGGCCCTCGTCCCCCGAGGCGGATCAGCGGGGTGGACCGGCGGGGGGTGGCAGCCGTCAGTAGGCGCCGAAGACGTTGTCGATCGAGCCGTACCGCTGGGCCGCGTAGTTGCAGGCGGCGGTGATGTTGGCGACCGGGTCGAACGGGTCGAAGGCGGTGCCGGCCACGTGGTACGCGGCGAAGGTCGGGTCGATGACCTGGAGCAGGCCCTTGGACGGGATGCCCGCGGCCGCGTTGGAGTCCCACAGGTTGATGGCGTTCGGGTTGCCGGAGGACTCCCGCATGACGTTGCGGTAGATGCCGTCGTAGGTGCCCGGAATGCCCTTTTCGGCCATGATCGCGAGGGACTCGCGGATCCACCCGTCGAGGTTGTTGGTGTACCCGGCCGTGGTGGTGGCGGCCGTGGTGGCCGACGCCGTGGTGGCTGCGGAGGCGCTGGTCGAGCCGATGAGCGGGAGGGCCAGCACGGCGGCGCCGGTGGCGGCGACGGCGAGGGTGCGGGCGAGGCGGGTGCGGCGGTGCTGAACGGCGGCAGGCATGGCGAAAGGTTCCTCTCCGGCGCCTACGAGGTGAGCTGTCGGGTTCGGGCTGGAAAGTGCCCGGCCGGCCGCCGCGGGAGTGCGGCGACGCGACTTCACCCCGAGCCGGTCCGGTACGTGCGTGACGTGCGGTCCGGCGACTTACCTGGGTCCCCCGCTCCTGCCGTGCGTGAGTGTCGGTCGATGGATGACGGGCGGCGGCAGGATTAGGCGTCTGCCCGACAGGCCGGGAACGTATGCGAGAGCACATGTCCGGAACAAGTGCCGGATTCACAGATGGCACCTATTGACCTTGATCAGAGGTGTATGCCCGCTTGATCCTTTGCGTTCGCCAAGTGTCAACTCGCCTACGGGCAAAGTGGAATCACAACTTCCGTGCCAGGTCGGCCGTGTGTGCCCGCAGTGAGCCAACTCACCAGCGTCCACAAGAGGGGTAAAACGGGCATTGAGCGTCAAGTCCCTTTCAAAGGGGCGCGCGTGGGGTGTGTCTTCGCCGGGTCCGGTGGAGCACCGCCTCGTCGTCCTCCTCCGTGCGCGTGCCGTCGTCCGGTGGGACCTCGTCGCTGTCGCTGCCGCTGCCGCTGCCGCTGCCGCTGCCGCTGCCGCTGCCGCCGCCGCGGGCGGGCGCGGGCGGGCGCGGGCGGGCGCGTGCCGCGGTGCGGTCGCGGAGCCGGACCGGGGTGCTCCCGGGGATGCCGGTAGGGGCTCGTCCGTCGGTGGGTGCCGCGCGCGGGCGTACCGGAGGGCTCTGTCGGGCACACGGATGCGGAGGTGCTCGTGGGCCGTCTCGTGGGGGAGGGCGAACGGATGCGCAGGCGTGTGGTCCCCTCCCGCGGGGTCGGCGGGGAGGGCGGGTCCGACGGCTGTGGTCGGCCGGGGGCGAGGGCGGTCGGCCGGGGGTCGAGGGCGGCCGGGCGGGGGCGCCGGTCCGTTTCGCGGCCCGTTCCGGCCGCTCGTTCCGGCCGCTCGCGTCGGCCGCTCGTACCGATCGATCGGCGACATGACGGCAGTGATCCGGCGCCGCCCGGCCGCTCGGGGGACGCCTCCCGGTCGAGCGAAGTTCGAGACGGGGGGACGTGGGGCCTGTCGGTGATCGAAACGTGACCGGATACGCTGACTTGAGTGAGGGCAGCGACCTATCGACAAACCGCGTAATCGCCAGAAGACACCAGCAGACAGGAGACCCCTCGTGACCGTCGTCGGGCCGTTCGGGCTGAGCGTGCGGGACCAGGCTCTGGAAGCCGATGTCCAGGCAGGATTGACGGCTGTCGAGGAAGGCTTGCTCGAGGCCACCAAGAGCGAGGTCCCGTTCATCACGGAAGCCGCGCAGCACCTCGTCCGGGCGGGCGGGAAGCGGTTCAGGCCGCTGCTCGTGATGCTCGCCGCGCAGTTCGGCGACCCGTACGCGCCCGGCATCGTGCCCTCCGCCGTGGTGGTGGAGCTGACCCACCTGGCCACGCTGTACCACGACGACGTGATGGACGAGGCCGAGGTGCGCCGCGGGGTCTCCAGCGCGAACACCCGCTGGGGGAACTCGGTCGCCGTCCTGACCGGCGACTTCCTGTTCGCCCGTGCCTCGCACATCCTCGCCGACCTCGGGCCCGAGGCGGTGCGGGTGCAGGCGGAGGCGTTCGAGCGGCTCGTCACCGGACAGATCCTGGAGACGGCCGGGCCGGCCGACGGCCGGGACCCCGTCGACCACTACCTCGACGTGCTCGGCGGCAAGACCGGGTCGCTGGTCGCGGTGGCGTGCCGGTTCGGCGCGATGATGGCCGGCGCCGACGAGACCGTCGTGCACGTGCTCACCCAGTACGGCGAGCGGCTGGGCGTCGCCTTCCAGCTCGCCGACGACGTGCTCGACATCGCGTCGGACTCGCACGAGTCGGGCAAGACGCCGGGGACGGACCTGCGGGAGGGCATCCCCACGCTGCCGGTGCTGCGGCTGCGCGAGCGGGCCGCCCGGATGGCCCTGCCCGAGGACATCGCGCTGTGCGAGCTGCTCGACTCCGACCTGAGCGACGACGCCCGGCTCGCCGAGGCGCTCACCGCGCTGCGCGGGCACCCCGCGCTGGAGCAGGCCCGACGGGACACCGTGCGGTACGCCGAGGAGGCCCGGGCGGCGCTGGTGCCGTTGCGGGAGTGCGACGCGAAGGTGGCCCTGATGGAGCTGTGCGACGCGGTGGTCCACCGGGCGGGATGAGACGCGGCGGTCCACCGGGCGGCTGACGCGTACCGGGCCGGCCCCGCCCGTCCCGCCCCGGTCCCCGCCTCATCCCACCCCGGTCTCCGCCCCTCACCCCACCCTGACACTTCCGCCCCCGCGTCATACCCCAGGCGTACGTCGACTTGGGTCCGCGGGTTGACGTAAGCGTCCGGCCGATTTGGTCAGATGGGAGCTACGGAAATCACCACTCCTCACCGATTCGGGTGAGAATGGCGGCTCGGGTGGGGGACGCTGACCCGCGCGACGACCGGCCGCCGCCGACGACGGAGGTAAGGCACACATGGCACCGTACGCATCCGACGACAGCACGCACGCCGGGGAGGCCGACGATCTGCGGGTCGGGCGGCGCAGGGCGGTGCGGTACATCGTTCCGGTCACCGTGGTGGGTGTCGCGGCGGCGACGATCGGGCTGGTCCCGGCGCTCGCCGACTCGGGGGACCCCGACCTGCCGAAGATCACCGCACAGCAGCTCATCGAGAAGATCGCCGCGTCGGACGTACAGCAGCTGTCCGGCACGGTGAAGATCACCACCGACCTCGGCCTGCCCGACCTGGGCGGCCTGGAGAGCGGGCTGCTCTCCGGAGCCACCGGGGGCGACGACGGCGGGTCCGCCGCCGACCCCTCCACCAAGCTCACCGAACTCGCCTCCGGCACGCACACCCTGCGCGTCGCCGCCGACGGCCCGGACCGGCAGAAGCTGTCGCTCCTGGAGAGCGCCGCCGAGTACAGCCTCATCCACAACGGCAAGGACGTGTGGGGGTACGACAGCGCCTCCAACGAGGTCCACCACTCCACCGTCGAGCAGGGGAAGGCCACCGAGCCCGTCCCGGCCACGCCCAAGGACCTCACCGACGAGGCCCTGAAGGCCGTCGACGACACCACGTCCGTGACCGTGGACGGCACCGTCCAGGTGGCCGGCCGCGACGCCTACAAGCTGCTGGTCGAGCCGAAGCAGTCCGGTTCGACCGTCGGCGCGATCAGCGTGGCCGTGGACGCGAGGACGGGACTGCCGCTCAAGTTCACGCTGACCCCGGCGGGCGGTGGCGCCGCCGTCGTCGACGCGGGCTTCACCCAGGTCAGCTTCGCCAGGCCCGGTGCCGCCACCTTCGACTTCACCCCGCCCAAGGGGGCCAAGGTGACCGAGGGGGACGCCGCGGACGCCGCGGACGCCGCGGACGCCGCGGACGGGGTGCCCGGGCCGCCCAAGGGCGCGGAGGAGGGCTTCGCCGAGGGCCTGGCCGGGCTCGACGTCCTCGGCGAGGGCTGGACCTCCGTCGCCACCTTCGACACCGGCGGCGAGGGCGTCCCCTCCGCCGGTGACCTTCCCGACGCGGGCGGTCTCGGCGGCTTCCTCGACTCCTTCGGCGACAAGGTCGACGGCAAGTTCGGCTCGGGCACCGTCTTCTCCACCCGCCTGGTCAACGCCCTGGTCACGGACGACGGCAAGCTCTACGTCGGCGCCGTCACCAAGGACGCCCTCGTGAAGGCGGCGAACGCGGGGCAGTAAGTACCCTGACGTGAACCGACGATCGGGGGAGCCGATGGACGACGAGTCGGCGGCGCGGGCGCTGCCCCGCCCGCCCGCTCCGGGTGGCGTCGCCGGTGCCGGTGCGAACGGCGTCACGGACGGCGTCACGGACGGCGTCACGGACGCCGACAGCGTCATCCGCACCCGCGCCCTCACCAAGCGCTACCGCGGCGGACAGCTCGCCGTCGACGGCCTCGACCTGGCCGTCCCGGCGGGCAGCGTCTTCGGCTTCCTCGGTCCGAACGGCTCCGGCAAGACCACCACCATCCGCATGCTGATGGGCCTGATCGCGCCCACCTCCGGCACGGCGCGGGTGCTGGGGCACCCCATGCCCCGCGCGTCCCGCGCCGTGCTGCCGCACGTCGGCGCCCTCATCGAGGGCCCCGCCCTCTACGGCTTCCTCTCCGGCCGCGACAACCTCCTGCGCTACGACGCCGCCGATCCGACCGCCGACCCCCGCACCCGGCGCGTCCGCGTGGCCGAGGCGCTGGACCGGGTGGGCCTGACGACCGCCGCCGGCAAGAAGGCGAAGGCGTACTCGCTCGGCATGAAGCAGCGGCTGGGCCTGGCCGCCGCCCTCCTCCAGCCCCGTCGGCTGCTGGTCCTGGACGAGCCGACCAACGGTCTCGACCCGCAGGGCATGCGCGAGATCCGCGTCCTCGTGCGGGAGCTGGCGGCGGACGGCACCACCGTCTTCCTCTCCTCCCACCTCCTCGACGAGATCGAGCAGGTCTGCACGCACGCGGCCGTCATGGCACGCGGGCGGCTCCTCACCCAGGGGCCGGTGTCGGACCTGGCGGCCCGGGCGCGCGGCCGGCTCGCCGTGACCACTCCGGACACGGCGGACGCGGCCCGGGTGCTGAAGGAACAGGGCGTGACGGACGTCGTCGTCACCGAGGACCGGGTGACGGGCGAGCCCGCCGACCGCGAACTCGCAGATCTGAACGCGGCGTTGGTGACGGCAGGCGTCCGGGTGCGCGGCTTCGGCATGGAACGGGCCTCTCTGGAGGACGCGTTCGTCGCACTCACGGGGGAGGGTTTCGATGTCGCGGGCTGAGCGGGCTGAGCGGGCTGAGCGGGCTGAGGGGGCTGAGCGGGATGGGCATGCCGAAGCGGAGGCCGCACCGGAAGCGGCGCCGCGAGCCGTACCGGAAGCCGCACCGCGGGACGAGGGCGGCCTCCGGCGGGTGAACCCGCTGTGGAGCCTCGGACTCTTCCGCAGCGAACTGGCCGTCACCCTGCGCCGCTGGCGCACCCTCGCCCTGCTCGGTGTGCTGGCCGCCGTACCGGTGCTCGTCGGGATCGCCGTGAAGATCGAGACCGGTGACGGACCGGCCGGCGGTCAGCGGGGCGGCGGCGGTGAGGGGCCGGCCTTCATGGCGCAGATCACCAACAACGGCCTGTTCCTGGTGTTCACGGCGCTGGCCGCGACGCTCCCGTTCTTCCTGCCGATGGCCGTCGGCGTCGTCGCGGGGGACGCGGTCGCCGGCGAGGCGAACTCCGGCACCCTGCGCTACCTCCTCGTCGCCCCCGCCGGCCGCACCCGCCTGCTGCTCGCCAAGTACGCGGCCACGGTGACCTTCTGCCTGCTGGCCACCCTGGTCGTCGCGGTGTCGGCGCTGGCGGTCGGCGCGCTGCTGTTCCCGCTCGGCGACCTCACGACCATCTCCGGCACCCGCGTCTCCTTCGCCGACGGCCTGGGGCGGGCCCTGCTGATCTCCCTGGCCGTCACCGCCTCGCTGCTCGGCCTGGCCGCGCTCGGAATGTTCGTCTCCACGCTCACCGACAGCGGCATCGCGGCCATGGCGACGACCGTGGGCCTGCTCATCACCGTGCAGATCCTCGACCAGATCCCGCAGCTGCACGCGATCCAGCCGTACCTCTTCTCCCACTACTGGCTGTCCTTCGCCGACCTCATGCGCGACCCGGTCTACTGGGAGGAACTCCGCAGGAACCTCGGTCTCCAGGCGGTGTACGTCGCCGTGTTCGGGTCGGCGGCCTGGGCGCGGTTCACGGCGAAGGACGTGACGGCGTGACGGCCGTGCCCGCCGGTCACCCCCCTCGGCAGGCGGGCACGGGCCGTCAGCCGGTCTCGAGCGAGTGGTCGTTCTCGAACGCGTGGTCGGTCTCGAACGTGTAGCGGGCGAGCGGCGCGGGCCGCTCGAAGAAGGTCTTCGCGCGGGTCAGCGCCTGCGCGTCGGTCAGCACGTCACCCGGCTTGCTGCCGTTCCCCAGCAGCACCCCGCCGAACCGCATCCGCAGGTACGCGGCCGAGTTCCGCAGCGCGCCGACCAGCGGGTCCGCCACCGCCTGCTCCTCCTCGGCGAGCACCGTGACGCCCCACAGGGTGCGCCCGGCGAGGGTCGCCCCGAAGTCGACGCCGGGGACGCGCAGCCAGCCGGACCAGTGGTCCAGGTAGCGCTTGGCCTGGCCGGACAGCGTGTACCAGTACAGCGGCGACGCGATCACGATGTCCGTCGCTGCGAGCGTGGCGTCGAGCAGCAGGGCCGCGTTGCCCTCGGTGGGACGGACGTGGTCGGTGTCGTGGCGCTGGTCCTCGAAGTCGGGAAGCGGATGCTCGACGAGGCTGATCCACTCCTGCTCCACGTCGGCGGGCAGCTGCTCGGCGGCCGCGCGGGCCAGCCGCTCCGTGTTGCCGTCGGGACGGCTGCTGCCCAGCACGAACAGGAAACGGCGAGTGCTCATGGATCCCCCAAATGGTCGGCGCACGATCAATAAGCGCATCTGCATTATATGTATGTGCAATCACTGGTGCCAGGGGGAGCCCGGAACCCCGTGAGCGCCTCCGCGTCCGCCGCCAGGGCCAGCAGCACGCTCTCCCGCCCGTGCGCCGCCACCGCCTGGAGCCCCACCGGGCAGCCGTCCGCGCCGACCCCCGCCGGAATGCTGATCGCCGGATGCCCGCTCAGGTTGAACGCCCACGTCAGCGCCGTCGAGCAACGGTCGCCGGGGCCGTCGTGGCCGTGCGCCGGATCAGGGGTCGTAGGAGTCAGCAACAGGTCCGCCCGGTCGAAGAGGGCGGCCAGCCGGCGGTCGTTGACGCCCCGCTGTCCCCGGACCGCCGAGGTGGCACCCGGCCCCCGCAACGCGAACCAGGCGGGTGCGGGATCCTCCAGCCGCACCGGCGCCCCCGACCGCGACAGCCGTACGGCGCCGGCGTCGGCGAGGCGGTCCACGGCGGCCCGGGCGAGGGCCAGGGGCTCCGGGCGGGGCTCGGCGAACCCCAGACCGGGGGAGAAGACCGCGGTGGGCGCCCCGAGCCGCCGCCCCGGCCCCGCTCCGCACGGCACCGCCCGGCCGGACAGCACCGCCCAGTACGCCGCCGCGTCCGCCGCGTACCGTGCCAGGACGCCCGGTGCCGCCAGCCCCGTGCGGTCGGGGGACGGGAAGCGGCCGTTCGTGACCTTCAGGCCGAGGACGCCGCACCAGGCGGCCGGGATGCGCACCGAGCCCGCGCCGTCGCTGCCGGTCGCCAGCGGCACCAGGCCGGCCGCGACCGCCGCCGCCGAACCGGCCGAGGAACCGCCCGGTGTGCGGTCGGCCCGCCAGGGGTTGACGGTACGGCCGCGGGCGCCGAGACCCCAGGTCTGCCAGGGGGTTCCGGGCCCGGGCACGGCCGTCGCGCCCACCGGCACGCAGCCGGCGGCCACCAGCGGTCCCGCCGTCCGCAGCCCGTGCCGCCCCTTGACGCCGATCGGCACTCCCGCGAGCGGCAGCCGCTCACCGGCGGCGACCCGCGCGTCCACCTCGGCCGCCCGCTCCGCCGCCGCGTCCTCCCACACCTCGGCGAACGCCCCCAGCGCACGGTCCGCCCGCTCGATCCGCTCCAGGGCCCCGCGCACCACGTCGACGGCCCGCGACCGCCCCTCCCGTACGGCGGCCGCGAGCCCGACGGCCGAGGAGGCGGGCGGCGCCGCGCGCGGGGGTTCCCGCGGCTCCGACGGATCCGCGCTCAGCGCGTCCGCCGGACGGCCGTGCCCGTGAGGCGGATCAGGGGTTCCGTCTCGCGGGGCGGAGGGCCCGACAGGTCACCCAGGCGCCAGTCCTGGACCCACGGCACCCGGTACACGTCGACGGCCGACTCGATCAGCCGCACCCGCTGCGCCAGCGGGCGCGGCAGCCGGCCGGGCGCGTCCGCGACCAGCACGACCGCGTCCAGGTCGAGGCCCGGCGGCGCCTGCCCGCGCCGGAAGACCTCCAGGGCCCGCAGCACCGACTCCAGTCCGGCCGCGTGGGTCCGGGCCACGAGCAGCACGGACGGCGGGTCGTGCGGACCGGGCCAGTCACGTCCGCAGTCGTGGCCGCCGTAGACCGCGGCGAGCGTGGAGGCACCCGCCCCGCCGTGCGTGCCGAGCCAGGAGAAGCGACGGGGTCCGGCCGCCGCGCCGTACGGCCACGGCGGCGGCTGCGGCGCGGGCACCGGACCGCGGATCCAGATCTCCGGTCCCGGCCGCCGCCCGTCCGTCGTCCGCATGCCCGCACCCCCTCGTCGTCGCCACCGCCCGCCGCGCGGCCGGACCACCGCCGGACCCCCGTGGCCGCGGGTCCTTGGAACGAGGCTGTGACGCCGCGGTGACGTGCGGACGGGCACGGCCGGAGAGACTCAACAGTACGTGTACGTCCGAGTGCACGGGTGATGAGCACAACGTACGTGTACGGCGACGTGTCAGGGTGAGGAACCGATGTCTCGACTCAGCCGCGAGAAGAAGCGGGCACAGCAGTACGACGAGGGGCCGGCCGTCGCGGTGGCGCCGCTCGACGTGCGCGTCCCGGGGGGCGGGCCGGCGGACATCGGCGGCGTCCCCGTCGTCGCCGCCGACGGGCAGGAACTCCAGCAGGCCGTTCTCGGCCACCTCCACCGCATCGCCCTCGCCACCGGGCACCCGGTGCTCGCCACGGTCCACGACGAGCGCATCGGCTACGTCGTCCCGCTGCGCGTCGAGCCGGACGGTTCCAGCCATTTCGCGGGCGAGCCCCTACGGGTGCCCCCGCCGAGGGAGCCGGACGACCGGCCGTCGGCCCGGCCCACCGAGGTCCTCACCCCGCCGACCCCGCTCACCCCGCCGGCGCCGCCCGCCGAGGGGCGGACACCCACCGGACCGGACCGGCCCACGCGCTTCCTGCGCCGCGAGCCGGCGGCGGAGCCGCGGGACGAGGTCCCGGGCGCGGCAGCCGCCCCGACGGGCGTCTTCGGCCCACCACCGGTGATGGACCGTACCCCGCGGGACGCCCGCCCCGGTCCCGCACCGGAGCCGGTCCAGGAAGCGCAGCCGCACCGGGGCTCGCAGCCGGTCCAGGACTCCCGGCCGGTCCCGGTCCCGGCTCCGCACGCGGTTCAGGTTCCGGAGCCGGTCCAGGCCTCCCAGCCGTCCCCGGCCTCCGACCCGATCCCGGATCCGGCCCCCGACGCCGTGCCGCGCCTGGCCCCCGACGCCGTGCCGGGCCCGGTTTCCGACGCCGTGCCGCGCCCGGCAACCGACCCCGTGCCGCTCCTCGACCCCGAGGCGGCCCGGGGGTTCGAGCCCGATCCCGAGCCCAGGCCGACCCCCGCCCGCGGCTTCGACGCCGTGGCGGAGGCCGTGCTCGGGGACGACCCGCGCTCGCTCCCCGGCGCCGACGGCGCGCCCGCCCTGCTCGGCGAACCGATGGCGCGGATCAACGAGGCCGTGCGGGCGGGACGCACGGACACGGCCGCGGCGCTCGCGGAGCGGACCGTGACCGAGGCCTCGGCGACGCTGGGACCCGAGCACCCCGAGGTGCTCCGGCTGCGCGAACTCGCCGCGTACATCGCCTACCTGGCCGGTGACCCGGTCCGCTCCTTCCACCTCTCGCTCGACCTGGCCGGCATCCACCGCCGCCACCGGGACGCGGAGGCCGCGTACGGCAACGTGCAGAGCGCGGCGACGGCCTGGCGTGCCGTGCGCGACCCCTTCCAGGGCCTCAACCTGGGCACCGAACTCCTCGGCTTGTGGACCGAGTTGGCCACCGAGGAGGGTCCGGCCGCCGACGACGCCGAGGAGTTGGAGTCGGCCCGGTCCCGGATGACCCGGCTGGCCCGACGGGCCCGCGACGCGGGCGCGGGCCCGCAGGGTTAGGGGACGAGCCGGCAGGACCGGGGGGCGGGCCGTCAGGGCCCGGACCCGGACTTGCGGGGCCGGGGCACGAGCCCGTGGGGCCGGGGACGAGCCCGTGGGGCCGGGGCACCGGACCCACGGGGCACACGCCTGCTGCGGCAGCAGCCGCACCGCTACTGCGACAGGGTCCACACCGCGTACGCGAGCGCGTCCGCGTTGCGGTCGAGCGCCGTGTCGTTGACGTTGGCGGTGGTGTCGCAGGAGGAGTGGTAGCAGCGGTCGAAGGCCTGCCCGGCCGTACCGCCCCACTTGGTCACCTGCGCCGCCGTCTTGGTGCGGCTCGCCCCGGTGAACAGGCCGCCGACCGGGACGCCCGCGCTCTTGAAGGGCGCGTGGTCGGAGCGGCCGTCGCCCTCGGTCTCGATCTCCGTGGCGACGCCGATGCCCGCGAAGTAGTCCTTGAAGGTCTTCTCGATGGCCGGGTCGTCGTCGTAGACGAAGTAGCCGGGATTCGGCGAGCCGATCATGTCGAAGTTGAGGTAGCCGCTGATGCGGGCGCGGTTCGTGGAGGACAGGCTGTTGACGTAGTACTTGGAGCCGACCAGGCCGAGTTCCTCCGCGCCCCACCAGGCGAATCTCAGGTGCTTGGTGGGCTGGTAGCCGGTGCGGGCGACGGTGAGGGCGGCCTCCAGGACGGCCGAGGAGCCGGTGCCGTTGTCGTTGATGCCGGCGCCGGAGGTGACGCTGTCGAGGTGCGCGCCGGCCATGACGACCTGGTTGGTGTCGCCGCCCGGCCAGTCGGCGATCAGGTTGTAGCCGACCCGGCTGGACGCGGTGAACTGCTGGATCGTGGTGGTGAATCCGGCGGCGTCCAGCTTGGCCTTCACGTAGTCGAGGGAGGCCCGGTAGCCGGTGCGGCCGTGGGCGCGGTTGCCGCCGTTGGCGGTGGCGATCGACTGGAGCTGGTTCAGGTGTGCCTTGACGTTCGCCACCGGGATGTCGGGCGCGGCGGCGATCGCGACCGGCTCGGGGGCGGGGGCCGCGCCGGCTATGGATCCGGTGGCGAGCAGCGAGGCGGCCGCGACGACGGCGGTCGCCGTCGCCCGCCCGGAAACGGAGAGCTTCATGGTGGGGGGCTCCGGGTTCCAGAGGGGTTCCCCGCGGGGTGGCCACAGGGAACCCACAGTGAATGGGGTGCCTGGATGGTGAAGCTGTGGCCAACTCTCCGTCAAGAGTGCTATCAGGACAGCGAGTTCACTTGTCGGGCCCCGGCGCCGCCGTTCCGGCTCAGTGCACGCAGAACTCGTTCCCCTCCGGGTCCGCCATCACCACCCACGCCCCGGACGGTTCCGCCACCTCCCGCAGCACGCTCGCCCCGAGCGCGGTCAGCCGCTCGACCTCCGCCTCCCGCCGCCCCGCGCCGGGGTGCAGGTCGAGGTGGAGCCGGTTCTTGACCGTCTTCTCCTCCGGCACCCGCTGGAACAGCAGCCGCCGCCCCAGCCCCGTGCCGGAGTCCGCGTCGAAGGGGTCCGCCGGATGCCGTACGGCGATCAGGTCCCGGAAGGCCGGGCGGCCGTGGTGCTCCACCGTCGCCGCGCCGGGCAGTGCCCCGAGTCCCAGCAGGCGCTCGACGAGCGCACTGTTGTCCTCGACCGCGTAGTGCAGCGCGGCGGCCCAGAAGTCCGCCTGGGCGTGCGGGTCGAGGGAGTCGACGACGAGCTTCCAGTGGACGGGAGTGGGTTCCGCTGTGGGTGTCTCGCTCATGTAACCAGTTATATTGGTTACATGAGCGCGCGGGCAACGGAAACGCCGGAGCATCCGGAAACACCGGGTGGCCCCGGATCACCGACCGGTCGGTCCCCCGGCCTGACCCTGGTCTCGCACGACGGCCGGCCCTACCGCTTCGACCCGGGCGCCCTCTGCCTGGAACTGCTGGTCACCGGCGGCCCCGGCGCCTTCGCCCGCTACGAGGTGCTGCACGAACCCGCCGACCTCGTCGCCTGGGCCGGCCGCAGCCGCCTGCCCGAAGGGCTGGAACCCACCGTTTCGCAGGCGGAGCTGAGCCGGGTGCGCGCCGTGCGCGACGCCCTCTTCCTCCTCACGGCCGACCGGGCCCACGGCCGCCCGCAACGGCCGGAGCACCTGGACGCCCTCAACGCGGCCGCGGCCGAGGCCCCGCTCGTCCCCCGCCTCACCCCGGACGGCACCCTCGCCTGGGCCCCCGGAGCCACCGGCACCCAGCTGCTCTCGACCGTCGCCCGCGACGCGATCGACCTCTTCACCGGCCCGTACGCGCACCGCGTCCGCGAGTGCGGCGCGCACGACTGCCGACTCCTCTTCGTCGACACCTCCCGCCCCGGCCGCCGCCGCTGGTGCGCGATGGAACACTGCGGCAACCGCGAGAAGGTGCGGGCGCACCGGGCCCGCGGACGGCTCGGCTGAGGGCCCTGCGGCCGGATCCCGCCGGTGGCCCCGCCGGGCGCGTCCGGCCGCCGGGTCTCCACGGTGACCGGGGCCCGGCGGTGACGGGCGCTCCGCGGCGACCGCCGGCTACGGCTTGGCGACGGGGGAGGCCTCCGGCACTTCGGCCGCGGCCGCGGCCTCGGACCGCGCGGTGTCGTCCTCCCGTACGGCGCCGGCGATGGCGTCCGTCGCGGCGGGGCCGCCCGGCACGGCGACGCCGGGCACCCCGGCCTCGGCGGCGAGCAGCCGGGACGCCCGGAGCGCCTGAGCCGTCCGGCGCGAGGTGCGCCACGCGTCCCCGGTGAGCAGCACCAGCGCCAGCCAGACCAGCGCGAAGCCGGCCCAGCGCTCGGGCGGCATGGCCTCGCCGAAGTACAGGATGCCGAGCAGGAACTGGAAGACCGGCGCCATGTACTGCAACAGGCCCAGCGTGGACAGCGGCACCCGGATCGCCGCCGCGCCGAAGCAGACCAGCGGGAGCGCGGTGACGATGCCGGTGGAGGCGAGGAGCGCGGAGTGCCCGACACCCTCGCCTGTGAAGGTGGAGCCGCCGTGCGCCGACAGCCACAGCAGGTAGCCGAGCGCCGGCAGGAACTGGATCGCGGTCTCGGCGGCCAGCGACTCGACCCCGCCGAGGTTGACCTTCTTCTTCACCAGCCCGTAGACGGCGAAGGAGAAGGCGAGGCAGAGCGAGATCCACGGCGGACGGCCGTACCCGACGGTCAGCACGAGGACGGCGGCCAGGCCGACACCGACCGCCACCCACTGCACGGGCCGCAGCCGCTCCTTCAGGAGCAGGACGCCCATCGCGATGGTGACCAGCGGGTTGATGAAGTAGCCGAGGGAGGCCTCGACGACGTGGCCGCTGTTCACGGCCCAGATGTAGACGCCCCAGTTCACCGTGATGACGGCGGCGGCCACGGTGACGAGCGCGAGCCGGCGCGGCTGGCGCAGCAGCTCACCGGCCCACTTCCAGCGCCGTACGACGATCAGCGCGACGGCGACGAAGGCGAGGGACCACACCATGCGGTGGGCGAGGATCTCGCCCGCGCCGGCGGGCTTGAGCAGAGGCCAGAAGAGGGGAACGAGCCCCCACATCCCGTAGGCGGCGAAACCGTTCAGCAGGCCTGTCCGGCTCTCACCGGCCTTGGTCGTCCCGGCCTTGGTCTTCCCGGCCACGGGCCCCTCCTTCTGGCGATCGCACCGCCTCGTGACGGGCGCGCGTGGTCGAAGGTAACGCCGGACACCCCCGTCTGTCATGCCCGTATCGCCATACGGTCGTGACAGACGAGGGTGTCCGGCGCGGCGGGTCAGCCCTTGAGCGCGGCGGCGATCGCCTCGGACAGCGGGGTGGTCGGGCGGCCGGCCAGCCGGGACAGGTCGCCGGTGGTGACGACCAGCTCGCCCTTCTCGATGGACGCGTCCACGCCGGCCAGGATCGCGGCGAACGGCCCGGGCAGCCCGGCGCCGGTCAGGATGCCGGTCAGGGCCTCGGTCGACACGGCGTTGTAGGCGATCTCCCTGCCGGTCTGCCGGCTCAGCTCGGCCGCGTACTCGGCGAAGCTCCACGCCTCGTCGCCGCCCAGCTCGTACGTCGTGTTCTCGTGCCCCTCGCCGGTCAGTACGGCGACCGCGGCGGCGGCGTAGTCGGCGCGTGAGGCGGAGGAGACGCGGCCGTCACCGGCGGCGGCGACGACGGCGTCGTGCGCCAGCACCGGGGCGAGGTTCTCGGTGTAGTTCTCGTGGTACCAGCCGTTGCGCAGCAGGCTGTAGGGGAGACCGGAGGCCAGCAGTGCCTTCTCGGTGGCGCGGTGGTCGTCGGCCAGCGCGGCGCTCAGGCTGCCGGGCGCGCTCGTGTACGCCAGCAGCGCGACGCCCGCCGCCACGGCGGCGTCGATGACGACCTGGTGCTGGGCCGGGCGGCCCTTGTCGAACTCGTTGCCCGAGATCAGCAGGACCTTGTCGCCGGCGGCGAACAGGCCGTCGAAGGTCCCGGGATCGTTGTAGTCGGCGACCGCGAGCCGCACGCCGCGCCCGGCGAGGTCGGCGGCCCTGGCCTTGTCGCGCACGACGGCCGTGATCCCCTCGGCGGGGACCTTCTCCAGCAACTGCTCCACGACGTGACGGCCGAGGTGTCCGGTGGCTCCGGTGACGACGATGCTCATGATGCAGAACTCCTTGGGGGGTGCGGTCTGCAACTAACCCTAAGGCGTGCGCTAACCAAGAGAAAGTACCCACTTTGAAGTAAGGTACTGGCATTCAGGTAAGTTTCAGCGCCGGCCGGGTACGGGGCCGAGCGGTGCTGCCGCAGGGGCGCGGTGAGCACGGCCGCGGTGAGCAGCGTCGGCATCCGTACGGGTGAACATGCAGGCCCGGAACCGCGACGGTTCCGGGCCTGCGTGTGTCGCGTGCGGTGCGTAAGGTGCGTGTCTCGCGTGCGGTGCGTCGCCGTCGCTCAGCCGACGACCGTCCAGGTGTCCCCGCCCGCCAGCAGCGCCGCCAGATCCCCCTTGCCGTGACGGTCGATGGCCGCGTCGAGCTGGTCGGACATCTGGGTGTCGTAGACCGGCCGCTCGACGGAGCGCAGCACGCCGATCGGCGTGTGGTGCAGGGTGTCCGGGTCGGCGAGGCGGGACAACGCGAACGCGGTGGTCGGGGACGCGGCGCGCGCGTCGTGGACCAGGACCTCGGACTCGTTCTCCGCGGTCACCGTCACCACCTTCAGATCGCCGGTCGCACGGTCCCGCACGACCCCCCGGGACCGGTCGGCACCGAACCGGATCGGCTGCCCGTGCTCGAGGCGGATCACCGCCTCCTCGGCCGACTCCCGGTCCTTCAGCGCGTCGAAGGCGCCGTCGTTGAAGATGTTGCAGTTCTGGTAGATCTCCACCAGCGCCGTGCCCGGATGGGCGGCGGCCTGCCGCAGCACCTCCGTCAGGTGCTTGCGGTCGGAGTCGATCGTGCGCGCCACGAACGACGCCTCCGCGCCGAGCGCCAGCGACACCGGGTTGAACGGCGCGTCCAGCGAGCCCATCGGCGTCGACTTGGTGATCTTGCCGACCTCGGAGGTGGGCGAGTACTGCCCCTTGGTCAGCCCGTAGATCCGGTTGTTGAACAGCAGGATCTTCAGGTTCACATTGCGCCGCAGGGCGTGGATGAGGTGGTTGCCGCCGATGGACAGGGCGTCCCCGTCCCCGGTCACCACCCACACGCTCAGGTCGCGCCGGCTGGTGGCGAGCCCGGTCGCGATCGCCGGGGCCCGCCCGTGGATCGAGTGCATCCCGTAGGTGTTCAGGTAGTACGGGAAGCGCGAGGAGCAGCCGATGCCCGAGACGAACACGATGTTCTCCCTGGCCAGCCCCAGCTCCGGCATGAAGCCCTGGACGGCGGCCAGGATCGCGTAGTCACCGCAGCCGGGGCACCAGCGGACCTCCTGATCGGACTTGAAGTCCTTCATGGACTGGCGGCCCTCGGCCTTGGGGACGAGCGAGAGCGCCTCGATCGTGCCCGCGCCTTCCGTGGACGTCTCAGCCATCGATGGCCTCCTTGAGCGCCGAGGCGAGCTGTTCCGCCTTGAACGGCATGCCGTTGACCTGGTTGTAGGAGCGCGCGTCGACCAGGTATCTCGCCCGGATCAGGGTGGCGAGCTGGCCCAGGTTCATCTCCGGGACCACGACCTTGTCGTACGCCTTCAGCACCGTGCCCAGGTTCTTCGGGAACGGGTTGAGATGCCGCAGGTGGGCCTGCGCGATCGCCTCCCCGGCCGCCCGCAGCCGCCGCACGGCGGCGGTGATCGGCCCGTAGGTGGAACCCCAGCCCAGGACCAGGGTCCTCGCCCCGTGCGGGTCGTCCACCTCGACGTCCGGCACGTCGATGCCGTCGATCTTGGCCTGCCGGACGCGGACCATGAAGTCGTGGTTGGCCGGGTCGTAGGAGATGTTGCCGGTGCCGTCCTGCTTCTCGATCCCGCCGATCCGGTGCTCCAGCCCCGGCGTGCCCGGCACCGCCCACGGCCGTGCCAGGGTCTGCGGATCCCGCAGGTAGGGCCAGAAGACCTCGGAGCCGTCCTCTAGGGTGTGGTTGGGGCCCTGCGCGAACTGCACCGCCAGGTCCGGCAGCTCGTCCAGCTCGGGGATCCGCCAGGGCTCGGAGCCGTTGGCGAGGTAGCCGTCCGACAGCAGCATCACCGGCGTGCGGTACGTCAGTGCGATCCGGGCCGCCTCCAGGGCGGCGTCGAAACAGTCGGCGGGCGTGCGGGGCGCGACGATCGGGAGCGGGGCCTCCCCGTTGCGCCCGAACATCGCCTGCAGCAGGTCCGCCTGCTCGGTCTTGGTCGGCAGACCGGTCGACGGCCCGCCCCGCTGGATGTCGACGACCAGCAGCGGCAGCTCGAGCGACACGGCGAGCCCGATGGTCTCCGACTTCAGCGCCACCCCGGGACCGGAGGTCGTGGTCACCGCCAGCGACCCGCCGAAGGCGGCCCCCAGCGCCGCGCCGATGCCCGCGATCTCGTCCTCGGCCTGGAAGGTACGTACGCCGAAGTTCTTGTGCCGGCTCAGCTCGTGCAGGATGTCCGAGGCCGGCGTGATCGGGTACGAGCCGAGGAACAGCGGGAGGTCGGCCTGCCGGGAGGCGGCGATCAGCCCGTACGCCAGCGCCAGGTTCCCGGAGATGTTCCGGTAGGTGCCGACGGGAAACGCCTTCGCCGCCGGGGCGACCTCGTAGCTGACCGCGAAGTCCTCGGTCGTCTCGCCGAAGTTCCAGCCCGCCCGGAACGCCGCGAGGTTGGCGGCCGCGATGTCCGGCTTCTTCGCGAACTTCGCCTTCAGGAACCTCTCGGTCCCCTCGGTCGGCCGGTGGTACATCCACGAAAGGAGGCCGAGCGCGAACATGTTCTTGCTGCGCTCGGCCTCCTTTCGGGTGAGGTCGAAATCCTTGAGGGCCTCGACGGTCAGTGTGGTCAGCGGGACCGGGTGGATCTGGTAACCGTCGAGGGACCCGTCCTCCAGCGGCGAGGCCGCGTACCCCACCTTCTGCATCGCCCGTTTGCTGAACTCGTCCGTGTTGACGATGATCTCCGCACCGCGCGGCACATCGCCGATGTTCGCCTTCAGGGCCGCCGGATTCATCGCGACCAGCACGTTCGGCGCGTCACCCGGCGTGAGGATGTCGTGGTCGGCGAAGTGCAGCTGGAACGAGGACACGCCGGGCAGGGTGCCGGCGGGCGCCCGGATCTCGGCGGGGAAGTTCGGCAGCGTCGACAGGTCGTTGCCGAACGACGCCGTCTCCGAGGTGAACCGGTCACCGGTGAGCTGCATGCCGTCACCGGAGTCCCCCGCGAACCTGATGATCACCCGGTCGAGACGACGTACGTCCTTCGTCCCGCCCGGTTTGCGCTGCTCTCCCACGACGGCTGCGTCCGTTCCGTCGCTGCCGTCGGCCTGTTCCGCTGGGCTGCTGACCTGACTGGTCACTGAACTGGACCTCCCTCGAGGCGGCTGTCCGGGGGAGCGGCCTTCCCACAGACCCTCCCTGGATCAACCCTACGTCTGTAAGGGTCGCCTTCCTCGGCCATTCGCACGACGGTCACCGCCCCGAGCCGGCCCGGCACCCTGACGTGCCATGATTTCCGACTGCCCGGCATGTGCGAGAAGGCACGACGAAGAAAAAGCGCTCTTCCGCCGTCCTCAGGAGTTGAGATAGGTGAGGACCGCGAGAACGCGCCGGTGATCCCCGTCGCTCGGGGACAGCCCGAGCTTCAGGAAGATGTTGCTGACGTGCTTCTCCACCGCGCCGTCGCTCACCACCAGCTGCCTGGCGACCGCCGAGTTCGTCCGCCCCTCGGCCATCAGCCCCAGCACCTCCCGCTCCCGCGGGGTCAGCCCGGCCAGCACGTCCTGCTTACGGCTGCGCCCGAGCAGCTGCGCGACCACCTCGGGGTCCAGGGCCGTGCCCCCCTCGGCCACCCGCACCACCGCGTCCACGAACTCCCGCACCTCGGCCACCCGGTCCTTGAGCAGGTAACCCACCCCGCGGCTGGAACCGGCCAGCAGTTCGGTGGCGTACCTCTCCTCCACGTACTGCGACAGCACCAGCACCCCGAGCCCCGGATACGACCTGCGCAGCAGAACGGCGGCCCGCACCCCCTCGTCGGTGTGCGTCGGCGGCATCCGCACGTCGGCCACGACCACGTCCGGCAACGCCCCCTCCGCATCCAGCTCGGTGACCGTCTTCACCAGCGCCTCGGCATCCCCGACCCCGGCGACCACGTCATGCCCCCGGTCCGTCAACAATCGCGTCAGCCCCTCCCGCAGCAGCACCGAGTCCTCGGCGATGACCACCCGCACCCTGACCTCCACGCTCTTCGGCCCCCCAGCCACAACCCGCCCGCGAAACCGGTCCGTCCGCGGAACAGCCCCAGCATCCCAGCAATCGGCCCGCGCCGGGTGAGTCCGGCGACGACGACGGGAAATCTCCGACCGGGAGCGCCCACAGGCCTGCCGGCCCCGCCCCTGCCTCCGGCCCGAGTCCGAGTCCGAGTCCGAGCCCGAGTCCGAGCCCGAGTCCGAGCCCGAGTCCGAGCCCGAGCCCGAGCCCGAGGCCGAGTCCGAGTCCGAAGCCGACCCGAACGGCTGGTGGAGACACCAGCGCCCGACCGGACCGGGGGTGCCGCCCCGACCGGGGTTCGGGAGGGGGCGTACGGGGTTCGGTTCGGGAGGGGGCCGTACGGGGTTCGGGGAGGGTGGGGGAAGTCCCGCCGGGGTTCAGGGCAGACCCTCGGCGGGGTGGAAGGGGTGGAGCCCCCGGGGGGCAAGGGCAGGGCCGGCGGGGGAGGGGAAACCCCTACTCCCCGCCCCGCCAGGGCAGCTCCGCCGTCACCCGTGTGGGCCCGCCGACCGGAGAGTCCACCACCAGGATCCCGTCCACCGCGTCGAGCCGCCCGGCCAACCCTGCCAGCCCCGACCCGCCGGAGGCATCCGCACCACCCACGCCGTCATCGCTCACCTGCACCAGCAGCCGGTCCTCCGCCCGCCACACGTCCACGGACGCCGACCTCGCCCCGCTGTGCTTGCTGACGTTCTGCAGAAGCTCGGACACCGTGAAGTAGGCGATCCCCTCGATCGCCGCGGCCGGCCGCTCCACCAGGTCCACCTCCACCCGCACCGGCACCGTGCACCGCGAGGCCACCGACGACAGCGCCGCGTCCAGCCCCCGGTCGGTCAGCACGGCCGGGTGGATCCCCCGAGCCAGGTCCCGCAGCTCCTGCAACGCCGTCTTCACCTCGCCGTGCGCCTCGTCCACCATCCGCGCCGCCTCCTGCGGATCCTCCCGCAGCTTCTCCTTCGCGAGGCCCAGACCCATCGCCAACGCCACCAGCCGCGCCTGCGCGCCGTCGTGCAGATCCCGCTCGATCCGCCGCAGGTCGGCGGCCGCCGTGTCGACCACGACCCCCCGGTCGGACTCCAGTTCCACCACCCGCGACGCCAGCCGCGACGGCCCGAGCAGCCCGTGCACCATCACCCGGTCCACCGTCGTCAGCGCCCGCACGATCCACGGCGTGGCCAGCGTGAACAACAGCCCCACCAACGCCGTCACGGTGATCTCGAACGGGTTGTCCAGGTACACCCGGTGCCCCTCGTCGCCGTACAGCTGCAGGCCGCCCTGCCCGCCGTACAGCGGGAAGAGCCAGAACCACAGCGGATACGTCAGCGTCGCCCAGCCGTACGCCCAGAACACGACCGCGACGCAGAAGGAGAACACCGCCCACGGCAGGTGCAGCACCGCGTACAGGACGTGACGCCAGGACGTGCCGCTCCTGAGCACCGCGCCCATCCGGGCCAGCGCCCCCGGGCCCCGCGGCCGCAACGGCTCCGGCGCGGCCACGTCCAGCCCGAGCAGCACCCGCGCCCGCGCCCGCTCCACCGCCCCGAGGCCACGGCACGCCGCCAGCCCCGCCGCCAGTACCGGAACCCCGAGGAACGTCACCAGCAGGCCTGCCCCCACCGACAGCATCGTGACCGCGAAGGTGAACAGCACGATGCTGATCGGCAGGCTCAGCAGCACGTAGGTGAACTCCCGCCAGGCACGCGCCTCGACCGGTGCCCGCAGCGCGGCCGGCAGCCGGTGCCGCCGGCGCCCACCGGCCCCGGCGCCGGCGCCGGGCGTCCCCCCGTGCCGCGAGCGGTCCCCGGGGCTCTCGGGAGCCCCGGGGGCCCCGCGGCCCAAGTGGTCCTCGTGGTCCCGGTAGTCCCCGTACTGCCCGTACTGCGTGGCCATCGGCGTCGTCCGTTCCGCTCGTCTCGTCCGCAGGTGTCGTCCCCTACCTCCACCCTCCTCGGCGGCGGCCCCGCGGACCATGGAGTCCGTCGGCGTCTCGGGAGGGGGGTTTTCCCCACCCCCGACCTCAGGGGCGGTCAGGGGCACGCAGCCCGCGCAGCCCCGCGGTGAGGTCACCTACTCCGCCTGCTCCGCCGGCCCCGCCTGCCCCGTCGGCTCCGTCCGGTCCCGCCAGGGCAACTCCGCCGTCACGGTCGTGGGCCCCCCGACCGGGGAGTCCACGATGAACAGCCCGTCCACGGCGCCCAGCCGGTCCGCCAGCCCCCGCATCCCCGACCCGCCGTCGAGCCGCGCACCGCCCCGGCCGTCGTCGGACACCTGGATGAGCAGCCGGTTCTCCACCCGCCACACGTCCACGGACGCCGACCTCGCCCCGCTGTGCTTGCTGACGTTCTGGAGCAGCTCGGAGACGGTGAAGTAGGCGATGCCCTCGATGGCCGGCGCCGGTCGCGCCGGCAGTTCGGCCGTCACCTGCACCGGCACCGTGCACCGCGAGGCCACCGACGACAGCGCCGCGTCCAGCCCCCGGTCGGTCAGCACGGCCGGATGGATCCCCCGCGCCAGGTCCCGCAGCTCCTGGAGGGCGAGCTTCACCTCGCCGTGCGCCTCCTCGACCATCACCGACGCCGCGTCCGGGTCCTCCAGCAGCTTCTCCTTGGCCAGGCCGAGCCCCATCGCCAGATTGACCAGCCGCGCCTGCGCGCCGTCGTGCAGATCCCGCTCGATCCGCCGCAGGTCGGCCGCGGCGGTGTCCACCACGATCCCCCGGTCGGACTCCAGTTCGGCGATCCGCCGCTCCAGTTCGTCCGAGGGGCACAGCAGGGCCCGCACCATCGCCCGGTCCGCGTTGGTCAGCCCCCGTGCGAGGAAGGGCAGCACCGGCCACAGCACGAACAGCGACACCATCGTCACCGCGAAGGTGAGGATCCCCCAGGGCAGCCGGATGAAGTCGTACAGCACCGTCCGCCAGGCCACCGGATCCTTCAGGACCAGCCACATGCCCTGGAAGACGTTGCCCGCCCGGCGCAGCGGCAGCGGGCTCGGCTCGTCGACCCGCACCGCGAGCAGCATCCGCGCCCGGCCCCGCTCGAACCGGCCCATCAGCCGCGCCCCCAGCAGGCCGAGCGCGAGCAGCGGCAGCCCGACCACCGTGAGGGTCAGCGTGGCGCCGGTGAACAGCACCGTCATGACGTAGACGAAGCCGACGACCGACAGGGGGAGGTTCGTCAGAAGGTGGACGATCTCCTTCCACGTCTGCGGGTCGTAGGCGAACCGGACGCGCGGCAACGGCTCGTCGCGCCCCGGCGCACCCGGGCCGACGGCGGGCACGACGGGCACGGCGCGCGGACGCACGGCCGTGGAAGCGGCTTTGGATACGGTCATGTCCGTCAGCGTGCCGCGCGACGCGCCTCCGCGCCATGGAGTTCGCCGCCGGGAGTCCCTGGGGAAAACCCCACCCCCCCTCGCCCCGGCCGTGACGGCCTGCTTACCGGGTTCCTTGCAGAAAGCCCCGGCGTTCACGCCGGGGATGAATGCGTCTCAAGGCTGCTCTGACGTGTGTCTTGGAGCGGACGTTTCTGCTGCTCGATGTACTGGCGGATGATCGTCAACGGTGCCCCGCCGCACGATGCGGAGAAGTAGGAGGGTGACCACAGGTGCCCGTGCGTGACGGCGGGGTGGATGTGGCCGGTGAACTCCCGCCGTATCCGGCGGGCGGAGACGCCCTTGAGGCTGTTGACCAGCTTGGAGACGGCGACCTTGGGCGGGTAGTTGATCAGGAGGTGGACGTGATCGCGTTCGCCGTTGAACTCCTTCAGCTCCGCTTCGAAGTCCTCGCACACCTTGCGCATGATCTCTTCGCAGCGTGTCAGCATCTCGTCGGTGAACACCCCGTGCCGGTACTTCGTGACGAAGACCAAATGCACGTGCATCGCCGAAAACACATGCCTGCCAAGCCTGTAATCGTTTCGATCATCGATGAGACCAATCGTAGTAGGAGCGCGGGTGTGCAGCTCCGCTACAACTACCGGGCCTATCCGGACGCCGCTCAGCGCCGTGCGCTGGCGCAGGCGTTCGGGTGTGCCCGCGTGGTGTGGAACGACTGTCTGCGCGACCGCAAGGAAGCACACGCGGCAGGGCTGCCGTACGTGACGTCGGCGGAGCTGTCCCGGCTTCGCATCACCCAGGCCAAGCGCACCGCCGAGCGCGCCTGGCTCGCCGACGTGTCGGCGGTCGTCCTGCAGCAGTCCCTGCGGGACCTGGACACCGCCTACAAGAACTTCTTCGACAGCCTCAAGGGCAAGCGGCAGGTCCGCAAGGTCGGGCCGCCCCGCTACAAGTCGAAGAAGGACACCCGGCAGTCGATCCGCCTTAACACCAACGCCTTTTCCCTCCAGGGCGACGGCACGGTGTACGTGGCCAAGGTCGGCGATCTCAAGGTGAGGTGGTCCCGTCGCCTTCCGGTCGCACCCACGTCCCTGACCGTCACCAAGGACAGCTGCGGCCGGTACTTCCTCAGCTTCGTCGTCGACACCGAACCGGACGTCCTTCCCGAGGCGGCGACCGAAGCCGGTGTCGACCTCGGCCTGTCCGCCTTCGCGGTCCTCTCGGACGGGCGGAAGATCGACAGCCCGCGTTTCCTGCGCCGGGCGGAGAAAAAGCTCAAACGCCTTCAGCGGGAGCTGTCCCGCAAGGTCAAGGGGTCGGAGAACCGGGCCAAGGCCCGCATCAGGGTCGCACGCCAGCACGCCCGTGTGGCGGACCGGCGCCGGGACTTCCACCACAAGGCATCCACACAGATCATTCGCGACAACCAAGCGGTGTACGTGGAAGACCTCGCGGTGTCCGGCCTCGGCCGTACCCGGCTCGCCAAGTCCGTACACGACGCGGGATGGTCCGCGTTCGTAAGGATGCTGGAATACAAGGCGGTCAGGCACGGCCGTACCTTCGCCAAGGCGGACCGCGCCTTCCCCTCCTCCCAGGTCTGCTCGGCCTGCGGATTCCGGGACGGCCCCAAGCCCCTGCACGTCCGGCAGTGGACGTGCGGCGAATGTGGCACCGTGCACGACCGCGACCACAACGCAGCCCGCAACGTCCTCTTCGAAGGATGCCGTATCGTCGCCGCCGGGCGGGCGGAGACGCTAAACGCCTCGTGGAGCGCCGGTAAGACCAGGACGAAAATCCCGGCCCAGCGCGGTGAAGCAGGAAGCCCCCGCAAGGGTCAGACGACCCGGACCGGAATCCCTGGACTTTAGCCCAGGGAGCACGTCAACGTGTCTTTATCAGGCCCTAGACTCCCGTGCGTACAGATCGTCGAACAGGCCGAGGTCGGGTCGGGGAGCGAGGGACGGACCGTGCCGCAGTCGTCGCAAGCAGCGCTGAGGGAACCCACGGTCGTCGTGGCGTCGGACTACTTCGACTCCTACGCGGTCGTCGGACTCCTCGCCGTCATCGGCGTGCTCTTCGTCGCGGTCGCGTTCGGCGCGGGCCGCCTGCTGCGCCCCGTGGTGCCCACCCCCGAGAAACTCCTGACGTACGAGTGCGGCGTCGACCCCGTCGGCGAGGGCTGGGCCCACACCCAGGTCCGCTACTACGTCTACGCCTTCCTCTACGTCATCTTCGCCGTCGACTCGATCTTCCTGTTCCCCTGGGCGACGGTCTTCGCCGCCCCCGGCTACGGCGCGGCCACGCTCGTGGAGATGTTCGTCTTCCTCGGCTTCCTGGCCGTGGGCCTGCTGTACGCCTACAAGAAGGGCGTCCTGACATGGACGTGAACCCGCCCACCCCCGAGCCGGTGGCGACTCCCGAGCCGGTACTGCTCCCCGAGCCGGTGAGGATCCCCCCGACCGAGCAGAGCCGGGAGCGGGGAAAGCTCGGTGCCCTCGCCCGCCTCGCCCCGGAGCCGATGAAGGTCGTCCTGAACTGGGGCCGCCGCTACTCGCTCTGGGTCTTCAACTTCGGCCTCGCCTGCTGCGCGATCGAGTTCATCGCCGCCTCCATGGCCCGCCACGACTTCATCCGCCTGGGCGTCATCCCCTTCGCGCCGGGCCCGCGCCAGGCCGACCTGATGGTCGTCTCCGGCACGGTCACGGACAAGATGGCCCCGGCCGTCAAACGCCTCTACGAGCAGATGCCCGAGCCGAAGTACGTCATCTCCTTCGGCGCGTGCAGCAACTGCGGCGGCCCGTACTGGGACTCGTACTCCGTCACCAAGGGCGTCGACCAGATCATCCCCGTCGACGTGTACGTCCCCGGCTGCCCGCCGCGCCCCGAGGCGCTGCTCCAGGGAATCCTCAAGCTCCAGGAGAAGATCGCCCGCGAGTCGCTGGGGGAGCGCTACGCCACCGGCGCCGACCGCCCCTCGACGGCGGCCCTCCAGAGCGGGCTCGTCCGGCCGCCGGCCGCGGCCCGAGCCGCGGAGGGGCACGGAGACGCGGAGGGGCACGGAGACGCGGAGGGGCACGGAGACGCGCAGGGGGACGTCCGATGACCACCGTCGGCTGGCTCCCTGCCCCCGCCGAGGACCTCTTCGGCCCGGAGGCCACCGCCGAGGAGTCGTACGAGGTCCTGACGGTCGACGTACCGCCGCGGTCCTGGACCGCGGCACTGCTCACGGCCCGCGACCGGCTGTCCTGCACCTACTTCGACTGGCTCAGCGCGGTCGACGAACCGGGCACCGGCTTCCGCGTCTCGGCCCACGTCGTCGCCCTGGCGCCGGTCCGCCGGCTGCTGCTGCGCACGACGGTCCCGCACGAGGCCCCGACGCTCGCCTCCGCCGTGGACGTCTACGCGGGCGCGGCCTGGCACGAGCGCGAGACCCACGAGATGTTCGGCGTCGTCTTCGACGACCATCCGGCCCTGGACCACCTCCTCCTCCCCGAGAATTTCGAGGGCCACCCGCTCCGCAAGGACTTCGTCCTCGCCGCCCGCGTCGCCAAGGCCTGGCCCGGCGCGAAGGAACCCGGCGAGTCCGAGCACGGCGGCCCCAAGCGCCGCCAGATGCTCCCCCCGGGAGTTCCCGACCCCAACGAATGGGGCCCCTTGAAGGGCCAGCTCCCCGCTGCCCCGGCCCGCCCCGTCCGAGCATCCCGCACAGCCCCCGGCGACCGCCCGGCCCGCCCGGCAGGCGACCGCCCGGCCCGGCGCGCACGAACGGCGTCCGAGGGCTCGGCCAGCCAGACGACCAGCCGGACGGCGGAGCAGACGGTGGGGCAGACGGCGGAGCAGGAAGCGACCCGGGAACCGACTCGGGAAGTGAGCCCGGGAACGGGCCGAGTGGCGGGCGAAGCGGCGAGCCGAGCGGCAGGCCGGCCGGCCGCGGAGGCGCCGCCCACCCAGCCCACTGCGCCCGCACGCCCCGCACGACGAGTGCGGACGGCCGCCGAGGGCTCGGTGAGCCAGTCGTCCGACCGGACCCCGCCCCAGCCCACCGCCCGGCCGCGAACCCCGTCGGCGGCCGGAACCGAGGGCGCCTCGGCTCCGACCGCTCCCCGGAGCGCCTCCGGAGCCGGCCCCCGCCGTTCCCGAAGCGCGAGCGAGGGGTCGGCCTCCCAGCGGGCAGAGGACGCGTCTCCAGGGGAGACGTCTCCGGGCGACGAGTCCCCGGCCCAGGAGACAACGGCCCAGGAGGCACCGACTCCGGAGGCAACGGCCTCGGAGGGAACGGCTCCGGAGGCACCGGCCCCCGGCGTGACGCCTCCGGACCGGACAGCCACCGACCCTGCCGCTCCGGACTCCTCGGCGTCCCGACCCCCGGCGGTCCCCCACGACGCGGCGTCGTCCGCCCCGCCGGCCGCCTCCGAGGACCCCGCCGGCCGTCGGTCGGCCACCGGCAGCGGGGCGTCCCGCCGCGCGCGGGCCTCCCGCAGCGCCGATGCCCCCTGGCACCACGCCCGCCCGGCGTTCGACGATCCGCAACGGGACCCGAGACACCCCGAGCCCGACACGGATCACCCGGATCACCCGGACGCCGCGCCCGCTCCAGCTCCCGGGAACGACCAGCCCGACAACGACACCCCCGACAACGACACCCCCGCGAACCCCCAGGGAGGCCCGCAGTGAACGACGCTCTCGACGTCGCCCTGCGACTCCTGATCGTCTTCGTCGTCTTCCTCACCTTCCCCCTGATCGTCGGTCAGACCGAGCACAAGGTGATGGCCCACATGCAGGGCCGCCTCGGCCCCATGTACGCCGGTGGCTTCCACGGCTGGGCCCAGCTCATCGCGGACGGTGTGAAGTTCGCGCAGAAGGAGGACATCGTCCCCGCGGGCGCGGACCGCCGTATCTTCCAGCTGGCCCCCGCCGTGGCCCTGCTCCCGTACCTCCTGGTCCTCCTCGCCATCCCCGTCGGCCCCGGCGAGGGCGCCGTCGGCGAGGTCGTCGACGCCGGCGTCTTCTTCGTCCTGGCCGTCATGGGCGTCGGCGTCCTCGGCTCGCTCATGGCCGGCTGGGCCAGCGCCAACAAGTTCTCCCTCCTCGGCGGCCTGCGCACCGCCGCACAGCTCCTCGCCTACGAACTTCCGATGCTGCTCACCGCAGCCTCCGTCGCCATGGCGGCCGGCACGGTCTCCCTCCCCGGAATCGTCGACGCCTTCGAGTGGTGGTGGCTGCCCTGGCAGATCGTCGGCGCGATCGTCTTCTTCGTCGCCGGCCTCGCCGAACTCCAGCGCCCCCCGTTCGACATGCCCGTCGCCGACTCGGAGATCATCTTCGGCGCCTACACCGAGTACACCGGCCTCCGCTTCGCCCTGTTCCTCCTCGCCGAGTACGCCGGAATCGTCGTCCTGTGCGGTCTGACCACCGTCCTCTTCCTGGGCGGCTGGCACGGCCCCTGGGGCGCCGACGGCCTCGGCTGGGTCTGGACCCTGCTGAAGTCCGCCGTCCTCGCCTTCGTCGTGATCTGGCTGCGCGTCACCTATCCCCGCTTGCGCGAGGACCAGCTCCAGAAGCTGTCCTGGACCCTCCTCGTCCCCCTCTCCCTCGCCCAGATCGCCCTCACCGGCGTCGTCAAGGTGGTGATCTCCTGATGTCCCGCCCGTCACCCGACCACCGCCCCGCGACGACGCCCTCCGTGCGCCCCCGCCGGTCGATTCCCGGCTCCGGCCTCGCCAAGGGCCTGGCCGTCACCCTCCGCACGATGACGCGGAAGACCGTCACCGAGCAGTACCCGGACGCCCAGCCCGACCTCCCGCCCCGCACCCGCGGTGTGATCGGCCTGTTCGAGGAGAACTGCACGGTCTGCATGCTGTGCGCCCGCGAGTGCCCGGACTGGTGCATCTACATCGACTCCCACAAGGAGATGGTCCCGGCGGCGACCCCCGGCGGCCGCGAACGCAGCCGCAACGTCCTCGACCGCTTCGCCATCGACTTCGCCCTGTGCATGTACTGCGGCATCTGCATCGAGGTCTGTCCTTTCGACGCGCTGTTCTGGTCCCCGGAGTTCGAGTACGCCGAGACCGACATCCGTGAACTCACCCACGAACGGGACAAGCTCCGCGAGTGGATGTGGACCGTGCCGGCCCCGCCCGCCCTCGACCCCGGCGCGGAGGAACCGAAGGAGATCGCCGCCGCCCGCAAGACGGCCGAGAAGCTGGCTGCCGCTCCGACCACCCCGGAGACGGAGACGCGGACCACACCGGCGACGCAGGACACCCGGGCGGGCCGGGCCGCTCCGCCCGGACCGGACAACCCTCAGGGAGGCGAGGCGTGACCCTCGCTCAGGCACCTCACGGCTTCCTCTCCCCGACCGGTGTGGAGATCACCTTCGTCCTCGTCGGCCTGGTGACCTTCGGCGCCGCCCTCGTCACCGTCACCACCAAACAGCTGGTGCACGCCGCCCTCTGGCTGGTGGTGTCCCTCGGCGGCCTCGCCGTCGAGTACCTCCTGCTCACCGCGGAGTTCATCGCCTGGGTGCAGGTACTGATCTACGTGGGTTCCGTCGTCGTCCTCCTCCTCTTCGGTCTGATGCTCACCAGAGCGCCCATCGGCCGCTCCCCGGACGCGGACTCCGGCAACCGCTGGGCCGCCCTCACGGTCGCCGTCGCCGCCGCGGCCGCCCTCGTCTGGGTCGTCGTCGACGCCTTCCGCGCCACCTGGATCGACCTCGACGGCCCGGCCGCCGGCTCCACCGAGGCCACCGGCGCGAGCCTCTTCCAGAACTGGGTCCTCCCCTTCGAGGCTCTCTCCGTCCTGCTCCTCGCGGCCCTGGTCGGCGCGATCGTCCTGTCCCGCAAGGCGAAGGCGGAGTCGAGCTCTCCTCCTCTGAACTCCCGAGCCACTGGCAAGAGTTCCCCGTCCGTCCCGGATGCCCGGAAAAATCCGGCCGAGCAGGAAGGCGCCCGCTGATGCACCTCGCCTATCCCGCCGTCCTCTCCGCCCTCCTCTTCTGCACCGGCCTGTACGGCGTCCTCGCCCGCCGCAACGCGATCCTGGTCCTGATGTCGGTCGAGCTGATGCTCAACGCCGTCAACCTGAACCTCGTCGCCTTCGACGTCTGGCTCAGCCGGACCGCCGAGGAGACCCTGCACTCCGGTCAGGCCCTGACCCTGTTCACCATCGCCATCGCCGCCGCCGAGATCGGCATCGGCCTGGCGATCGTCCTCGCCGTCCACCGCAACCGCGGCACCGCGGACATCGACAAGCTGCGCGACACCGCCGAGGGCCACGAGAGCGCCGAGAGCGATGAGCCCGCCGACGGCACCGGCCCCACGGCCGAGAAGGCTGAGGCCACCGCGTGACCACGACCACCCTCGCCGTCCTCGTCCCCCTCCTGCCGTTCCTCGGTGCCGTCACCGGCCTGCTCCTCGGCCGCACCGCCCCCGGCTTCGTGCGCCCGCTCGCCGTCCTGCCGACCCTCGCCTCCCTCGTACTGGCCGTGACCGTCGCGGTACGCCAGGGCGGGGACGCGGCCGTCGACGCCGTCACCGAGCTGACGCCCACCGGTTCCGTCCCGATCGAACTCGCCCTGCACATCGACGGCTTCGCCGCCCTCGTCGCCACCCTGGTCGGCCTTGTCGCCACCTGCGTGCAGATCTACTCGACGGGCTACCTGCGCGACGACCCGCGCTACCCCTCGTACGCCGCCCTCGTCTCCCTCTTCACCTCCGCGATGTTCCTCGTCGTCTACTCGGGCGACCTGATCGTGCTGCTGGTCGGCTGGGAAGTGATGGGCATCTGCTCCTACTTCCTGGTCGGCCACTACTGGGAGACCCCGGAGGCCCGCGCCGCCTCCATCAAGGCCTTCCTCGTCACCAAGCTCGGCGACGTCCCCTTCCTCATCGGTCTGCTCGCCCTCGCCACCGACGCCGGCTCCTTCCGGATCACCGAGGTCCTCGCCACGGTCGTCCACGGCGGACTCGACCACCCGACGCCCATCGCCCTGCTGCTCCTGGCCGGTGTGGCCGGCAAGTCGGCGCAGTTCCCGCTGCACACCTGGCTCCCGGACGCGATGGCCGGCCCGACACCCGTCTCCGCGCTCATCCACGCCGCGACCATGGTCGCCGCCGGTGTCTACTTCGTCGCCCGTCTCCTCCCGGTGTTCGAGGCCTCCCGGGCCGCGATGGTCGTCCTCGCCGTCATGGCCGCCGTCACCATGGCCGGCTCGGGTCTCGCCGCGCTCGCCCAGGACGACATCAAGCGGGTCCTCGCCTACTCGACGATCGGCCAACTCGGCTACATGACCGGCGCCCTCGCCGTCGGCGACCGCGGAGCCGCCGTCTTCCACCTCCTCTCCCACGGCGCCTTCAAGGCCCTGCTGTTCCTCGCGGCCGGCGTGATCATCCACGCCGCCGGCACCAACTCGCTGGCCGCCATGTCCCGCACGACCGGACTGCGCGACCGCGTCCCGGACGCCTTCTGGACGATGACCGTGGCCCTCCTCGCGCTCGCCGCGATCCCGCCCTTCAGCGGCTTCTTCTCCAAGGAGACCGTCCTCGGCGCCGCCGAGCACGTCTCCACCGGCCACACCGAGCACGCCCCCGCCGCGGCCGGCTGGATCGTCCTCGTCGCCGGCCTGCTCACCGCCGTCCTCACCGCCGCCTACGCGACCCGGCTGTGGCTGCTGGCCTTCCGCGGCCACGGCCCCGAGGTCCCCGACCACGGCCGCCAGCCGCTGACGATGACCGTGGTGCTGTGGGTCCTGGCCATCCCGTCCCTCGCCCTCGGCGGGTTCGCCTACCGCTCGCTGCCCGACTGGTTCGACGGCCGTGACCTCGCCCCGACCCTCACCACCTCCGTCCTCGGCACCGGCCTGGCCCTCGTCGGCGGCCTGGCCGTCTACAGCGCATGGCGGCACACCACCGCACTCGCGGCCCGCTTCCCGCTCGGCGCCGTCGCCGCCCACCCCGAGGGCGACGCCGGACTCGTCGAGGCCGAGGCCATCGCGACCCACGCACCCGCCTACGGAGACGTGGCCTCCGCACCCGATCCGGCGGACCCCGGACGGTTCCTGCTCGGCCCCCTGCACCGCCATGCGGCCACCGGCTTCCACCTGGATGCCGTTTACACCACCGCGTTCGTCCGCCCGGTGCAGGCCGCGGCGAGCCTCGTCCGGTTCCTCGACCGCGAGGTCGTCGACACCTACGTACGCGGCGCGGGCACCCTGCCCCGCTGGCTCGGCGCCGCCGTACGGCGCGCCCAGACCGGCAACGTCCAGACCTATGTGAGCGCGCTGCTCGCCGGCACCGTCGTCCTGGTGGTCGCCGCCGTCCTCGTCGCCGCGGGAGCGTGAGCAGGCGTGATCGATATCAGTGAGTCCCTGATGCAGTTCCTTCTGGCATTGATCGTGGCCGGCCCGCTCCTCGGCGCGGTCACCGCCCTCCTGCCCGCCCCGCCCGGGCTGAAGGGGAAGTCGCCCGAGCAGGCCGTCCTGCGGCACGGCGTCACCGTGACCGGCGTGATCCTCGTCGCCGCGATCGTCCTCGCGCTCGGCTTCGACCACGACCAGCCGTCGAAGATGCAGGCCACGACCGACATCAGCTGGATCCCCGCACTCGACGTGCGCATCCACCTCGGCATCGACGGCATCTCCCTCCCCCTCCTGGTCCTGACCGCGCTGCTGACCTTCCTGTGCGCGCTCTACTCGTACTTCAACCTGCCCGCGGGCCCGAGCCCGAAGGCCTTCGTCGCGCTCCTGCTCGTCCTCGAGGCCGGCACCCTCGCCACCTTCGCCGTCCTCGACCTGCTGCTGTTCTTCCTCGCCTTCGAGACGGTCCTGATCCCGATGTACTTCCTCATCGCCCGCTGGGGCGGCGCGGGCCGGACCCGGGCGGCCTGGAAGTTCATCCTGTACACGCTGCTCGGATCCGTGGTCATGCTGCTCGGCCTGCTCCTGATCGGACTCCAGGCGGGCACCTTCGACATGGTGGCACTCGCCACTGACAACGGCCGGTCCCTGACCGCATCCGTGCAGGTCACCGCTGTTCTGGCGATCGGTGTCGGGCTCGCGGTGAAGACCCCGATGTGGCCCCTGCACAGCTGGCTGCCGGACGCCCACACCGCAGCCCCGACCGTCGGCTCGGTCCTGCTCGCCGGCGTCCTGCTGAAGATGGGCACGTACGGGTTCGTCCGGATCGTCCTCCCGGTCGCGCCCGACGGTTTCCACACCTTCGCGCCCTACCTCGCCGCCCTCGCCGTCGTCGGCATCATCTACGGCTCCCTGGCCTGCCTCGCCCTCGCCAAAGAGGGCGCCAAGGGAGACCTCAAGCGCCTGATCGCCTACTCCTCCGTCGGCCACATGGGCTTCGTCCTGCTCGGCATCGCCTCCACGACCCCGACCGGCGTCAACGGCGCCCTCTTCGCCAACATCGCCCACGGCCTCATCACCGGCCTGCTGTTCTTCCTGGTCGGCGCCCTGAAGGACCGCACCGGCACCACCGACCTGGACACCCTCGCGCAGGAGACCGGGGCCGCGCTCTACGGCAAGGCCCCCCGCCTCGGCGGCCTCCTCGCCTTCGCCGCGGTCGCCTCGCTCGGCCTGCCCGGCCTCGCCGGGTTCTGGGGCGAGATGCTGGCCCTGTTCGGCGCCTTCGACCCCGCCGACGACCTCAGCCGTCCCGCCTTCCTCACCTTCACCGCGATCGCCGCCTTCGGGACGCTCCTGACCGCGGCCTACCTCCTCGCCGTGGTCCGCCGCGTCTGCATGGGGGCCGTCCCGCAGGACGCCCCGCGCCTCACCGACGTCCGCACCTACGAGTTCGCGGCCTGGACACCGCTCGTCGTCCTCACCGTCGTCGCCGGCCTCTGGCCCAAGGCACTCCTCGGCCTGACCGACCCGGCCGTGCAGCAGCTCCTCGCAGGAGGCAACCGATGAGCCACCTCGCCGCCGCCCCCTCGCTCGTCCAGTCCGTCGACTGGCTCGCCATCGCCCCACCCACCCTCACGGCGGTCGTCGGACTCGTCGTCCTCGTCGCCGACCTGTTCGTGCCCGACCGCCGCAAGCCGCTCCTGGGCTGGCTCTCCGTCGCGGGCCTGGCCGCCGCCACGGCCCTCCTGCTGCCACTCCTGGACGGCGACCGCTCCACCTTCTGCCTGACCGCCGACACACGCGTGTGCAGCTACACGGCCGACCACTTCACCCTCGCCATCCAGTTCCTGGTGCTGGGCGGGGCGCTGCTGGCCGCCCTCCTGTCGGTCACCGCCCTGAAGGACGAGCGCGGACGGCTCCCCGAGGGCGAGTTCTGGTTCCTGCTCCTGTCCTCCGCCGCGGGCGCGGCCCTCCTGCCCGCCTCCCGCGACCTCGCCACCCTCGTCGTCGCCCTCGAGGTCGCCTCCCTGCCCGCCTTCGCCCTCGTCGGCATCCGGCACGGCGACCGGCGCTCCTCCGAGGCGGCCCTGAAGTTCTTCCTGTCGTCCGTCACCGCGACCGCCGTCAGCCTCCTGGGCATCAGCTTCGTCTACGCCACGACCGGCACCCTCCACCTCACCCAGGTCGCCGACCGCCTCCAGGACGTCGACGGGCAACTGCACACCCTCGCCCAGACCGGCGTCGTCCTCACCCTCATCGGCTTCGCCTTCAAGACGGCCGCCGTCCCCTTCCACTTCTGGGTCCCCGACACCTACGTCGGCGCTCCCCTCCCCATCGCCGCCTACCTGTCGGTCGTCGGCAAGGCCGTGGGTTTCTCCGGCCTCATCCTCGTCACGGTCGTCGCCTTCCCGTCGTACGCCGACGTCTGGGGCCCCGCGCTGGCGGCACTGGCCGCCCTCACCATGACCGTCGGCAACGTCGGCGCCCTCCGCCAGCAGGCCACGCGCGCGTACAGCGCCGTACGTCTGCTCGCCTGGTCCTCCGTCGGCCAGGCCGGCTACCTCCTCGTCCCGATCGCCGCCGCCGCGTACTCCGACGACCCCGAGCACGCCGTCGGCTCCACCGTCGCCTACGCCCTCATGTACGCCGCCGTGAACCTGGGCGCCTTCGCCGTCGCGGCCCTGGTCGGCCGTACGCACGCCGCGAACCGCGTCACGGACTACCAGGGCCTGTACGCGAGGAACCCGCTCTCCGCGCTCGTGCTGGCCTTCTTCCTGCTCTGCCTCGCCGGACTGCCGCCCGGCATCATCGGACTCTTCGCCAAGGTCACCGTCTTCTCGGCCGCCGTCGACGCCGGCCTCGGCTGGCTCGCCGTCGTCATGGCGGCCAACGTCGTGATCGCCCTGTACTACTACCTCCGGTGGACGGCGCTCCTCTTCCGCGCCCCCGAGGGCGAAACCGGCAAGCACCCCGTGCCCGCGCCCCTCACCGCCGCGATCGCCCTCACCGCGGTCCTCGGCATCGCCCTCTCCGGCGCCCCGCAACTGGTCCTGCGTTTCGCCGACACCGCCCTCTTCTGAGGCGTCACCCGGACGGCCCACGCCCGCCGCCGGGAGCACGAGGGAACCCGGGGCCCTCGTCTGGCGTTGTCCAAAACGGGAGGTTCCACTGGACGTGGCACCACGACACCAGCGGAACCGCAGATCAGAAGGCAAGATCCGCAAGCGAAGGGTTCCCCTGCCGCACGACTTGGAGGGCGTACCGTGCACCGCCGGCACAACGGGCTCAGGACCGCAGTACTCCTCGGGGGACTGTCCGCACTCATCATCGTCATCGGCAGCTTCTTCGGCCGCGCGGGGCTCGTCGTCGCGGTCCTGATCGCGCTCGGCACCAACGCGTACGCGTACTGGAACAGCGACAAGCTGGCCCTGCGCGCCATGCGCGCCCGCCCCGTGAGCGAGTTCGAGGCCCCCGGCCTTTACCGCATGGTCCGCGAGCTCTCCACCCAGGCCCGCCAGCCCATGCCCCGCCTGTACATCTCCCCGACCGAGGCCCCCAACGCCTTCGCCACCGGCCGCAACCCGCGCAACGCCGCTGTGTGTTGCACGGAGGGCATCCTGCGCCTCCTCGACGAGCGCGAACTGCGCGGCGTCATCGGCCACGAGCTGAGCCACGTCTACAACCGCGACATCCTCATCTCCTCGGTGGCCGGCGCCCTCGCCTCGGTCATCATGTTCCTGGTCAACTTCGCCTGGCTGATCCCCGTGGGCCGGTCCAACGACGACGACGGCCCCGGCATCCTCGGCATGCTGCTGATCATGATCCTCGGTCCGCTCGCCGCCAGTCTCATCCAACTGGCCATCAGCCGCTCCCGCGAGTACGAGGCCGACGCCTCCGGCGCCCAGCTCACCGGCGACCCCCTGGCCCTCGCCGGTGCCCTGCGCAAGCTCGAACTGGGCACCAAGCAGCTCCCGCTGCCGCCCGAGCCCCGCATCGAGACCGCGAGCCACATGATGATCGCGAACCCGTTCCGCCCGGGCCAGGGCCTCTCCAAGATGTTCTCGACGCACCCGCCGATGGCGGAGCGCATCGCCCGCCTCGAGAAGATGGCAGGACACCAGTGAAAACCATCCTGAACGTCATATGGCTCATCCTCAGCGGCTTCTGGCTCTTCCTCGGATACGTGTTCGCAGGCCTGCTGCTGTGCATCACCATCATCGGAATTCCCTTTGGCGTCGCGGCTTTCCGCATCGGCGTCTACGCCCTCTGGCCCTTCGGGTACACGACGGTCGAGCGCCGTGACGCGGGAGCCCCGTCCTGTCTCGGCAACGTCCTCTGGCTGGTCCTGGCCGGCTGGTGGCTGGCCCTCGCCCACATCGTCACCGGCATCGCCCTGTGCCTCACGATCATCGGCATCCCGTTCGGCATCGCCAACTTCAAGCTGATCCCGGTCTCACTGCTCCCGCTGGGCCGCGAAATCGTGCCCACGGACCAGCCGTTCGCCGCACGCTGATCGCCGCACGCTGATCGCCGCACGCCCACCGCGGCGGTCGGAGCGCGGTTGTCCACAGCCCGCTGCTTTTCCACAGGCCGCCCCCGATGTCAGCGGCAGCCCGCACCATGAACACATGACGGAGAACGAGCAGGCGAAGAAACCGCCCGCAGGAGCCCGGGCCCACGCCCGACACCACCAGGCGTCCCGAATACCCGGCCGGCGCGTCCAGACCGCGTAACGGGCCCGGTCGTGCGGGTCCGGGTCCGGGCCCGGTCGTACGGGTCCGGTGACGCCCAGGCGTCACGGGTGCCGCCGCCCCCCGACCACGCCACACCGCTGGCCGCGCCGGCGACCCGCCCGTCGGTGCCCCCACCCGCCCTACCCGCGCCCTCTCCCCGACCCCACCCGCATCCGCACCCCGTACGCGGCCACGCCCACCGCCAGCACACCCGCCCCCACGACCACCGAGGTTCCCGGCAGCGCGAACGCCAGGACCAGGCAGCCGAGGAGGCCCACCGCCGGCAGGGTCCGCCTCAGCGGGGCCGAATCCAGCGTCCACGCCGACGCGTTGGCCACCGCGTAGTACGCCAGCACACCGAAGGAGGAGAAACCGATCGCGCCGCGCACGTCCACCGTGGCGGCGAGGACCGCGACCACCGCGCCCACGGCCAGTTCGGCCCGGTGCGGCACCTGGAAGCGCGGATGCACGGCCGACAGCACGCCGGGCAGATGCCGGTCCCGCGCCATGGCCAGCGTGGTCCGTGAGACACCCAGGATCAGGGCCAGCAGCGAACCCAGCGCGGCCACTGCGGCCCCCACCCGCACCACCGGCACCAGCCCCGGCACGCCCGCGGCCCGCACCGCGTCCGCCAGCGGCGCGGCAGCCCGCCCGAGACCCCCCGACCCCAGCACGGAAAGGACGGCGACCGCCACACACACGTACACGACCAGCGCGATGCCGAGCGCGAGCGGGATCGCGCGGGGGATGGTCCGCGCCGGATCCCGCACCTCCTCGCCGAGGGTCGCGATGCGCGCGTACCCCGCGAAGGCGAAGAACAGCAGCCCGGCGGCCTCCAGCACCCCGCCGAGCCCTCCGGAGGTCCCGATGTCCAGCCGCCCAGCGTCGGACTCCCCGGAGCCCAGACACACGACGACCACGGAAGCGAGGACCGCCAGGACCACCGCCACGATCAGCCGCGTCAGCCAGGCCGACTTGTGGACGCCGCCGTAGTTCACCGCGGTCAGCACCACCACGGCCGCGACCGCCACCGCGTGCGCCTGCCCCGGCCAGACGTACGCCCCGACCGTCAGCGCCATCGCCGCACAGGAGGCCGTCTTACCGACCACGAAGGACCAGCCCGCGAGATATCCCCAGAACGGGCCGAGCCGTTCACGCCCGTACACATAGGTGCCGCCCGAGGCCGGGTACAGCGCGGCCAGGCGGGCCGACGACATGGCGTTGCAGTAGGCGATGACGGCGGCGAGCGCGAGTCCGAGCAGCAGCCCGGAGCCGGCGGCACGGGCGGCGGGCGTGAGGGCGGCGAAGATGCCGGCGCCGACCATCGAGCCGAGCCCGATGACCACGGCGTCCCCGACACCCAGAGTGCGCCGCAGTTCGGCGGCCGGTCCGGGCTGTGTCATGGGTCGCACCCTACTGAGCCGGGGAACCACCGGGTGTCGCCAGGACGTCGTCCCCGGTGACACCGCACGAACGGGCCGTGGACGACGCGCGGACGCACAGCCTGACCGGAGCGAGATCACAGCTCCGGGACGGTGCGGGCACAGGGCGGAAGGGCAGGGTCAGGACATGAGCATCATCAGCTGGATCATTCTGGGGCTGTTGGCCGGGGTCATCGCCAAGGTACTGCTGCCGGGCCGGGACCCGGGCGGCTTCATCGGCACCACCGTCATCGGCGTGGCGGGCGCGTTCATCGGCGGTTGGATATCGGCCCGTTGGCTGGACCATCCCATCACCAAGGACTTCTACGACGGCGCCACCTGGGCGGCGGCGATCGGCGGATCGCTGGTGCTCTTGATCGCCTACCGCATCCTGTTCGGCAACTCCCGGGACTGACCGCGAACTTGCTGCCCCGGCATCGGCTTCGAGCCTTCGAGCCCTCGGGTCCGCCCGCCGTACCCGCTGACCGCCAGCCGTACCCGCGGCCCGTCCGTCCGCCGGGACGGACGGGCAGGGCGACTGCTGCCGCTGCGCCTGCCCTTCCGTCCCGCTGCCAGGCCCCGGGGAGCCGGGACCTACCGGTAGTTCACGAACTGCAGCGCGAAGTCGAAGTCCTGACCCTTCAACAGGGAGATGACGGCCTGGAGGTCGTCACGGCTCTTGGAGCTGACGCGCAGTTCGTCGCCCTGGACCTGGGCCTTGACGCCCTTGGGGCCCTCGTCGCGGATGAGCTTGGCGACCTTCTTCGCGTTGTCCTGGGAGATGCCCTCCTTGATCTCCGCGAAGAGCTTGTACTCCTTGCCGGAGAGCTGGGGCTCGCCCGCTTCCAGCGCCTTCAGCGAGATCCCGCGCTTGATCAGCTTCGACTGGAAGACGTCGAGGACGGCGTTCACCCGGTCCTCGGAGTTCGCCTCCATGAGGATCTTTTCTCCGGACCACGAGATCGAGGCGCCGACGCCCTTGAAGTCGTAGCGCTGGGAGATCTCCTTGGCGGCCTGGTTGAGGGCGTTGTCGACCTCCTGCCGCTCGACCTTCGAGACGATGTCGAAACTGGAGTCGGCCATGTCCTGTGGCTCCTTGATATCGGGGTGCGTATCGGATGCGTGTCGGCGTGTGTGGGGCTGCCGTCGAGCCCGGCGTGGGACGCGGGCCGCATCCGGACAAGCCTAGCCACCCGGCCCGGCCGTGGCGGTGAGGAATCCGGGTGGCGAAGCACCCCTCCCCATCGGGTATCGTTTACGTCGTTGCCGGAGACCACCGCCGAAAAGCGGTTCGAACGGCGGCAAACCCGGCGGTGTGCCCGAGCGGCCAAAGGGAGCAGACTGTAAATCTGCCGGCTCAGCCTTCCCAGGTTCGAATCCTGGCGCCGCCACGCTGAGTAAGACCCCCTCCGAACTGCGGAAACGCAGGGCGGAGGGGGTCTGCTTCGTTTCCGGCCGTTTTCTCTGGTCCGGACGGGTGGTGCGGGACGGCGCTCGGCTCGTCGGCCGCCGGACGGCGGCTCCACCGACGAGCCCGGCACGGACGAGAGCCCCGACGCCCACCCCCTGCGGGCCCCTGGACGAGAGCCCCGCCACCGACCCCGCTGCGGGCCTGGGCGGCGGTCCTGCCGCCTACCCCGCTGCCGGCCCGGAGGGCGGTCCCGACGCCGGTCCCGACGCCGGTTCCGACGCCTCCTCCCGTTCCCGTGTCTTCGCGGCTTTCCGCACGTCCGCTTCGACGTCGTTACGGGATCTGTTCTCGTCCTTGGCGTACTCCGTGAGCGCGGCCTGGGCGTCGCGGGCGAGGTCGCGCCAGGCGCGCCAGGCGGTCTCGTAGGTGTCGGTCTGGGCCTGGGGCCAAGGGGCCGCCGTGGGCGCGCCGTAGGTGTCCCGCAGGTGCAGGACCCTCGCGTGCGCCTCGTCGGCCGCACGCTGTTTCGCCACGAGTTCCTCGAAGGTATGTGCCATATGTAGCGATGCTAGGGAGAGGACGCCGGTCGCGCGCGGCGAACGGGGCGTGCGTTGCCGCGCGGGACCCACGTGGCGCACTGGGGCAGACTGGGCGCATGTCCAGCCGCCGCAGAACCTGCCCCGAGTGTCGTCGGGAGATCGCCGTCGTCGCCGGACGGTTCGCCCGGCACGACCCGCCCGGCGCGCGCGAGAACGGCCGGCTGACGTCCTGCCCCGGCTCGCGCAGCGCGGCACAACTGGGTGCCGTCCAGCCCTCGTTGGACGGGTACGTGGTGTCCGACATCCCCGGCCAGCTGCCCTTGTTCTGAACGCGTCCGGCGGCGCGCTCAGTTGCCCGCGACCGACTTCACCGCCACCGGTACCGGCGTCGATCCGGAGACCAGCTCCAGGGTCAGGCCGGCCGTCGCCGGGGTGTCCAGCAGTTCCGCGAGGACGGCGGCCACGTCGTCGCGCGGGATCGACCCGCGGCCGGTCCGCGCCTCCAGCCGGACACGGCCCTTGCCCGGGTCGTCCGTGAGGGAACCGGGCCGCAGAATCGTCCAGTCGAGACCGTCCAGCCCCTGGACGTGCGCGTCGGCCTCGCCCTTGGCGCGCAGGTAGACGTCGAAGACCTCGTCGCCCCGGCGGCCGGGGTCGGCACCGTAGGAGGACACGACGAGGAAGCGGCGTACGCCGGCGCGGACCGCCGCGTCCGCGAACAGGACCGCCGCGCCCTTGTCGACGCTCTCCTTGCGGGACGTGCCGCTGCCCGGGCCGGCGCCCGCGGCGAACACCGCCGCGTCCGCGCCCCGCAGGACGTCCGCGACCTCGGCCTCCGACGCCGACTCCAGGTCCAGCACGACCGGTTCGGCGCCGACGGCCCGCAGGTCGTCGCTCTGCTCGGCCTTGCGGACGATGCCCGCGACCTCGACTCCGCGTGCGGCGAGCAGACGCTCCAGCCGCAGCGCGATCTGACCATGACCTCCGGCGATGACAATGCGCATGCCTTCGACCGTACGCCCGGCCGGGCCGTACGGCGCGTCACCGGTGCCGGAGACCGTGTCCCGCACCCACCGCGTTCCGGCACCCACCGCATTCCGGCAGACCCCGATCCCCGGCAGACCCCGATCCCCGGCAGACCCCGATCCCCGGCAGACCCCGATCCCCGGCAGACCCCGATCCCCGGCAGACCCCGATCCCCGGCGGGCACCGGATCCCGGCCTACGGCGACGTGCTCCGCCCCTGCCGCGGCAGTCCCAACTCCTCCGCCGCCGCCGAGTCGCAGTACTCGCGCACCGCGCTGGTGCGGGCCACCACCCGCCCCCGGTGGATCACGATCCGGCTGTACGCCAGCGACAGCGCGCCCGCCAGGCGGTCGCCGCGGACGGCCAGCAGGTCGGCGGGGAAGCCCGCCTCCACCCGCACCTCGGGCAGCCCCAGGGCCGCCCGCGCGGACGTGCTGACGGCGTCGTACGCCTCCTCGGGGCGCAGGCCGTGGCGGGAGGCCAGGAGGTACGCCGCCTCCAGCGGGTCGCCCCGGCCGACCGGGTTGGAGACGTCCCGGAGGGTGCCGCTGCCGGCCGCGATCCGGACGCCGGCCGCGCGCAGCAGCCGTACCGGAGGCGTGTCGCGGCGGTCGGTGGTGCCGCAGCCGCCCTGGGGGAGGCACACCACCGTCACGCCCGCCGCGGCGAGTTGGTCGGCCGTGCGGGCCGCGGACTCGGCGGGGAGGCGGGCGAGGGCGGCGCACGGGCCGAGGGTGACGCCGGGGCGCAGTCCGCCCGCCATCGCGGCCAGGCGGGCCAGGCGGGCCGGGTCGGCGGCGTCGGTGTGCAGGTCGACGGGGCAGCCGTGTTCGGAGGCGACCTCCAGGACGGCCTCCACGTAGCCGGTCGGGTCGGGGTCGAGGTCCGGGCAGCCGCCCACCACCGAGGCGCCCATCTTCAGGGCGTCCCGCAGCATCGCGAGCCCGTCCGCTCCCGCCGCCCCGGTCAGCAGCCGGGGCATCGCCACCGTCGTCACCTCGGCCAGCCCGCGCAGCGAGCGCCGGGCCCGGAGGACGGCCGCCAGCGAGCCGAGCCCCTGGACGTCGCCGACGCGCACGTGCGCGCGGGACGCCGTCGCCCCGTGCCCGAGTTGCAGCAGGGCGGCCTCGGTGGCCCGGCGCTGGACGTCCTCGGGGGCGTACGAGACGGGCCCTTCGGCGTCCGCGGAGAGCGCGGTGTCGGCGTGGGCGTGGGGTTCGGCCGGGGCGGGCAGCAGGAGGTACCCGCCGAGGTCCACGCGGGCGCCGGGGGCGGGAGCGGGGCCGGCCGTCAGGCTGCCGGCGGTGCCGACCGCCTCGATGCGTCCGCGGCCCAGCCGTACGTCCACGGTCCGGCCGTCCGTGAGGCGGGCGCCGCACAGCAGGAGGACGCCGGGGTCCTGCTGCCCGTCCGGGGACGCCGGCGTCCCGGACGGCGGGGGCGGCTGCGGCTGGCTGTCGGGCATCGCGCTCCAGGGGCTCGGCAGAGAGTGGGGGCTCGCTGCCCGGGGCTCGGGCAAGATCACGCAGAGTGAGTCGAGCCTAGGGCGGCCGTCCGACGCCGTCGGGGAGGAGCGCAATAGTCGTACCGGTGTGGTCCGGTGGGCCTGAGGGGCTCAGGAGCCGTGTGCCGCCTGGGCGGAACGGGGGCCGACGGGGTCGGGCGAACGGATTTGGGTGAACGGCTGCGGACCGTGTAATGTCTTCATCGCTCGCCCCAATAGCTCAGTCGGTAGAGCGTCTCCATGGTAAGGAGAAGGTCTACGGTTCGATTCCGTATTGGGGCTCTGGTGGGTGAGGTTCCCGTCGCGAGGCGGGAACTGATCCCATCAAAGCGGTGTAGCTCAGTCGGTAGAGCAAGCGGCTCATAATCGCTGTGTCACCGGTTCAAGTCCGGTCACCGCTACTGACAGTAGCCGATTGTGGGGTCGGTCCTTCGATCGGCTACTCTTTCTTGCGTATATGTCCCATCCGTTCGTCAAGGAGCACTCACGTGGCTGCCACCGACGTCCGCCCGAAGATCACGCTGGCCTGCGTGGAGTGCAAGGAGCGGAACTACATCACCAAGAAGAACCGGCGTAACAACCCGGATCGACTGGAGATGAAGAAGCACTGCCCGCGTTGCAATGCGCACACCGCGCACCGCGAAACGCGATAATTCAGGCTCGTACGCGAGGCCGTCCCCGAGTGATCGGGGGCGGCCTCGCGTCGTTGAGCGACCAGTACCGGTCAGTAGAGCGACGCAGAGCAAGCAGGAGGTGCCGAGCCGATGGCGCTCGACCAGTCCTTCGTGGGGCGGACCTACCCGCCCACCGATCCCTATGAGGTCGGCCGGGAGAAGATCCGCGAGTTCGCGGAGGCCGTGGGGGACACCAACCCGGCCTACACCGACCCGGAGGCCGCCAAGTCACTCGGGTATCCCGACGTGATCGCCCCGCCGACCTTCGTGTTCTCCATCACGTTCAAGGCCGCGGGCCAGGTCGTCCGGGACCCGCAACTCGGTCTCGACTACAGCCGGGTGGTGCACGGCGACCAGAAGTTCGCCTACCGCCGCCCGGTGCGGGCCGGTGACCGGCTGACCGTGACCTCCACCATCGAGGCGATCAAGTCCATGGCGGGCAACGACATCGTGGACGTCCGGGGCGAGGTCCACGACGAGGCCGGCGAGCACGTCGTGACCGCCTGGACCAAGCTCGTCGCCCGCGCGGCGGAGGAGGGCTGACATGACCGCGAAGATCTCCTACGACGACGTCGAGGTCGGCACCGAGCTGCCGGCGCAGTCGTTCGGCGTGACCCGGGCCACCCTCGTCCAGTACGCGGGTGCCTCCGGGGACTTCAACCCGATCCACTGGAACGAGAGGTTCGCCAAGGAGGTAGGCCTGCCGGACGTCATCGCGCACGGCATGTTCACCATGGCCGAGGCGGTCCGCGTCGTCACCGACTGGACCGGCGACCCGGGCGCCGTCGTCGAGTACGGCGTCCGCTTCACCCGGCCCGTCGTCGTCCCGAACGACGACGAGGGCGCGACCATCGAGGTCAGCGGCAAGATCGGCGCCAAGCTCGACGACCGCACGGTCCGCGTGGACCTGACCGCGACCAGCGGCGGACAGAAGGTGCTGGGGATGTCCCGGGCGCTCGTACGACTGGCCTGAGCCGGGCCCGGTCGTACGACCGGTGCGAGCGTGGCCGGCCCCTGGGTGAGGTCCGCCCGGGGCCGGGGACGTCCTCACCGACACCGGTGGGAGCAAGGGGCGTCCTCCCTCGTGGGGCGCCCCTCACCCGTGGTGAGTGCGCGGCGGGGGCTGTCGGTGCCGTCTCGTAGGCTTGGGCGCGTGCTGGAACTCCACGACGCCCCGCTCGCCCCGCTGACCACCTTCCGGCTGGGCGGCCCCGCCACCCGGCTGGTGACCGCGACGACCGACGCCGAGGTGATCGCCGCCGTGCGCGAGGCCGACGCCGACGGCACGCCGCTGCTCGTCATCGGCGGCGGCTCCAACCTCGTCATCGGCGACAAGGGATTCGCGGGCACCGCCCTGCGCATCGCCACCAGCGGCTTCGACCTCGCCGGTACGGCGCTGGAGCTGGCCGCCGGTGAGGTGTGGACCGACGCCGTCGCCCGCACCGTCGAGGCCGGACTGGCCGGCGTCGAATGCCTGGCCGGCATCCCCGGCTCGGCCGGCGCGACCCCGATCCAGAACGTGGGGGCGTACGGCCAGGAGGTGTCCGCCACGATCTCCGAGGTGATCGCCTACGACCGCCGCACCGGCGAGACGGTCACCCTCGGCAACGACGAGTGCGCCTTCTCCTACCGGCACAGCCGCTTCAAGGCCGACCCCGAGCGCTACGTCGTCCTGCGCGTCCGCTTCGCCCTGGAGGACGCCGGCGGGCTGTCCGCGCCGCTCCGGTACGCCGAGACGGCACGCGCCCTGGGCGTGGAACCCGGCGGCCGGGTGCCGCTGGAGCAGGCCCGCGAGACCGTGCTGAAGCTGCGCGCGGGCAAGGGCATGGTCCTGGACGCCGAGGACCACGACACCTGGTCCGCCGGGTCCTTCTTCACCAACCCCATCCTCACCGACGCCGACTTCGCGGTGTTCCACGCGCGCGTGAGGGAACGGCTCGGCGAGGACGCCGTACCGCCCGCCTACCCGGCGGGGGAGGGGCGCACCAAGACCTCCGCGGCCTGGCTGATCGACAAGGCCGGCTTCACCAAGGGCTACGGCAGCGGGCCCGCCCGCATCTCCACCAAGCACACCCTCGCCCTCACCAACCGCGGCGAGGCCACCACGGAGGACCTGCTGGCGCTGGCCCGGGAGGTCGTGGCCGGGGTGCGGGAGGCGTTCGGCGTCATGCTGGTCAACGAGCCGGTGATGGTGGGGGTCGAACTGTAGGGCCTGTCCGGCGGCGCCCCGGAGCCCGCCGTGGGCGCGGTGCCGGTGGGCAGGGGGCGGCCGCGGGCCAAGGGCCTCACCCGATCCGTAGCCCCGGCGGCCGCGGGCGCCCCCTGCCTCGATGGTGGCCCTCCGGACCTCTCCCGACTCCCCCGCAGCACGGTTGTTTCCCGGTCGGTGCGGCTGAAATACGGCCGAAACCCCCGCGCGGGCCCCGCGGCGCCGCCACTATGTGGGCGAAAGGGATCCGGGGAGGCGCGCGTGACGGTGAGCGGGACGCAGGGGACGGCCGGGGAGGAACAGGCCGGGGCGGAACAGGAGGCCCGGACGCGGGAACTGTTCCGCCGGGCGACCGCGGTCAGTCAGGAGTGGGCCCGCGCCGGTGAGGGCGGCGGACCGCCGGACGGTCCCGCGACCGAACGGATCCTGCGCGAACTCGCGGACGCCGAGCAGGAGCGGGACGGTGCCGCGCGGCGGGCGCTACGGATGGCGCGCGGCACCCTGCTCGCCGTCCGCCACCTGGCCGACGCCACGCACGGCGGGGCCGCCGACCCGGCGGGTGACCGGGCCGAGGCCCTGGTCCTGCTGCGGGAGGCCCGCGAGCCGGAACCCGTCACCGAGCGGGAGACGCAGTCCCGGACGGCCGTCACCAAACTCCTGATCAGACTGCTGGTGCCGCACCTGCCGGACCTCGCCTTCCGGGGCCGGCAGGACATGATCGACGTACTCACGGTCGGCGCCACCTTCATGGCACCCGACGGCGGCGTGCTGCGCGAGGACCTCGCCGAGGTCGGCACCCTGCTGGCGGAACTCGCGGAGACCGCCGACCCGGCCGACCACCCCGACCTCGAACACTGGACGACGCTGCTGCGGCTGCTGCAGAGCGCCCGGGACCGGGACTCGCTGCTCGAACTGGGGAACTACGCCACCTCGACCGGCGCGATGCCGCCGCAGCTCGGGATGTTCATGGGCGCCGCGCTGGAGATGCTCAAGGACCTGCCCGACGTCCCGCCCACACCCCTGGGCGGCTCGCGGGAGGAGATCCGCGAGCAGGTGGAACTCGCGGCGGACGACATGCTGCCGCTGCTGGAACTGTTCGCGCCCGGCATCCTGCGCCCGGAGGAACTGGAGCAGGCGGTCGACGGCCTGCCGCGCGACTCCTGGCAGGAACAGGTCACCGCCGGCCTGGCCCGCTTCGGCATGGCGATGCGCTCGGGCGACCCGGAGGACCTGGTGGAGGCGGCCGAGCCGCTGCTGCGGGCCGGACAGGACGAGGACGTCCCCGCCGGCGTGGCGGCCGTCCTCCAGGCGGCGCTGCTGTCCGGTGCCGCCCTCAACGGCGGCAACATCGAGGACGCCAGGACCGCGCAGCGCCTGCTCACCGAGAACATCGACCTGGCGGCGCTCGCCGACGGCATGGCCCCGGGCACGGCCGGCCGGGACTTCCTGGAGACCGGCCGCGCCCTCCTGGAGTACCAGCGGGTCTGCGACGCGCCCGAGGACGACCTCGACGCGTTCGACGACATCGACGAACGCCTGCTGGCGATGCGTCAGGAGCTGTCCGCGGACAGCGGATCGGCGAGCATCGTCCTCTTCGTCCTCGGTTTCCTGCAACTGCGCCGGACCATGGCCATCGGCCGGGCCGGCGGAGCGGTGGCCCCGCCGCTGCGGCGGGCGCTGATGTACCTGCGCGAATCGAAGGAGCACCCCGGCATGCCGATCGCGCTGCGGGGGATCCTGGCGCCCGTCGAGGCCCTGTGCAAGGCGCTGGAGCAGTACATCGAGCCCTCCGCCGCCAGCCTCCTGGACGACGTGGAGGAGCTGCGGGCCGCGCTCGGCGGCCCCCGCGTCGCCGCCGACCAGGACATCCGCGCGCGCCTCGGCATGGCCCTCGTCCTCGACGTCGAGTACGACCGGCGCGGTGATCCGGCCGCCCTCGCGGCGGCACTGCGCGAACTGGAGGCGGCCCGCGCCGAGATCGGCGACCACACGGGGAGCGGCACCGCGCAGGACGTGTACCGCAAGCTGGCCGACGCCTACCGGCGCCGCGGCGGCCCCGGCGACACCGAGCGCGCGCTGGAGGCGACCGAGCGGCTGCTGGAGAGGGTCGCCGAGGACGTGCTGCTCCAGATCGGCGCCGAGCACGGTCTCGAGGCCGCCCGGGCGGCCGCCGACCGCGGGGTCACGGCGGCCGTGTGGGCGGCGGAGAACGGCGACGCCGCCACCGCGCTGCGCGTCCTCGAGGCGGGCCGCGCGCTTGTCCTGCGCGCGGTCGCGGCCTCGGCGAGCGTGCCGGAGCAGCTGGAGGCGCACGGCGAGAGGGACCTCGCCGCCCAGTGGCGCGAGGCCGCCCGCGCGGGTGCGGGCGTCGACCACAAGGGCGTCGGCCACAAGGGCGTCGACCACAAGGACGCCGGCCACAAGGGCGTCGACCACAAGGGCGCCGACACCCTCATCCCCAGCACCCTGCGGCGCCGGGCCCTGCGGGCGCTGCGCACCGCCGGGATCGCGGCCGGGCCCGGCTGGCAGGAAGTGTCCGACGCGGCGGAGGCCGCCGGGGTCGACGCCGTGGTGCACCTGCTCGTCGGACAGGGCGACGGGCCCGGCCGGGCGCTGGTGGTACGGCCCGGACTGGCGCCGCTCGCGCTGGAGCTGACCGGACTCGGGGCGGCCGGACGCGCGCCCCTGGACCGGTATCTGGACGCGGCACACGACCGTTCCGCCCTCACCGCACCCGACGTACCGCCCTCGGCGCCCGGCCGGACGGCGGCGGTGGCGGTCTGGGAGGCGGCCCTGGAGGAGTTGTGCGACTGGGCGGGCCCCGCCGTGATGGGGCCGGTCCTGGACGTGGCCCGGCCCGGCCGCCCGGCCCACCCCGGCGATCCCGTGCGGCTGGTGCTGCTGCCCGCCGGGAACCTCGGCGTCGTGCCCTGGCACGCGGCCCGGCTCGGTGCGGGGGCGCGGGCGGGGGAGCGGCCGGTGTACGCCGTGGACCACGCCGTCCTCAGCTACGCCGCGTCCGGCGCGGAGTTCGTACGGTCCGCCGCCCGGCCCCGGCTGCCCCTGGCCGAGGCCCCGGTCCTCGTCGCCGACCCGAGCGCCACGCTGGCGTACGCGGAACACGAGGTCGAGGCGTTGCGCGCGGCCTTCTATCCGAGGGCCCGCTGTTTCGGCTTCCTCAGCCGCAACGGCTTCGACGTCGACGGCACCCCCGACGAGCTGCTGCCGCTGCTGCCCGGCGGCACCGCCGAACGGCCCGCCACCCTGGTCGAGTTCGGCGTCCACGGGATCGCCGGAGACCTGCCCACCGTGTCGAGGCTGCTGCTGCACCGGCCGCGCGGCGCCGACGACGCCGCGGGCCTGCTCACCGTACGGCGGCTGCTCGGGGCGCCCGCCGCGGACCGGGGCGGCGGCGCCGGGCCGCTGGTGGTGCTCAGCGCCTGCGAGACCGACCTCAGCACCCGGGACCACGACGAGACGCTCACGCTGACCACCGCGTTCGTCGCGCGCGGGGCCGCCGACGTCATCGGCTCCAAGTGGTCTGTCGCCGACGCCAGTTCGGCCGTCCTCATGTACGCCCTGCACCACTTCCTCGCCGAGGGCGCGGACCCCGCGCAGGCGTTGCGGCGGGCCCAGCTGTGGGCACTGGACGCCGACCGGCCCGCGCTGCCCGGCCTTCCCGGGCCGCTGGCCGTCCGGATCAAGGGCAAGCCGGCCCTGTCCGCGGACGCCTGGGCCCCCTTCATCCATCAGGGCAACCCCGGACCGGTCCGACCCGAAGGGAACACCGTTGGACACGAATGAACTGCTGGCCCTTCTGGTCAGACACCGGCGGGAGCTCCGGCAGTGGCTGGACGAGGACCAGTACCGGCACTTCCTGGCCATGACGGAACGGCTGCGCGAGGTCGGCGACGACCCCGAGCGGGCCGGCATGGCCGTGATGGCGATCGTCCGTTCCCTGTGGCCCGTCCCGGACGAGGCGGGCGTACTGGCCGAGTTGCTCCACGCCGACCGCCGCTCGATCGCCACGGCGACGACCGTGCCGGCGCCGGAGGCGGTGCTCGCGGCCCTGGAGGAGCTGTACGCGGCACCGGCGGCGGGAGAGGCGGAACGCCCCGGCGCGACGGGCGCGGACCGCGCCGGCCGGCTCGACCCCGTCGCGGCCGACCCCGCTCACTCCGGCCCGGTCGACTCCGGCTCGGTCGACTCCGGCTCGGTCGACCCGGTCGCCGCCGTTCTCGCCGCCGCGCGGCGGCGGTTGCTCGCCGTGCCGTGCCGGGCCGCCGCGCCCGCCGGGAGCACGGCTGCGGGGGAGGGCCCCGCCGACGTCATCGTGCTGGCCGACCCGCGGGACGGGCCGCGCAGCCCCGACTTCCAGTTCGACCCGGACACCGGGCGGCCCCGGGACATCGTCGTACGGATCAACCGCATCCTGCTCGCCGACCGCGACCCCTGGGGTGCCGCCGACTGGTGGCTGGGCCGGAACTCCTGGCTGGGCGGGCCACCGGCCTCGCTGCTCGGCCGGGTGCCGGACGACCGGCTGGCGGACGCCGCCCTGGCTCTCGTCGAGGAGGGCGGCCGATGACGCGGCAGATCCCCCCGGAGATCACCATGGTCCCCCGGGTCACGACGCTCCCCGCCGGCACCGCGCTCTGGCGCTGCCACCGCAGCCGCTACCCGGCGACCGGCTTCAAGTCGGTCGAGGCGCACACCCTGTTCGGCGGCAGCCGCTTCGACTGCACGGCCGAGGACCCCTACCCCTACCTGTACGCCACCCGTGAACCCGCCACCGCGCTGGCCGAGGTCCTGCTGAGGTCCATGGACTTCGACCCGGTGGTCGGCGCCCGGCTGGTGCCGTGGGCGCAGGCCAGCCGGTACACGCTCGCCCAGGTCGTCACCGACACCGATCTGACCTTCGTGTCGCTGCGCACCGAGGAGGACCTGGCGGCCGTCTGCCAGACGAGCTGGCTGCTCGACTCCGAGCCCGACGACTACCCGCGCACCCGGTACTGGGCGAGGGAGTTGCGGAGCCAGGCCAAGGAGGCCCACGGCCTGCTCTGGCAGTCCCGGCGGCACCGGCCGCGCGAGGCGCTGGTGCTGTTCGGGGACCGCTGCGGCGGTGTGCCCTTCCACGGTGAGCCGCTGGTCTCCCACGACCTCGCCACGCTCGCCGGGGTGGACGCGGCGAACCGGCTGCTGGCCCCGCTGCGCGCGGTGATCGTCCCGCCCGAGCCCGCGGACTGACGGCGTCCCCGCGCCGGTCACCTCCCGCGCCGGTCACCTCCCGCGCCGGTCACCTCCCGCGCCGGTCACCTCCCGCGGCGGCCGGCGCGGGAGGTGACCGGCGCGGGCGGCTCCTCCCTCGTGGCCGTGCCCACGGCCGCCGGCACGGGGCCGTCCTACGCGGGCGGTTCCTCCACCACCAGCACCGTGAACGCGCAGTACGTGCCGAGCCGTACCGTGTCCCCGTCCGCCACGGGGACCCGGTCGCCCGGCGGCACGCGCTCGCCGTTGACGAAGGTGCCGTTCATGGTGCCGGCCGGGTGTTCGGTCAGCCAGAGGCCGCCGTCCGGGGTCATCTCGATGCTCGCGTGGCGGCGCGAGACCCCCCGCTCGCCGTCGAGGGCGGCGGCCACGGCGGGCGCCGCCCAGGACGGATGCCGGCCCAGGTTCAGCGGACCGCAGCTGCCGTGCCGCAGGTGGACCGGCGGCCGGGTGCTGATCAGCCGCAGATGGCGTACCGACTCCTGGCACTCCGGACAGGCGGACGTACCGGAGGGGACGTCCGCCGCGCAGGACCAGCAGGGGTGGGTCCGGGGTGCGAGGGAGGTCTGCGGGCCGGGCGGCCAGGGCGGGGTCTCCGCCTCCTCCCCCTCCTCCCGCTCGTCGTCGAGGAACACGTCCTCCGCGAGGGCCTTGTCGACGTACCGCGGAGGGCGTGCCTCCTCGTCCGTCACCACGGCGGCCGCCGGTCCCGGGTCCGTTCACCCGGTACGGCGTCGATGTCCAGGCGGACACCGCCGTCCGGCTGGACGGCGACCCGCGAGACGGTGACGACCGTGCCGGGCGTCAGCTCCACGCCGAGGTCGAACATCGCGCGGGCCAGCGGGTTGATGAGGTGGGTCTCCAGTTTCATGCCGATGCCCCGGCCGCCGTTGTGCCGGTCGCGCGTGCACTCGTCGGCGAGGACCTTCTCGGCCTCGGGGAGGACCTTCAGGGACAGGCCGCCCTGGCGCCGCATGTGCTCGACGATGTTGCGCAACTGCCCCTTGAAGATGAGGTGGGCGGTGGGCTCGTCGATGTACTGGAAGACGACGATGTTCCCGCCGAGCCGGTTCAGCAGCTCGGGCCGCTTCAGGGTGTGCTCGAAGTGGTGGCGGACGTTGCCGAGGATCTCCTCCTCGAACGCGGCCCGCTCCGCCGGTGTCTCGGGCAGCCGGTCCCGCCCGGCCGGGGCGGACAGCGGCCGCCCGTCCGCGCCCGACGGACCGTGCACGCCCAGGTTGGACGTGAAGATGAGGACGCACTCGCTGAAGTACGTCGTCACGCCCTGGCCGTCGGTGAGCCGGCCGTCCTCCAGGACCTGGAGGAACTTGTCCAGGACCCCCTTGTCCGCCTTGTCGATCTCGTCGAACAGCACCACCCGGAACGGGTCCTCGCGGACCGCGCGGGTCAGCTCGCCGCCCGCCTCGTAGCCGACGTACCCGGGCGGGGCGCCCACCAGGCGGTCGGCGGAGTGCGGGGCCGAGAACTCGCTCATGTCGAAGCGCAGACAGGCGTCCTCCGAGCCGAACAGGGTCGTCGCCACCGCCCGCGCCAGCTCCGTCTTGCCGGTACCGGTCGGGCCGGCGAAGAACAGCACGCCGCGCGGCCGGTGCACGGACGTCGAGGCGGCCTGCGCGCCGGAGAGGCCGAGCGCCGCCCTCTTGAGCACGTCGAGGGTCTGCGTGACCGCCTTCTCCTGGCCGCGCACCCGCTCGCCGATGACGGTCTCACCGTCCCGGATGCTGTCGGCGACCGCGCCGCCGGTCCACGGGTTGCGGCTGACGCCCAGTTCGTAGAGGCGGACCGCCTGGTCCATCTCGGCGAACGGCAGCCGGCGGGCCCGGGCCAGCCGCATGCTCTCCCGCATGGCGCGCAGCGTGAGCCCGCCGGCGGCCCGCGCGAACCGCACGACGTCCTCGTCCGTCGGCTCCTCCCGCTCGGCATCCTTCAGCAGCGGGCCCACGTCGAGCCGGGTGGCGGTCTCGGGGACACCGGCCTGCCCGGCGAGCAGTTCCGCCATACGGCGGCGCTGGCCCAGGTCCGGCATCGGCACCCCGATGCTGCGCACCCGTACGCTGCTGGTCACCAGCCAGGCGGGCAGGTCCCGTTCGCCGTCGGCGAGCCAGACGACCGGGTTGAACAGGGCGCGGCCGGTCTTGGCGCGGGGGAACGGCCGGGCCTCCTCGGCGATCTTCAGACAGCGCAGGAAGAACGTCCGTTCCTCGTCGCTGAGCTGGTTGGCCTGGGTGGGGATGCGGGAGGCGAAGTCGACGAGCAGCGCCGCGTGCACCGGTTTCTGGTAGTCGTCGTAGCGCGGGTTGTCCTTCGGGGGGCCGGGCCGCTCACCGACCCAGCCGCGGGCGAAGGACTCGAAGACCCGCGCGGCCTGGCTGCCGTCCTCCTCGTCCGAACGGCCCGGCAGACGCCGGGTGTTGCGCTGGAGGAGGGTGTTCATGTCGAGGCCGTCCTCGCTGCGGGCGACGGTGAACCCGGCCACCTGGTCGTAGCGCAGCAGGCACTTGTAGCCGGCCCGTCGCAGGCCCTCCCACAGGAGGTCGTCGAGGCACAGCGCGCGGTTGCGGCGGGTGCCGTCGTCCCGCACGTCGGCGACCAGGTGGTCGTCGCGGACGTTGCCGTGCAGGACGTACTGGGAGTGGACGCTGAGCGTGGTGAACAGCTCGGCGGCGAAGGGCGGCTGGACGGTCCGGGTGACGGTCGCCTTGGTCAGGGGCGGCGACTGGAGGGGAAAGCTGGTCAAGGGTCCTCCGGGGAAGGCGGCGACGCGGGCGCCGGTCAGTGGTCGTGGTGGCGTTGCAGGGGCCGGCGCGGGGCCTGCCGCCGCGCGGGCTTACGGCGGGACCCGGTCAGACCGGACGCCGGTTCGCCCGTGCGGACCTGGCTCCGCGACCAGGTGAACTCCGCGCGGACGCCCTCCGCCTCGGTGAGCCGGCCCAGTTCCTCGACGTATCCGGAGCTCTCGGCACACCGCTCCTCGTCCCAGGCCGCCCAGCGGGCCACCGCGGCCGGGTCGGCCTCCTCCTGGGGAGTCAGCGGCCGGCGCATGGTGAAGACGCGGGCCTGGCCCGTCGAGGTGAGCCGGACCCGCAGCCAGTACCGGCCGCCCCAGGCCGCCGGCGCGAAGTCCCAGTGCTCGGAGTCCATCCGGGCGTGCACCGAGCCCTCGCCCCACCGCTCGGTCGCCCGGCGCAGCGCCGCCACCAGGTACGTCCGCTGGAGGGCTGCCGAGCGGGTCACCAGGGCCTGCCGGACGGTGCGTTCGTCCGCGCCCGAGGGCGCGACACCGTCCCGCAGGGCACGTTCGAGCACCTCGACGGCCTCCGACGCGTCCGGCAGCCGGTCCATCCCCTCGGGCGCCGGGGTCCGCAGCGCGTCGAGGCGCAGGGCCGCGTCCCGGCGGGCCCGCTCGGCGAGCAGCGCCCGCTCCGACTCCTTGTGGGCGATCAGCGCGGCCTCGTCGAGGTAGCGCCGTACCGCGGTGGGCCGCCGCCCCACCGCCCGGCGGGCCTCCCGCAGGCAGTCGTCGATCAGGTCCCGGCCGGCGGAGGTGAACGCCAGCGGCAGTCCGGCCAGCAGTTCGGCGCCCTCGCGCAGGACGTCGTCCTCGGTGGGCGCGGTGGGCGCGGTGGTCGCGGTGTCCTCGGCGGCCGTGGTGTCCCCGGTGCGCCGCACGGCCGTCACCTCGGGCTCGGGGCCGCCCTCCGCGTACCGGACCAGGGCCCGGCGGCGCCGCTCGCGCAGCCGGTCGTACCAGTCGGCGTGCTCCGGGTCCCGCGCGTGGTCGAAGGGCAGCCGGGCGGTCGCCCGGGACGCGCGCTGGGCCTCCGCGCGGCGCAGCGCGCACTCCGTCTCGGCCAGCCGCCTCCACAGCACGTCGAGGGGGACGCCGACGGGCTGCACCGGGGCGGGCAGCGGCGGGTCGCCGGGCCCCGAGGGGTCCAGACCCAGGACGGTGATCCGCGCGTTGAGCCCGGCCGCGGCCTCCGCCGCGCGCCGCCAGCACTCACCGGCCGTCTCCAGCGACGCCTGGCGCCTGGAGAGGGCCTCCTGTTCGGCGGCGACCTTGTTGTTGAACGCCGCCAGGGCCACCGTGCCGCGCAGCGCCAGCCGCGTGACGAGCAGGGCCCCGCTGAGGTCGGCCAGGCCGAGGACGGCGGGCACGATCATGTCGTGGAGCTGGTCCGCGACGTGCCCGACGGCGTCGCCGAGATGCGCGGCGGCGTCGCCGGCATGGTCGGAGACGGCACCGGTCAGCTGCCCGGTCGCCGTGTCCGCGACCTCGGTCACGTCCGGGACGCCGGTGTCCAGTGGCAGGGCCGCCGGGTCGGGCGGGTAGCCGTACGCCGAGACGTCCGGCATGACGGTCAGCAGATCGGTGCCGGCGAACGCACTGCTCACGCCACTCCTCCAGAGGGGGAACCAGAACCAGAACCAGAAGCAGAACCAGAAGCAGAAGCAGAAGGGGAACCGGCGGGGGAACCGGTACGGGCACCGGCGGGCGAGCCGGTACGAGGGTCGGTGCGAGGGCCGGACGGGGAGCCGGGTCCGGAAAGGGAGCCGGATCCGGGTGGCGGGCCCGGTTCGGAGGGCGTCCCGGCCCCGGAGGGCACCGCGGGCCCCGGCGAGCGCAGGGGCCGCCTGGCGCCCGGCACCGTCCCGCCGCCGGCACCGCCCGTACCGCCGGCACTACCGGTACCGCCCGTACCGCCGGCACTACCGGTACCGCCCGTACCGCCGGCACTACCGGTACCGCCCGTACCGCCGCCCGCCCCGGCCGCCCCCGTGAGCGGTCGTCCGGCCCCGCGTGCCGCCGCGAGCCGGGCGTTCCAGGCCCGTACCCGCAGCACCGACGAGACCAGCAGGGCCAGCACGGTCGCCGCGGGCCAGATCCACACCGCGAGCAGGAAGGTGCCGAGCACCGTCCCCGCCACGGCGGCCAGGGCGAGCCCCGCCCACAGCCGGCCCCGCCACCCCCGGCGCGTGATGCGGCGGGTCACCGGCAGGGACCGGCGGGTGAGCAGGCCCATCAGCGAGTGGTCGGGGTGGTAGCGCGGGCCGATGTACCAGGCCGTCCAGCACTCCACGGCCAGCAGCGCCGCCAGCGAGGGGACGCTCAGCAGCCAGGCCGTCAGCACGGTCGGCTGCGGCGCGCGGCCGGTGACGTCGGCCAGGCCGACCACGAAGGCGTGCGGGAAGAACAGCAGGAGCGCGCCGCCCGCGGCCCGGCCCAGCATCACCGGCAGCTCCAGCCGCCGCTGCACCAGCCGGAAGTGCCGCGAGGCGGCGTCCGTCGCCGCGAGCTGCCGGTCGCGCTCCCGTTCCCGCCGGATCGCCCGTGCCTGCTCCAGGGCCAGCGGATGCAGGCGCAGCGCGAGCAGCAGCGGCACCGGCTCGCGGGCGTCCTCGGCCAGCCGGACGAACCAGGACACGGGGGCGGGCAGGCCGCGCACCGCCCGCTCCAGGTCGGCGCGGAGTCTGCGGGTGGCCGGGGCCGGAGCGGCGGCCAGGTGGAGGAGTTCGGCGGTCAGGGCCGGTCCGGTGCCGGTCGCGGCGCGCAGGCCGTCGTGGTCGTCGCCGACCTCGGGTATCTCGGACAGCCGGGCGACGGCCGCGTCCCACTGGTGGTGATGGTCCTGCCAGCGCTGGTCGACGTGGGCCAGCTCCTCGCCGCCGCGCCGCGCGGCCAGCCGGCCGAGCAGCCGGTGCCGGTGCAGCTCGCCCATCACGTCCACGCACTGCCGGTCACCGGCCGCCGCGCGTCCCGCGAAGTCCGGCAGGTGGCCGACGTCGAGCGGGATGCCCCGGTAGCCGGGTTCCTGCTGCGGGGCCATCCAGCCGATCAGGTCGATCAGCGTGCCCGCGTCCGGCCGGCGCCGCAGCCCCTCCCGCAGCAGGTCGTCGAGGGCCTCGGCGCGGACGGGGTCCCGCTCGGGGCGGAACTCTCCGAGCCAGCGGCCGAGCCGTTCCCGCTCCCTGCCGCGGGCCAGCCGGCGCACCATGGCGGGCCAGTCGGCGTCGAACTCCTCGCCCAGCGCCGCCGGGTCGGTGAACGTGCGGCCCGCGTGCTCGAAGCGGGGCACGTCCGGGGCGGGACCGGCCCCGGCGGCCGGCCGGTCCGCCGTGCCGTCGAGGGTGCCGTCCGTGGTGCCGTCGGCCGTGCGCGGGGCGGGCCCCGGCCGGGACACGACCCGGGGACTGCGCCCGGCCAGCCACTCGGCGACCTGCGCCGAGCCCCAGCGGTCCTCCGGATGGTGCGCCAGCAGGCCCTTGCACAGCAGCCGGACCCGCTCGTCGGTGATGCCGCCGAGGTCGAGTGCGCCCGCCTGCACCGCGTCCATCACCGAGGCCGGCTCGTGGTGCCTCTCGACCGGGTGCCGGCCGCGGGCGGCCTCGGCGACCAGGACGCCCAGCGACCACCAGTCGTCGGCCGCGCGCACGATCGGCTTGCGCAGCAGCGCCTGCGGCGAGGCGTAGCGCGGGGTCGCGGCCCAGGCGCCGGACGCCTCGCGCGGGGAGCGGGCGACGAGCGAGATGCCGAAGTCGATCAGCACGAGGTCCTCGGTGGGCCGGGCGTAGTCGCCGAGGACCAGGTTGGACGGTTTCACGTCCCGGTGCACCACGCCGGCCGCGTGCAGCGCGGTCAGGGCGCCGTGCAGCCGGCCGACCAGCCCGCGGATCTCCTCGGACGACAGTTTTCCGCGGTCCCGCAGGAAGGTGGCGAAGTCGGTGCTGCCGTGCGAGGGCAGCACATGGAAGGGAGCCCCGTTGGCCGTGCCCCGTTCCAGGACGTACGACAGCCCGTCGTGCAGCGGCTCGGACAGCAGGGCGGTCACCTCGTCGTCGGGGGCCGCGTCGGGGTGGAACCACTTCAGCACCCGCTCGGTGTCCGGGCCGGCGGCCCTGTGGTCGAGCACCCGGAACACGGCCGCGCGCAGCTCGGCGGAACGGCCCTCCTCCCCGGCCCGGTGCACGGTCTGCTCACCGCGCCTCGGCAGGCGCTCGCGCGCCACGAAGCGGGCGGCCAGCGTGGGCGGCAGGGCGTCCGGATCGCCTCGCGGGTCGGGCGCGGGCAGGCCGCCGGGCGCAGGTTCCGGCTCGTAGAGCGTCGGCGGGGCGAGGTCCTCGCCGGGGCCACCGGGATCAGCAGGAAACGTCATGGAATTCACCTGCGGACTAAAAGGACCGAGCGGTCCGGGTGCGGACGGGCGGAACAGAGGGAACGGCGGACACGGCGGGAACGGAGAGAACGGCGGACACGGAGAGAACGGCGGACACGGAGAGAACGGCGGGCACGGTGGTAACGGCGGGCACGGTGGTAACGGGATGCGAAGGACGGCCGGTGCGGGCGTGACGAAAAAGAATTCGGATGGATATACGATTTCGTCGGCGGTTGCGGAGCACGGGTAATTCCGTGGTAAGGCGACGGCGTCCCGCGTGACACGGCGGGCCCCCGGCGGAACGGAGATCCGGAGGTCGTACCGACCCCGCTCCGGCACCGCCCGCCCTTGCCGAACACCCGGCGATCGCGGCACCGGCGCCGCTATGTTGACCGGCATGAACCCTGATGGTCTGCCGGACCGTGCCGACCTCGAACGGGAACTGCGGAACCTGCGCCGTGGCGGCCTGCCCGCGCTGCAGTCGCTGGTGCCCCGAGGGCTGCGCGCGGTCACCCTGCACGCCGGATACGCCGAGGGCGAGGACGACCTGGCCGACGGGGCGGAACGGCTCGTCCGCGCCGCCGCCGAGCGGCTCGGCACCGACGACCTCATCGGCCGTGCCGCCCAGTGCACCTTCGGTCTGCTGCCCGGTCACCGGGGCGACCCGGCCGCGGACCGGCGCCGGGCGGCGGCCCAGGTGTACGGGGTGAGCGACGAGCGCTACCGGCACAGCCAGGAGCGGCGGGTCGTCGAGCAGCTGGCGGGGGCCATCCTCGCCGAGGCCCGCGAACCGGTCGTGCGCGCACCCCGGCCCGCCGCGCCCGGCCCCCGTCCCGCCGCCCGCCCGGACGGGGCACGGCCCGCGCCGGTGCCGTACACCGGGCTGCCGGGACGGGCCGGGAGCCGGCCGGTCACCGTGCACGTCTCGCCCATCGAACTGCTGCGGGACATCGACGTCCTCGTCTCCTCGGAGAACATCCACCTGGAGATGTCCAAGTCGTTCCGGCCCACCGTCTCGGGGGCGCTGCGCCGGGCGGCGGTCGTCGGCCGCAGCCCCGAGGGCCCGGCGACCGACGTCCTGGCCGAGGAACTCGCCGCCTGGGTGCGCGCCCGGCCCGGTGTCCTGCCCCTGCGGCCCGGCACCGTGGTGCCCACCGGGCCCGGCGCCCTCGCCGAGCGCGGGGTGCGCCGCGTCTACCACGCGGCCCTCGCGATACCCGACGGCCTCGGCTACCGCGTCGATCCGCAGGACATCGCCACCGCGGTCGCGGCCTGCTTCGCCACGGCCCGCCAGGAACGCGCCGCCGGCCTGCGGTCGATCTGCTTCCCCCTGCTGGGCGCGGGCCGTGGCGGCCTGGACCGCCGCACCAGCGCGGAATGGCTGCGCTGGTCCATAGAGGACGCCCTCACCGCCGACCCCGACTGGTCCGTGCACATCGTGACCCGGTACCCGGAGGCGGCGAGCCACTTCGACGCGAAGGTTCCGCGAGCGCCGGGGGCCTAGGGCGTGTTTCGAAAGTCCCTCCCCCAGAGGGGGTGCCCCCAGCCCGGCGGCGTCTGGCACGCACTCCCCCGGAGGGGGCGCCCCCAGCCGCGTTGTCGGGATCGCCCCGATACCACCGGTATCGGGACGGCCCTCCGCCTTGCGATCGCACGCACCAGACGCCGCCGGGCCTGCCCTTCGGGCAGACGACGCCACTTTCGAAACACGCCCTAGGGGACCCGGCCGGCCCACGGGGCGGCGACCGGTGCCGTCGAAGGGCGCGCGGACCGCCGACCGCTCCCTCACCCCCGCCAACTCGGCCCCCTCAGCCGTACGCCCGACGCCGCCAGGCCCAGCTCCAGCCGACGCAGTTCGCCGCGGGCCGGGACGCCGTACAGGCGGGTGGCCGTGCCGTCGGCGCGCAGCGTCACCCGGGGGCCGGGGGCGTACGTGCGGGTGAGGTGAGGGCCGTAGCGGGCGGTGCCCAGCCGGGTGCGGGGGACCAGGCGCTGGTTGGCCGACCCGCGCCAGACCAGGTCGGTCGGCTCGGCGACCCGGAAGCGCCCCGTCACCACCGCGTCCGCGCCCGCCAGCGCCGACCACACCCGCGCCGGCACCTCGCCCGGTTCGTGGCCGGTGTAGACCAGCAGGTCCGCGCGCGGGCCGTCGCCTCGGCGGCGCAGCCGGTCGGCGCCCCTCAGCAGCGCGGCCAGCGCGGCCGGCTGGGCCAGCGGCTCCCCGCCGCTGACCGTCAGGCCCTGCGCGCCGCGGTCCAGCGCGGTCCGCCACAGCCGGAGGAGCTCGCCCACGGTGACCGTCCGCCCGCCCGCCGGGTCCCAGGTGTGCCGGGACATGCAGCCGGGGCAGGCGAGGGCGCAGCCCTGGAACCACAGGGCCAGCCGGCGGCCGGGGCCGAGCGTCTCGACGGGGAAGTACCCGTCGGCGATCCGCACCTCGCGCGCCGCGTCGGCGTCGTACTCGACCATGCGCCCCCCTTGCGCCCCTGTACTCCCTGAATGCATCCGGCGTGCACCGGCATGCATTCGAAGATCTATTCGCTTTCACGGGTCTCCGCGGCCCGAAGCGGAAGCGAAGACTATTCCGAGTCCCGCCCGTCCCACCGGTGTTTTCGGAAGTTTTCCAGGAACGCCGGCACCGCTCCGGTCGCCCTCCGGTCGATCTCCGGTCGATTCCCGGATGACCGGAAATCCGGTGTCGGAAATCCCTCCCTCCGGCGTTCGTTTTTCCCCTAGGCTGCGCGAAATCCCGGATTCCGGCGGGGCCTTCGCTCCGGCCAGGGCACCGTCGCCGTGCCCGCACGCGGCCCACAGGGGCGATCCGGGTCATCGACGAGGGGGATCCCATGAGCGAGGTGAAGTCCGTCCCGGCGGACTACGGCCGCAGCCGCCTCACCGCGCGCACCCGCTGGCGGGCCACCCGCCGCGGCAAGCGGGACGGACGGGCCGGCGTCGGCCCCGAGCACTACGCCCGCCAGCTCGAACGCGGGCTGCGGATGGCACTGGAGGACCTGCGGTCCCGGTTCGTCGCACGGCACGCGGCCCACATCGACCGCGTCCACGCGGAGTCCGCGCGGATCGTGACGGAGTACGACCACCGGCGCGAGGACGTGCCCGCGGCCCTGGCCCGCTTCGGCGGCTGGGTGTCGCAGTGGCGCACGGAGGTGACGGCCTGCCAGCAGCGCGGCCTGGCCCTCGCCGCCTGCGCCGACCAGGAACTCGCCCACTACGAAGCCGCCCACACGCGCGCCCGGGCACGCGCCCGCCGCCGGGCCGAGCGCCGGGCCCGGCGCCGCGCCGAACGCCTGGCCCGCGCGCGCGGCGACCACCGGACCGAGCCGCCCGGCGTGCCCGAACCGCCCGACCCACCCGAGTGGGCCACGGCCGGCACGGCCCTGGCGGCACCCGACGAGATATGGACGGGAGCACCGGACTGGATGCTCGACGACGCCCTGGTCCGCAGGGCCCTGCACATCCTGGAGCAGAGGATCGGGCCGGCGGCCGCGACGGCCGGCCGGGGAGAACGGGGGACCCGATGAGCACCGCACCACAGCACGCCGCACGCCGTGCGGCCCGGCGGGCCACAGGCCACGCCGCACACCGCACCGCCCACCACGCCGCCACGCACACCGCACGGATGACCGCCGCACTGGGCGCCACGGCCCTGCTGCTGACGGGGTGCGGGGCGCTCGACGGACCCGACCGGCTCTCCGCCGACTGCACGGTCGTCGTCGACGGATCCGGCTCCGGAGCCGACAGCGAGAACGGCTTCCGCGCCAAGGAGAAACTGAAGGCGACCGTGCCCGGCTTCCTGGCCGACCAGAAATGCCGGTACGTCTCCTACGCGCCCATCACCGCGGCCTCCACCGCCTCCTCCTGCCAGGTGCCGCGGATGGACCTCGACCCGGACGGCGACCAGCGCTCCGACCGCGAGAGCCTGTGGAAACAGACCCGCGTCCTCGCCGAGGCGGGCGCCGAGAAGATGCTGGACTGCGCCCGCCGGCGCCAGCCCGGCTCGGACGTCCTCGGCGGACTCGAACGCGCCGCCAAGGTGCCCCGCGACGGCGACGGCACCTACCACGTCCTGGTGATCAGCGACTTCGACCAGTCCGACCCCGACTTCCGGCTCTCCAAGTTCGAGCTGGAGACACCCGCCCAGCGCGACGCGGCCGTCGCCGCCCTGGTCGCCGTACGCGGACTGCCCGAACTGCCCGACACCACCGTCCACCGCGTCGGCTTCGCCATGCGCGGCGGCCGGACCACACCCGAACGCGTCGAGCAGATGGGCCAGTTCTGGCAGCAGGTCCTGGAGGAGGAGGTGAAGGTCGGTGTCGACGACGGATACGGGGCCTGAGGAGCCCCGCAGGCTCAGGTACGGCCTGCCCTTCCGGCGCGGCCGGGGCCGCGCCCCCGGCCTCGGCCGTACCGGCGGCGGCACCGCGCCGCGCGGGCCCGTCCCGCCGACCGAGACCAAGGAGGCCAGGCAGCTCCTCACGCAGGCCGAGTCCGCCGGCCGCCGCGCCGCCGGCGACGGCACCCTCAACCCGTACGTCCTCGGCTCCGTCCACCGCCTGCCCTACTTCGGCCGGCTGACCGGACTGCGCGGCCACGCCCGGGACCGGACCGTGGCCCGCCACCACGAGCGCGAGGAACGCGAACTGCGCGACTCGGCGCGCCTGTACGCCGACACCGCGGCCCGCGAGGAGGACGCCCGGCGGGCCCGCGACGCCCAGGCGGAGGAGACGCGCCGCCGGCTCGCGGCCACCGCCCGGCTGGACCGGGCGGCCGCCCGGATCGCCGCCCGCGAGGACAGCCGCGACCGTGTGCTGCCCTGGATGGCGGGACGCGTCGCCCCCGGCGGCCCGGACCGCGACCCCGGCCGGGACCCGGCCGCGGAGCCCGCCCCGCCGTACGCCTCGCCGTACGCCTCGCCGTACGCCTCCGACCCGGACGACGACTTCGAGCCGGAGCCCGTGCCCGTCGCCGTGCCGCCGACGGCGCACTGGGAGGGCCTGACCGAGACCGCGGCCATGGCCCGCCGGCCCCGGCTGGCCCTCGCCGCACTGCTGGTGCTCGTCGAACTCCCGGTGTACGTCACGCTGTTCCTGGCGATCCACGACGGGACGCCGGAGGGCAGGCTGAGCGCCTACCTGCTGTCGGCCGCCGTCGGGGTCGTCATGACGGCCGGACCCTTCCAGGCCGGACGGCAGTGGCGCCGACGCGGGGCCACCGCCTCGCTGTGGGTGGTGCTGCCGGTCGCGGCGGCGCTGGCGTCGGTGTGGGGCTGGGCCGCCTGGTACCTGGGGGACCTGCGGGCGCGGATCGTGTTCCGGGACGCCCCCGACGGGGGCATGGAGGACCTCGCCCGCCAGATGGGCGTCGACCTGCCCCCGGCCCCCACCGTGCTGGAGCAGCTCCACCTGGACCAGCACACGGTCGCCGTCACCTTCATCTCGCTGCTGCTGCTCTCCGGCGGGATCGCCTTCCTGCTGGCCCTGTCCGAGGAGCACCCCTTCGTCGCCGCCTACCGCCACCACCACCGCAACCTGGAGAAGGCCGAGACGGCCCTCTCGCGGGCCGTGGCCGCGGCGGCGGGGGCCCGGCGCGAGCAGGAGACGCAGGCGGAGCGGGCCAGGGAACGCGGCGAGGCGCTGGCCGCCGAACTGGCCGCGGTGGACGCCGTGTTCGAGGCGGCCGCGCACGCCTATCTCGACGGTGTGCAGGCGGCCTCGCACGATCCGGCGGTCACCGAGGGCGCGATGCGGCTGTCGGCCCGCTACCCGCTGCTGCCCGAACCCGTTCCCACCCGGGCGCGGGCCGGACTCTGAGCCGCCCCGCGGGCGTCGGGCGCGGGCGTCGGGTGCGGGCGTCGGGTGCGGGCGTGGGCGTGGGCGTGGGCGTGGTCAGGGGGCCACGCCCACGCCGCATCCCACCACGCGGCACCGTCCGCCCGGACCGGCGCGGAGCGCGCCACGCCGACCCGGCCGGTGAACCGCGGCGCGACGGCCGCCGGTCAGGAGGCCAGCCAGTCGTCCACCCCCGACAGCAGCTTCTGCTGCACGCCCTTCGGGGCCGCCGAACCCTGGATCGAATGGCGGGCCAGTTCGGCCAGCTCCTCGTCCGTGAAGGCGTGGTGGCGGCGGGCCAGCTCGTACTGGTCGGCCAGCCGGGAGCCGAACAGCAGGGGGTCGTCGGCCCCCAGGGCCAGCGGCACCCCGGCCTCGTACAGGGTGCGCAGCGGCACGTCCTCCGGCTTGTCGTAGACGCCCAGGGCCACGTTCGAGGCGGGGCAGACCTCGCAGGTGACACCGCGCTCGGCGAGCCGCTTCATCAGCCGCGGGTCGTCCGCCGCCCGGACGCCGTGGCCGATCCGCGTGGCGTGCAGGTCGTCGAGGCAGTCCCGCACCGAGGAGGGCCCGGCCAGCTCGCCGCCGTGCGGGGCCGACAGCAGCCCGCCCTCCCGGGCGATGGCGAAGGCACGGTCGAAGTCCCTCGCCATGCCCCGGCGTTCGTCGTTCGACAGTCCGAAGCCCACCACGCCCCGGTCGGCGTACCGCACGGCCAGCCGGGCCAGCGTGCGGGCGTCCAGCGGATGCTTCATCCGGTTCGCCGCCACCAGCACCCGCATCCCGAGCCCGGTCTCCCTCGACGCCGACTCCACGGCGTCCAGGATGACCTCCAGCGTCGGGATCAGCCCGCCCAGCCGCGGCGCGTACGACGTCGGGTCCACCTGGATCTCCAGCCAGCCCGAGCCGTCCTTCACGTCCTCCTCGGCGGCCTCGCGCACCAGCCGCCGGATGTCCTCGGGCTCTCTGATGCAGGAGCGGGCCGCGTCGTACAGCCGCTGGAAGCGGAACCAGCCCCGCTCGTCGGTCGCCCGCAACCGGGGCGGCTCCCCACTGGTCAGGGCCTCGCTCAGCGTCTCCGGCAGACGCACGCCGTACTTGTCGGCGAGTTCCAGCACGGTGCCGGGTCGCATCGACCCGGTGAAGTGCAGGTGCAGATGGGCTTTCGGCAGCTCAGAGACATCACGTACACGCTCCATTCCGGAATCCTGCCGTACGCCGAGGCCGTCCGGGTAGCCGTTTCCCCGAACGTGGTCCTGCTCGCACACGGCAGCGGGCCGCCTCCCGGAGGAGACGGCCCGCGGACCCGCGCACGGGGCGGGTCAGTCCCTGGCCTCCGCCAGCAGCTTCTGGATCCGGCTCACGCCCTCGACGAGGTCCTCGTCGCCCAGCGCGTACGACAGCCGCAGGTAGCCCGGCGTGCCGAAGGCCTCGCCCGGGACGACCGCGACCTCGGCCTCCTCCAGGATGAGCGCCGCCAGCTCGACGGAGTCCTGCGGGCGCTTCCCGCGGATCTCCTTGCCGAGCAGCCCCTTCACCGACGGGTAGGCGTAGAAGGCGCCCTCGGGCTCGGGGCAGAGCACGCCGTCGATCTCGTTGAGCATGCGCACGATCGTCCGGCGGCGGCGGTCGAACGCCTCCCGCATCTTCGCGACCGCCTCCAGATCACCGGAGACGGCGGCCAGCGCGGCCACCTGGGCCACGTTCGAGACGTTCGAGGTGGCGTGCGACTGGAGGTTCGTCGCCGCCTTCACCACGTCCTTCGGGCCGATGATCCAGCCCACCCGCCAGCCCGTCATCGCGTACGTCTTGGCGACGCCGTTGACCACGATGCACTTGTCGCGCAGCTCGGGAAGGAGCGCCGGCAGCGAGACGAACTTCGCGTCGCCGTAGACGAGGTGCTCGTAGATCTCGTCGGTCATCACCCACAGACCGTGCTCCACGGCCCAGCGGCCGATCGCCTCCGCCTCGGCCTCGCTGTAGACGGCGCCGGTCGGGTTGGAGGGGGAGACGAAGAGGACGACCTTCGTCCGCTCCGTGCGCGCCGCCTCCAGCTGCTCGACGCCGACCCGGTAACCGGTCGTCTCGTCCGCGACGACCTCCACCGGAACACCGCCCGCCAGCCGGATCGACTCGGGGTACGTCGTCCAGTACGGCGCCGGGACGATGACCTCGTCGCCCGGGTCGAGGATCGCGGCGAAGGCCTCGTAGATGGCCTGCTTGCCGCCGTTGGTGACGAGGATCTGCGACGCCTCGACCTCGTAGCCGGAGTCGCGCAGCGTCTTCGCGGCGATCGCGGCCTTCAGCTCGGGCAGGCCGCCGGCCGGCGTGTAGCGGTGGTACTTCGGGTTCTTGCAGGCCTCGACGGCGGCTTCGACGATGTAGTCCGGGGTCGGGAAGTCGGGCTCACCGGCGCCGAAGCCGATCACCGGCCGCCCGGCGGCCTTCAGGGCCTTGGCCTTGGCATCCACGGCGAGGGTGGCGGACTCGGAGATCGCACCGACCCGGGCGGAGACCCGGCGCTCGGTGGGAGGGGTTGCAGGGCTCATGGCCCCATGTTTTCAGACAGGAAACGCGCCCGGCACACGGGTTTCACGGACTGAACAAGGACGGGCTCACTTGCGAACGTCCGTGCTGATCCCGGCGGTGGCCTGGTGATCTTCCGGCCGTTTCCCGACGATCTTCCGCCGTCGGGGCCCTCACGGGCGCTTCATGTTCGACGAGGCGCCCCGGAACACGTACACTCCTACGTCGTTGGCCTTCAACAGCCGTGCCACAACCGGTGCACACCAAGCATCCGGATGGATGCGGTACGTTGGGGAACACACAAAGGGTCGTAGCTCAATTGGTAGAGCACTGGTCTCCAAAACCAGCGGTTGGGGGTTCAAGTCCCTCCGGCCCTGCTACACACTCCTTCGCCAGGCAGTGTGCGCATGTACGTACAGAAATGCACCGCCGTGCGGCTCAGACCGGGCGCGGCACGGCCACGACCCGGGAACAGGTGAGGACGAATGGCGGATGCCGTGGGCTCCATCGACACGCCTGATGCCCAGGACGAGGTGCCTGAGGCGCAGAAGAAGTCCCGCAAGGGCGGCAAGCGCGCCAAGAAGGGTCCGCTGAAGCGGCTCGCGCTCTTCTACCGCCAGATCGTCGCGGAGCTTCGCAAGGTCGTCTGGCCGACGCGGGGCCAGCTGACGACGTACACCATGGTCGTGATCGTGTTCGTGGTCATCATGATCGGTCTGGTGACCGTGATTGACTATGGACTCGACCACGCCGCGAAGTACGTATTCGGCTGAGCCGAGAGCGAAGGGCGCCGGGTGATCGGCGCCCCTTTCGCGTGTTCCACCCCTATGTATCCAGGAAGAAGCAGCCACCGTGTCTGACCAGAACCTGAACGACGCCATCGAGCCGGATGAGTCGGCTGACGACGAGCTCGACATCGTCGAGGGCGCTGACGAGGACCTGGACGAGTTCGAGGCTGCCGATGCCGAGGCGGGCGAGCCCGCGGAGGAAGCCGCGCTGCACGTCGAGGACGAAGAGACCTCCGAGGAGTCCGAGGAAGAGGCCTCCGGCGAAGAGGACTCCGACGAGGAGGGCTCCGAGGACGGCGAGGCCGTCGCGGAAGAGGCCGAGGAAGCCGAGCCGGCCGAGCCCGTCGACCCCGTCGCCGCCCTGCGCGAGGAACTCCGCACCCTGCCCGGCGAGTGGTACGTCATCCACACGTACGCCGGCTACGAGAACCGCGTGAAGACCAACCTCGAGCAGCGCGCCGTCTCGCTGAACGTCGAGGACTTCATCTTCCAGGCCGAGGTGCCGCAGGAAGAGGTCGCGCAGATCAAGAACGGCGAGCGCAAGACGATCCGTCAGAACAAGCTCCCCGGCTACGTGCTGGTGCGCATGGACCTGACGAACGAGTCCTGGGGCGTCGTCCGCAACACCCCCGGCGTCACCGGCTTCGTGGGCAACGCCTACGACCCGTACCCGCTGACCCTGGACGAGATCGTCAAGATGCTCGCCCCGGAGGCCGAGGAGAAGGCCGCCCGCGAGGCCGCCGAGGCCGAGGGCAAGCCGGCCCCGCAGCGCAAGGTCGAGGTCCAGGTCCTGGACTTCGAGGTCGGCGACTCGGTCACCGTCACGGACGGCCCGTTCGCCACGCTCCAGGCCACGATCAACGAGATCAACGCCGACTCGAAGAAGGTCAAGGGCCTCGTCGAGATCTTCGGCCGCGAGACCCCGGTCGAGCTGAGCTTCGACCAGATCCAGAAGAACTAGCCCCTTCTGGAACACAAGCCTCCGACCAGGTCAGGTGGCCGCTCGCGCGGTGCCTGACCTGCTCGGTTTTTGGCCGCGCAGGGATACCCGTTATCGTTGTGCGGTATGCCTCCATCCGGATCATCCGGACCGGACGGCTGAAAACTCTCACTAGGACCCGGAGAGAGCAATGCCTCCCAAGAAGAAGAAGGTCACGGGGCTCATCAAGCTCCAGATCAACGCCGGTGCGGCGAACCCCGCCCCGCCGGTCGGCCCCGCGCTCGGCCAGCACGGCGTCAACATCATGGAGTTCTGCAAGGCCTACAACGCCGCGACCGAGTCGCAGCGTGGCTGGGTGATCCCGGTGGAGATCACGGTCTACGAGGACCGCTCCTTCACCTTCATCACCAAGACGCCGCCGGCCGCGAAGATGATCCTCAAGGCCGCGGGTGTCGAGAAGGGCTCGGGCGAGCCGCACAAGACCAAGGTCGCCAAGATCACCGAGGCGCAGGTCCGCGAGATCGCCACGACCAAGCTTCCCGACCTCAACGCCAACGACCTGGACGCCGCGTCGAAGATCATCGCCGGCACCGCCCGTTCCATGGGCATCACGGTCGAGGGCTGAGTTCCCAGCCCCGTAGCACCTTCGTAGCAGTCGCGGCTCCGGCCGCACGTGGCAGGGCCTGCTCGGCCCGTACCACGACTCCTCAGAACCCCCAGGAGCAGTAGTGAGCAAGCGCAGCAAGTCTCTCCGCGCTGCGGACGCCAAGATCGACCGGGAGAAGCTGTACGCCCCGCTCGAGGCCGTCCGTCTCGCCAAGGAGACCTCCACGTCCAAGTTCGACGGCACCGTCGAGGTCGCCTTCCGTCTGGGTGTCGACCCGCGCAAGGCCGACCAGATGGTCCGTGGCACCGTGAACCTGCCGCACGGCACCGGCAAGACTGCCCGGGTCCTGGTCTTCGCGACCGGTGACCGTGCTGCGGCCGCGGAGGCCGCCGGCGCCGACATCGTCGGCTCCGACGAACTGATCGACGAGGTCGCGAAGGGCCGTCTGGACTTCGACGCCGTCGTCGCCACCCCGGACCTCATGGGCAAGGTCGGCCGCCTCGGCCGCGTGCTCGGTCCGCGTGGTCTGATGCCGAACCCGAAGACCGGCACCGTCACCCCCGACGTGGCCAAGGCCGTCACGGAGATCAAGGGCGGCAAGATCGAGTTCCGCGTCGACAAGCACTCGAACCTGCACTTCATCATCGGCAAGTCGTCGTTCGACGACACCCAGCTGGTGGAGAACTACGGCGCGGCGCTGGAGGAGATCCTCCGTCTGAAGCCGTCCGCCGCCAAGGGTCGCTACATCAAGAAGGCCGCGATCAGCACCACGATCGGCCCCGGCATCCAGGTCGACCCCAACCGCACCCGGAACCTCCTCGTCGAGGAGGACCCGGCCGCGGTCTGAACCTGACGGTTCGCCCAGCCGGCGACGAGCCCCGCAACCTTCCGAGGTGCGGGGCTCGTCCCTTTTCCCGCACGGCTGTCGGTGCCGTGCGTTACCGTGCGGACACGGGGACAAGATGGGGGTGAGGGCATGAAGGGCACCAGCGCACGCCGGGCGGGCCTCTCGATCGTCGCGGCGGCCCTGCTGACCGGGGTGACCGCCTGCGGCCCGGGCTCCGGGGGATCCGACGGGGACGAGGGCTCCGCCTCCTCCGGCAGCAACGGGGACGGCGGCGGCCGCGTCGGTCCGATGGCCGCGCTGCGCACCGCCGAGGAGTCCACCGACGGCGCCGACTCCGCCAAGGTCGAGTCGACGACCACCATGGGCTCGGTGATGGCGATGACGGCCGACGGCTCCCTCGGCTGGGGCGACGGCCTCACCGGCACCCTCACCATCACCTACACCGGCGGCACCATGGCCGACACCATGCGGCAGCTGGGCACCACCTCGATGCAGGCCCGCTATCTGCCCGACGCGTACTACGCACGCATGGGCGACGCCTTCGCCGACCAGGCCGGCGGCAAGCACTGGATCAAGTACCCGTACGACGCGCTGGAGACCCTCGGCGGCGGCTCGGGGGCCTATCTCAAGGACCAGATGGAGAACTCCACCCCGAACCAGTCGGTGAAGCTCCTGCTGGCCTCCGGGGACGTGCGCAGGGTCGGCGAGGAGACGGTCCGCGGCGAGCGGACCACGCACTACTCGGGCACCGTCGAGATAGCCGACCTCGCGGGCCGCAACTCCAGCCTCGGCGAGAGCCAGCTCGCCGACCTGAGGAAACAGCTGGAGCAGGCCGGCGTCACCACCGAGACCGTCGACATCTGGGTCGACGAGGACGACCTGCTGGTCAAGAAGGTCGAGAAGGGCCGGTCGGCGAACGGCACGTACAGCCAGACCGCCTACTACAGCGACTACGGCACCCCGGTCGACACCGAGGCGCCCCCGGCGGCCGACACCGCCGACTTCTCCGAGCTGCTCCGGCAGCAGGGGGCCGGCTCCACGCCCTGAGCGCGGACCGCCGGGAATTCACGGGACCCCGCCCGCACCCCTGGGATACCTTCACCCCTTCGCCGTGAACCGACCGGGTGTTCACCGTGTGCTGCGTGGGGGAATGTGCATGAGATCTTCCGTGGGTGTCCTCGGGCTGTCCGCCCTGCTCGTCACGGGCTGTGCGGCGGCCTCGGAGGGTGCGGCGGACGGCGGCGACCGGAAGACCGCGGCCACGGCCGTCGCACGGGCCGCGGAGAAGACGGAGCAACTCGGCTCCCTGCGCTACCGGATGACCGGCCGGACGCCGGAGGAGGGCCGGATCAGGGCCGAGGCCGCGATGGCCGTCGAGCCGCCCGCCATGAGCCTGCGGACGACCGTCCTCGGCGGCCCCGGCAAGGGCGTCGGCGAGGTCCGCCTCGTCGACGGGGTGCTGTACGTCGGCAGCGACGAGGCCACCGAGGACGGCAGGCACTGGGTGCGGTTCGGGGCGCCCGGCAGCTCCGGCACCCCGAGCGGCGTCAAGGCCGACACCACGTCGACGGCCGACAAGGTCCGCCGCAACCCGGCCCACGAGAGCGCCTTCCTCACCGCGGCCGACGACCTGAGGACGACCGGCACGGAGACCGTCGACGGCGTGACCACCACCCACTACGAGGGCACCGCCGGCGTCGACGAGATCCGGGCCTCCTACCGCGACGAGGCCGAGAGCGTCCGCCGGCGGCGCGAGCAGGCCCTCGCGCAGTACGAGAAGCTCGGCGTCGACGAACTGGACATGGACGTCTGGATCGACGGGGCCGGCCGCACCAAGCAGCTGCGGTTCCAGGGCTTCGGCCGGCACGGCCAGCTCGACCTCACCATCACCTTCCTCGACTTCGGCGAGCCCGTCACGGTGCAGGCCCCGCCCGCCTCGGACACCCTCGACCTGGCCGAGGAGACGAAGAAGGCCGGCCGCTGAGCCCCTCACGGGCGGAGCGCCGAGCCCCCTCACGGGCGGATTTGCTTGACGGCGACCCGTTCCCGTACGCTCCTACAGAAGCCAAAGACCGCTGGTCGTTGCCGTGCGCTCGCAAGAGGGTGCGGTGGCCGAAGGATCCGCTGATATGCGGACGACCCGCGCAGGTGACTGTGGAAGTGCTCCCGGATCGCGATCCGTACACGGATTTCGTTCGGTCGAGCTCTCGCCCCGTGCGCCTGCGCCGGGGCGTTTCGTTTGTCCCAGCCCCTTCCGAGCGGTCGTCAACACCCGGAAGGAGGCCGACGCTCATGGCAAGGCCCGACAAGGCTGCCGCGGTGGCCGAGCTCGCGGAGCAGTTCCGCAGCTCGAACGCCGCCGTGCTGACCGAGTACCGGGGTCTCACCGTGGCGCAGCTCAAGTCGCTGCGTCGTTCGCTCGGTGAGAACGCCCAGTACGCCGTGGTGAAGAACACGCTGACCAAGATTGCGGCCAACGAGGCCGGGATCTCGACGCTCGACGACCTGTTCAACGGTCCGACGGCAGTTGCCTTCGTCACCGGTGACCCGGTGGAGTCGGCGAAGGGTCTTCGTGACTTCGCCAAGGACAACCCCAACCTCGTCATCAAGGGCGGTGTCCTTGACGGCAAGGCGCTGTCCGCCGACGAGATCAAGAAGCTTGCGGACCTCGAGTCCCGCGAGGTTCTGCTCTCCAAGCTGGCGGGTGCCTTCAAGGGCAAGCAGTCCCAGGCTGCGCAGCTCTTCCAGGCGCTTCCCTCGAAGCTCGTCCGCACCGTGGACGCCCTTCGCGCCAAGCAGGAAGAGCAGGGCGGTGCCGAGTAACTCGGCTCGCGCATTGACCGCCGCCTGAGGCAGCGGTCTTAGCGGGCCGACCGTACGCCCGCCGAACAAGTACATCCGGCACCTGCCGAATTAGTGGAAGGATCGCCCACCATGGCGAAGCTCAGCCAGGAAGACCTGCTCGCGCAGTTCGAGGAGATGACCCTCATCGAGCTCTCCGAGTTCGTGAAGGCCTTCGAGGAGAAGTTCGACGTCACCGCCGCCGCCGCGGTCGCCGTCGCCGCCCCGGGTGCCCCGGGCGCCCCGGTCGAGCAGGAGGAGGAGAAGGACGAGTTCGACGTCATCCTCACCGGTGCGGGCGACAAGAAGATCCAGGTCATCAAGGTCGTGCGTGAGCTGACCTCCCTGGGCCTGAAGGAGGCCAAGGACCTCGTGGACGGCGCCCCGAAGCCCGTCCTCGAGAAGGTCGCCAAGGACGCCGCCGAGAAGGCCGCCGAGTCCCTCAAGGGCGCCGGCGCCTCGGTCGAGGTCAAGTAACACCCCGCGGTCGGCGACGACCGCAGCGAAGGCCGAAACAGGTCCCCCCGGGGCTGTAACGCCGACGCACCGAGGAGCGATCATCCATCCGGGTGGTCGCTCTTCGGCGTTCCCGAGGGCCCGGCCACGGTTGCCTTGCACCTGAGTTCGCGAGGGGTATGGTGATCTTCGTCTTGTCCCCGGACGCCCCGCGTCCGGGCATGGGGGCCTTGACGAACCGCACGCAGCGCGCAATTCTCAGGACGCGTCGTCACAAGGATCCGTATCCGAGGCATGGATCGACGGCGAAGAGGGCAGTATCACCGTGCGTTGAGGGCTACCGGACCGAGGGCGTTGAGAGCTACGAGGGTCTCGAAAAACCCGCACTGGACATCAGTGTGCCAAGTGGCTACACTGACCCTTTGCGCTGCCTGTTAGCTGTCCCCTGCCCGTCACCAGGGGCATGCCCTCGCCCGAGCATCGATGACCGGACCCTCTCTGACCTGGCCTTTCGGCCGATTCCGGAGAGTCTGTCTCATGGTGTGGGAGAGGGGCCGGTACGCGCGTAGTGAGTCCGAGCCCTCGGAAGGACCCCCTCTTGGCCGCCTCGCGCAACGCCTCGACCGCGAATACGAACAACGCTGCCAGCACCGCCCCGCTGCGCATCTCCTTTGCAAAAATCAAGGAGCCCCTCGAGGTTCCGAACCTCCTCGCACTGCAGACCGAGAGCTTCGACTGGCTGCTCGGCAACGAAGCGTGGAAGGCTCGCGTCGAGGAGGCTCTCGAGAACGGTCAGGACGTCCCCACCAAGTCCGGCCTCGAGGAGATCTTCGAGGAGATCTCCCCGATCGAGGACTTCTCCGGGTCGATGTCGCTGACCTTCCGCGACCACCGTTTCGAGCCGCCGAAGAACAGCATCGACGAGTGCAAGGACCGCGACTTCACGTACGCGGCCCCGCTCTTCGTGACGGCCGAGTTCACGAACAACGAGACCGGCGAGATCAAGTCCCAGACGGTCTTCATGGGCGACTTCCCGCTCATGACCAACAAGGGCACCTTCGTCATCAACGGCACCGAGCGTGTCGTCGTGTCGCAGCTGGTCCGCTCGCCCGGCGTCTACTTCGACTCCTCCATCGACAAGACGTCCGACAAGGACATCTTCTCCGCCAAGATCATCCCGTCCCGGGGTGCCTGGCTGGAGATGGAGATCGACAAGCGCGACATGGTCGGCGTCCGCATCGACCGCAAGCGCAAGCAGTCCGTCACCGTCCTCCTGAAGGCTCTCGGCTGGACCACCGAGCAGATCCTCGAGGAGTTCGGCGAGTACGAGTCGATGCGCGCCACCCTGGAGAAGGACCACACCCAGGGCCAGGACGACGCGCTCCTGGACATCTACCGCAAGCTGCGCCCGGGCGAGCCGCCGACCCGCGAGGCCGCTCAGACGCTGCTCGAGAACCTCTACTTCAACCCCAAGCGCTACGACCTCGCCAAGGTCGGCCGCTACAAGGTGAACAAGAAGCTCGGCGCCGACGAGCCGCTGGACGCCGGCGTGCTCACCACCGACGACATCATCGCCACGATCAAGTACCTGGTGAAGCTGCACGCCGGTGAGACCGAGACGCTCGGCGAGTCGGGCCGCTCGATCATGGTCGAGACCGACGACATCGACCACTTCGGCAACCGCCGCATCCGCAGCGTCGGCGAGCTGATCCAGAACCAGGTCCGTACGGGTCTCGCCCGTATGGAGCGCGTCGTGCGCGAGCGCATGACCACCCAGGACGTCGAGGCGATCACGCCGCAGACCCTGATCAACATCCGGCCGGTCGTCGCCTCCATCAAGGAGTTCTTCGGCACCAGCCAGCTGTCGCAGTTCATGGACCAGAACAACCCGCTGTCGGGTCTGACGCACAAGCGTCGTCTCAACGCGCTCGGCCCGGGTGGTCTCTCCCGTGAGCGGGCCGGCTTCGAGGTCCGTGACGTCCACCCCTCGCACTACGGCCGCATGTGCCCGATCGAGACGCCGGAAGGCCCGAACATCGGTCTGATCGGCTCGCTCGCCTCGTACGGCCGGATCAACCCGTTCGGTTTCATCGAGACGCCGTACCGCAAGGTCACCGGCGGTGTCGTCACCGACGAGGTCGACTACCTCACGGCCGACGAAGAGGACCGGTTCGTCATCGCGCAGGCCAACGCGCCGCTGAGCGACGAGTTCCAGTTCGAGGAGGCCCGCGTCCTGGTCCGCCGTCGTGGCGGTGAGGTCGACTACGTCCCCGGTGACGACGTCGACTACATGGACGTCTCCCCGCGCCAGATGGTGTCGGTCGCGACCGCCATGATCCCGTTCCTCGAGCACGACGACGCCAACCGCGCCCTCATGGGCGCGAACATGATGCGTCAGGCCGTCCCGCTCATCAAGAGCGAGGCGCCGCTCGTCGGCACCGGCATGGAGTACCGCTCCGCCGTCGACGCCGGCGACGTGGTCAAGGCCGAGAAGGACGGTGTGGTCCAGGAGGTCTCCGCGGACTACATCACCACCACCAACGACGACGGCACGTACATCACGTACCGCCTGGCCAAGTTCTCGCGCTCCAACCAGGGCACCTCGGTCAACCAGAAGGTCATCGTCAACGAGGGCGACCGGATCATCACCGGTCAGGTCCTCGCCGACGGTCCGGCCACCGAGAACGGCGAGATGGCGCTGGGCAAGAACCTGCTCGTGGCGTTCATGCCGTGGGAGGGTCACAACTACGAGGACGCGATCATCCTGTCGCAGCGCCTCGTGCAGGACGACGTCCTCTCCTCGATCCACATCGAGGAGCACGAGGTCGACGCCCGTGACACCAAGCTCGGCCCCGAGGAGATCACCCGGGACATCCCGAACGTCTCCGAGGAGGTCCTCGCCGACCTCGACGAGCGCGGCATCATCCGCATCGGTGCCGAGGTCGTCGCCGGCGACATCCTGGTCGGCAAGGTCACGCCCAAGGGCGAGACCGAGCTGACCCCGGAGGAGCGCCTGCTGCGCGCCATCTTCGGCGAGAAGGCCCGTGAGGTCCGTGACACCTCGCTGAAGGTGCCGCACGGCGAGATCGGCAAGGTCATCGGCGTCCGCGTCTTCGACCGTGAGGAGGGCGACGAGCTGCCGCCGGGCGTGAACCAGCTGGTTCGCGTCTACGTGGCGCAGAAGCGCAAGATCACGGACGGTGACAAGCTCGCCGGCCGCCACGGCAACAAGGGCGTCATCTCGAAGATCCTGCCGATCGAGGACATGCCGTTCCTGGAGGACGGCACCCCGGTCGACATCATCCTCAACCCGCTCGGTGTGCCGTCCCGAATGAACCCGGGACAGGTCCTGGAGATCCACCTCGGCTGGCTCGCCAGCCGCGGCTGGGACGTCTCCGGCCTCGCGGACGACTGGGCGCAGCGCCTCCAGGCGATCGGCGCCGACAGCGTCGCCCCCGGCACCAACGTCGCCACCCCGGTGTTCGACGGTGCCCGTGAGGACGAGCTGACCGGTCTGCTGCAGCACACCATCCCGAACCGCGACGGCGGGCGCATGGTGCTCCCGTCCGGCAAGGCCCCGCTGTTCGACGGCCGTTCGGGTGAGCCGTTCCCGGAGCCGATCTCGGTCGGCTACATGTACATCCTCAAGCTCCACCACCTGGTCGACGACAAGCTGCACGCCCGCTCGACCGGCCCGTACTCGATGATCACCCAGCAGCCGCTGGGTGGTAAGGCCCAGTTCGGTGGCCAGCGCTTCGGTGAGATGGAGGTGTGGGCGCTGGAGGCGTACGGCGCCGCGTACGCCCTCCAGGAGCTGCTGACCATCAAGTCCGACGACGTCACCGGCCGCGTGAAGGTCTACGAGGCCATCGTCAAGGGCGAGAACATCCCCGAGCCCGGCATCCCCGAGTCCTTCAAGGTGCTCATCAAGGAGATGCAGTCCCTGTGCCTCAACGTGGAGGTGCTGTCCTCGGACGGCATGTCCATCGAGATGCGCGACACCGACGAGGACGTCTTCCGCGCGGCGGAAGAGCTCGGCATCGACCTGTCCCGGCGCGAGCCGAGCAGCGTCGAAGAGGTCTGACGGGAGTCCGGCGGGGCCCCTCCAGCAGAGGCCCCGCCGATCCCGCGACCCCCGTTTCAGACCACAGACTTACAACCCTGAGAGGGATTGACGCATAGTGCTCGACGTCAACTTCTTCGATGAGCTCCGGATCGGTCTGGCCACCGCTGACGACATCCGTCAGTGGAGCCACGGCGAGGTCAAGAAGCCCGAGACCATCAACTACCGCACCCTCAAGCCCGAAAAGGACGGACTCTTCTGCGAGAAGATCTTCGGTCCGACCCGGGACTGGGAGTGCTACTGCGGCAAGTACAAGCGTGTCCGCTTCAAGGGCATCATCTGTGAGCGCTGCGGCGTCGAGGTGACCCGCGCCAAGGTGCGCCGCGAGCGGATGGGCCACATCGAGCTGGCCGCTCCCGTCACGCACATCTGGTACTTCAAGGGTGTCCCGAGCCGGCTGGGCTACCTGCTCGACCTGGCTCCGAAGGACCTCGAGAAGGTCATCTACTTCGCGGCGTACATGATCACGTACGTCGACGAGGAGCGCCGCACGCGTGACCTGCCCTCGCTGGAGGCGCACGTCTCCGTCGAGCGGCAGCAGATCGAGAACCGCCGGGACGCCGACCTGGAGGCCCGCGCCAAGAAGCTCGAGACCGACCTGGCCGAGCTCGAGGCCGAGGGTGCCAAGGCCGACGTGCGCCGCAAGGTGCGCGAAGGCGCCGAGCGGGAGATGAAGCAGCTGCGCGACCGCGCCCAGCGCGAGATCGACCGTCTCGACGAGGTGTGGACCCGCTTCAAGAACCTCAAGGTCCAGGACCTCGAGGGCGACGAGCTGCTCTACCGCGAGCTGCGCGACCGCTTCGGCACGTACTTCGACGGTTCGATGGGTGCCGCGGCGCTGCAGAAGCGCCTGGAGTCCTTCGACCTCGACGAGGAGGCCGAGAAGCTCCGCGAGATCATCCGTACCGGCAAGGGCCAGAAGAAGACCCGTGCGCTCAAGCGCCTCAAGGTCGTCTCCGCGTTCCTGCAGACCAGCAACAGTCCCAAGGGCATGGTGCTGGACTGCGTGCCGGTCATCCCGCCGGACCTGCGTCCGATGGTGCAGCTGGACGGTGGCCGCTTCGCGACCTCCGACCTGAACGACCTGTACCGCCGTGTCATCAACCGCAACAACCGCCTGAAGCGCCTTCTCGACCTCGGTGCGCCCGAGATCATCGTGAACAACGAGAAGCGCATGCTCCAGGAGGCCGTGGACGCGCTGTTCGACAACGGCCGTCGCGGCCGTCCGGTCACCGGTCCCGGCAACCGCCCGCTGAAGTCCCTCAGCGACATGCTGAAGGGCAAGCAGGGCCGCTTCCGTCAGAACCTGCTCGGCAAGCGCGTGGACTACTCCGCGCGTTCCGTGATCGTCGTCGGTCCGCAGCTGAAGCTGCACCAGTGCGGTCTGCCGAAGGCGATGGCGCTGGAGCTGTTCAAGCCGTTCGTGATGAAGCGCCTGGTCGACCTGAACCACGCGCAGAACATCAAGTCGGCCAAGCGCATGGTCGAGCGCGGCCGCACCGTGGTGTACGACGTCCTCGAAGAGGTCATCGCCGAGCACCCGGTGCTGCTGAACCGTGCGCCCACCCTGCACCGCCTCGGCATCCAGGCCTTCGAGCCGCAGCTGGTCGAGGGCAAGGCCATCCAGATCCACCCGCTCGTCTGCACCGCGTTCAACGCGGACTTCGACGGTGACCAGATGGCCGTGCACCTTCCGCTGTCCGCGGAGGCGCAGGCCGAGGCCCGCATCCTGATGCTGTCCTCGAACAACATCCTCAAGCCCGCCGACGGCCGTCCGGTGACGATGCCGACCCAGGACATGGTCCTCGGTCTGTTCTTCCTCACCACCGACGGCGAGCTGCGCGACGTCAAGGGCGAGGAGCGCTCCTTCTCGTCCGTGGCCGAGGCGATCATGGCGTTCGACGCCGGCGAGCTGTCGCTGCAGTCGCGCGTGGACGTCCGCTTCCCGGTGGGCACCATCCCGCCGCGCGGGTGGACCCCGCCGGTGCAGGAGGAGGACGAGCCGGAGTGGCAGCAGGGTGACTCGTTCCGCCTGCGGACGACCCTGGGCCGCGCTCTCTTCAACGAGCTGCTGCCCGAGGACTACCCGTTCGTCGACTACGAGGTCGGCAAGAAGCAGCTCTCGGAGATCGTCAACGACCTCGCCGAGCGCTACCCCAAGGTCATCGTGGCGGCGACGCTCGACAACCTGAAGGCGGCCGGCTTCTACTGGGCGACCCGTTCCGGCGTCACCGTGGCCATCTCCGACATCGTCGTCCCCGACGCGAAGCGGGCGATCGTCCAGGGCTACGAGGCGCAGGACGAGAAGGTCCAGAAGCAGTACGAGCGCGGTCTGATCACCAAGGAAGAGCGCACGCAGGAGCTCATCGCGATCTGGACCAAGGCGACCAACGAGGTCGCCGAGGCGATGAACGCGAACTTCCCGAAGACCAACCCGGTCTCGATGATGGTCAACTCGGGCGCCCGAGGAAACATGATGCAGATGCGTCAGATCGCCGGTATGCGCGGTCTGGTGTCGAACGCGAAGAACGAGACCATCCCGCGCCCGATCAAGGCCTCGTTCCGTGAGGGCCTGTCCGTGCTGGAGTACTTCATCTCCACCCACGGTGCCCGTAAGGGTCTGGCGGACACCGCCCTGCGTACCGCCGACTCGGGTTACCTCACCCGTCGTCTGGTGGACGTCTCGCAGGACGTCATCATCCGCGAGGAGGACTGCGGCACCGAGCGCGGCCTCAAGCTGGCCATCGCCGAACGCGGCGAGGACGGCGTGCTGCGCAAGGCGGACAACGCCGAGACCAGCGTGTACGCGCGCTGCCTCGCCGAGGACATCGTCGTCGACGGCAAGGTGCTCGCCCCGGCGGGCGTCGACCTCGGTGACGTCCTCATCGACCAGCTGGTCAAGGCCGGCGTCGAGGAGGTCAAGACCCGCTCGGTCCTGACCTGCGAGTCCGCCGTCGGCACCTGCGCCATGTGCTACGGCCGTTCGCTGGCCACCGGCAAGCTGGTCGACATCGGTGAGGCGGTCGGCATCATCGCCGCCCAGTCCATCGGTGAGCCCGGTACCCAGCTGACGATGCGTACCTTCCACACCGGTGGTGTGGCCGGTGACGACATCACCCAGGGTCTGCCGCGTGTCGTCGAGCTCTTCGAGGCCCGTACCCCGAAGGGTGTCGCCCCGATCTCCGAGGCCGCCGGCCGCGTGCGGATCGAGGAGACCGAGAAGACCAAGAAGATCGTCATCACGCCGGACGACGGCAGCGACGAGACGGCGTTCCCGATCTCGAAGCGTGCCCGTCTGAGGGTCGAGGAGGGCGAGCACGTCGAGGTGGGCCAGCAGCTCACCGTGGGTACCCAGAACCCGCACGACGTGCTGCGCATCCTGGGTCAGCGTGCCGTCCAGGTCCACCTGGTGGCCGAGGTCCAGCGGGTGTACAACTCGCAGGGTGTGTCGATCCACGACAAGCACATCGAGATCATCATCCGGCAGATGCTCCGCCGCGTGACGATCATCGAGTCCGGCGACGCCGAGCTGCTGCCCGGCGAGCTGGTCGAGCGCTCGAAGTTCGAGACCGAGAACCGTCGTGTGGTGCAGGAGGGCGGTCACCCGGCCTCCGGTCGTCCGCAGCTCATGGGTATCACCAAGGCCTCGCTGGCCACGGAGTCCTGGCTGTCGGCGGCGTCCTTCCAGGAGACGACCAGGGTGCTGACGGACGCGGCGATCAACGCCAAGTCCGACTCCCTGATCGGCCTCAAGGAGAACGTCATCATCGGTAAGCTCATCCCGGCCGGTACGGGTCTGTCCCGCTACCGCAACATCCGGGTCGAGCCGACCGAGGAGGCCAAGGCCGCGATGTACTCGGCCGTCGGCTACGACGACATCGACTACTCGCCGTTCGGCACCGGCTCCGGCCAGGCCGTCCCGCTGGAGGACTACGACTACGGTCCGTACAACCAGTAAGGCGTACGTCTGAAGCACTGAAGGGCGGTCACCCGTGCGGGTGGCCGCCCTTCGGCGTGTCCGCGGCCGTCCGAGGCCGTACTCGGCGGTGTGGCGGCCTCCGTGCGGTGCCGTGTCCGCCGGGCACCCTGCTCGTCCCCGCCCGCGTCCCCGGCCCGCCCGCGGTCTCCCAGGGCCTCTCCGTCCCTCCACGGGGCGGCGTCAGGGCGAGTGGGGGAACCATCGCGGGCCGCCGAGCGTAGGAGAATGATGGGAGGCAGTTCACGTCGAGCGGGGGAGGTGTCCGTGTCGTATCCGTCGCCATGGCAGCCGTGGCAGGGCCAGAGCGGTCCGCCGATGCTGGCCGCTCACGCGGACCGGGAGCGCACCGTCGACGTGCTCAGAGCGGGTTTCGCCGAGGGCCGTCTCCAGCAGGTGGAGTTCGAGCGCCGGGTGGCGCGCGCGTACGAGGCCCGCACGGTCGGTGAGCTGTCCCTGATCGTCGCCGACCTGCCGCAGGGCCCCGTCGCCGCGCAGCCGTCCGTCCCGCAGCCGCACGGCTACCCGGTGCAGGTTCCGCGGACCTTCCTGGCCGCCCCGCCGCCGACGAACGGCAAGGCGGTCGCCTCCATGGTCTGCGGCGTCCTCACCACGATGACGATGGGTGCCACCGGCATCCCCGCGGTGATCCTCGGGCACTCGGCCAGAGCCGAGATCCGCCGCACCGGCGAGGGCGGCGAGGGCTTCGCCATGGCCGGCCTCGTCCTGGGCTGGCTGTCGGTGGCGGGCTGGGCGGTCTTCCTCGCCGTCCTGCTCCTGGCGGCGGTCGCGTCGAACTGAGACCGGGCCCCGGTGCGAGGCGTCGGTCCGGCGGTTTCCGTCAGGGGATGCCCAGCTCGAACATGACGTAGTGGGCGTACCAGCCCGAGGCGACGGCGGCCGTGGTGAAGAAGACCGTCAGGCTCGGCCACTTCAGGCGGTCCAGCGCCGCCGCGGGGGCCAGGAGCAGCGGGAAGCAGGGCAGCAGGTAGCGCGGCGTGTTGCCGAACATCTGCTGGGTGCCGAGCACGGTCACCACGCTGGCCAGGGTGTACGCGACGAGCACCAGCGGCGGCTTCTTCCGCAGCATCAGCGCGATCAGGAACGGCAGCGCCAGCACCACCTGGACGGCTATCAGGTCGGGGACGGCGAAGGCGAACAGATAGTCGTGCCGGCCGACGGCCGTGTTGCCCAGCACGTCGAGGGTGTAGGCGCCGAAGTCGAAGTAGTGGGCCCAGCCCTCACGCTGGAGGGTGAAGTACGCCGTCAGGTCGCCCATGCTCAGCCCGACCCAGGCGACGTAGGTGAGCAGACCGAGCGGCGCGGCGACCATCGCGTACACCGGTCCCGCCACCCCGTGCGCGCGTCTGCTGTCGCGCCGGGCGAGGGTGACCAGCGCGGCGAGCCCGACCGCGCCGATGAGCGCGGCGGAGGTGGGCCGGTTCAGTCCGGCGACGAAGGCGAGGAGCCCGGCCGTGAGCCACCGGCCCTTCATCACGCCGTAGCAGCACCAGGCGGCGATGGCCACGAACAGGGACTCCGAGTACACCGCCCACTCGACGCCGGCGCCCGGTACGACCGCCCACAGCCCGGCGGCGACGGTGCCGGCCCGCGCCCCCGCGAGCGTGGCGACGACCGCGTAGATCCCGGCGGCGGCGACGAAGGACGCGAGCACCGAGACGAGGATCCCGGACCCGTACAGGCCGAGCCCGGTGATCTCGGACACCCCGCGGATCAGCCCCGGGTACAGCGGGAAGAAGGCGACGGAGTTCTGCTCGACCGTGAACAGGCCGCCCGGCGCGAGGGGTGTCAGGGGCCGCGGGGCGTACCCCTTTTCGGCGACCTGGAGGTACCACCAGCCGTCCCAGGTGGCGAGCACGTCCCACCAGTGGGCGCCGCCGCCGAAGCGGGGCTGCTTCTCCCGGTAGTCGCCGGCCGCCTCGAGCAGGACCGCGAAGACGGTCAGCCCGATCAGCTTCGTGACGCCGTACAGGAGCAGCGGGGCACGGTACGGTCGTAGACCATCCGGCAGCGTGAGCCGGCGCGGCACCCGTGGCCGCTCCTGCCGTCCGTCCGGCTCGTCGGGCTCTTCGGGCAGCGCGGAGTCCGCCGCCGGGTCGCTGCGGGCCGTGCTCATGACTGGGGTCCCCCCTCGGACGACCGGCCCGGGCCGGCCGCGCGACCGCTGTCCGGACGATCGTGAAGTGTGGTCATAAGATCGCAACAGCGTCGCACATCTGCGGCACGGCTTGGGGGGAGGACGGGTGCCTGAAGCGCCGGACACCACGGCGGCGGCGACCGTCCTGTCGGTCGTCGTACCCATGTACAACGAGGAAGAGGTCCTTCCCGCGCTGGTCAGCAGGCTGCGCCCGGCCCTGGCCGGGATGGGCGTCGGCTACGAGGTCGTCGCCGTCGACGACGGCAGCACCGACCGCACCGCCGAGCTGCTCGCCGCGTTCCGCCTCGGCTGGCCCGAGCTGCGCGTGATCGGCCTGCGCCGGAACTCCGGCCACCAGGCGGCTCTCACCGCGGGCCTGGACCGGGCCCACGGCGCGTACGTGGTGAGCCTCGACGCCGACCTCCAGGACCCGCCCGAGAAGATCCCCGACATGCTGGCGCTGGCCCGCGCCGAGGGCCTCGACATCGTCTACGGCATCCGGGCCGACCGGGCCAGCGACACCGGCTTCAAACGGTGGACCGCCGGCCTGTACTACCGGCTCGTCCGCCGCCTGGCCGGCCCCTCCGTGCCCGCCCAGGCCGGTGACTTCCGGCTGCTCAGCCGGGCCGCCGTCGACGCCCTCAAGGCGCTGCCGGACCAGCAGCGCGTCTACCGCCTCCTGGTGCCCTGGCTCGGCTTCCCGAGCGGCGAGGTCGCCTACGAGCGCGCGCCGCGGCCCGCGGGCCGCAGCAAGTACCCCCTGGGCCGGATGATCCGCCTCGCCATCGACAGCGTCACCGGCTTCTCGGCGGCCCCGCTGCGCATCGCCACCTGGCTCGGCGGCTTCGCCTTCCTGGTCTGCCTGGCCCTGATGGTCTACACGCTCGGCGCCCACGCCCTGGAGCACACCGTCCCCGGCTGGACCTCTCTCTTCACCGGAGTCCTGTTCATCGGCGCGGTCCAGCTGATCTGCGTCGGCCTGCTCGGCGAGTACGTGGGGCGCATCTACACGGCCGTGCAGAACCGTCCGACGTACTTCGTCGGCCACGACACGGCGCACGGGGCGGCGGGTCCCCGCGTCACGGTGCCCGGGCCGGCGCCCGAGCCCGAGCCCGCGTCCGGTGCCGGACCGGACGCGGCTCCCGGCGGGGCGGCGGTTCCGCCGCCCGCCGCGGAGGCCGGAAGTCCGCTACCACAGGGGCCGTCGGGGGCGCGGACGTGACCTCGGTGTGTCGGCGGCGAGGCTTCTGTTTTGACCGGAGTGATTGCGCTGGGTACGCTCAGACCTTGTGCCTGGGGTGTGCCCTGGCCCTCGTGCGTGCCTTCAACCGCACAGGGGCCTAAGGAGCGGCCACCGCGATCCGCGCCTCTTCCCGCCTCGCGGCGGGGGTTCGCCGGATCCGACACACCCGACCGCGTGGGTCGGCGAAGTTCCAGGTTAGCTGTACAAATCGGCACACAGAAACCGGAGAAGTAGTGCCTACGATCCAGCAGCTGGTCCGTAAGGGCCGGCAGGACAAGGTCGAGAAGAACAAGACGCCCGCACTCGAGGGTTCTCCTCAGCGTCGCGGCGTCTGCACGCGTGTGTTCACGACCACCCCGAAGAAGCCGAACTCGGCCCTGCGTAAGGTCGCGCGTGTGCGTCTGACCAGCGGGATCGAGGTCACCGCTTACATTCCGGGTGAGGGACACAACCTGCAGGAGCACTCCATCGTGCTCGTGCGTGGTGGCCGTGTGAAGGACCTGCCGGGTGTTCGCTACAAGATCATTCGCGGTTCCCTCGACACCCAGGGTGTCAAGAACCGCAAGCAGGCCCGCAGCCGCTACGGCGCCAAGAAGGAGAAGTAAGACATGCCTCGTAAGGGCCCTGCCCCGAAGCGCCCGGTCATCATCGACCCGGTCTACGGTTCTCCTCTTGTCACGTCGCTCATCAACAAGGTGCTGCTGAACGGCAAGCGCTCCACCGCCGAGCGCATCGTCTACGGTGCCATGGAGGGCCTGCGCGAGAAGACCGGCAACGACCCGGTCATCACGCTGAAGCGCGCTCTCGAGAACATCAAGCCGACCATCGAGGTCAAGTCCCGCCGTGTCGGTGGCGCGACCTACCAGGTCCCGGTCGAGGTCAAGCCCGGCCGCGCGAGCACCCTGGCGCTCCGCTGGCTCGTCGGCTACTCCCGCGCCCGTCGCGAGAAGACCATGACCGAGCGTCTGCTCAACGAGCTGCTCGACGCCTCCAACGGCCTCGGTGCGGCCGTGAAGAAGCGCGAGGACACCCACAAGATGGCCGAGTCCAACAAGGCCTTCGCGCACTACCGCTGGTAGTCGCTACCCACATCGAGACCGAGAGAAGACTGAAGCCTTATGGCTACCACTTCACTTGACCTGGCCAAGGTCCGCAACATCGGGATCATGGCCCACATCGACGCGGGCAAGACGACCACCACCGAGCGGATCCTGTTCTACACCGGTGTGTCCTACAAGATCGGTGAGGTCCACGACGGCGCTGCCACCATGGACTGGATGGAGCAGGAGCAGGAGCGTGGCATCACGATCACCTCTGCTGCCACCACCTGTCACTGGCCGCTCGCCGACGTCGACCACACCATCAACATCATCGACACCCCGGGTCACGTCGACTTCACCGTCGAGGTGGAGCGTTCCCTGCGCGTGCTCGACGGTGCCGTGACGGTGTTCGACGGCGTCGCCGGCGTGGAGCCCCAGTCCGAGACGGTGTGGCGTCAGGCGGACCGCTACGGCGTCCCCCGCATCTGCTTCGTCAACAAGCTCGACCGGACCGGTGCCGAGTTCCACCGCTGCGTCGACATGATCTCTGACCGCCTCGGCGCTCAGCCGATCGTCATGCAGCTCCCGATCGGTGCCGAGGCCGACTTCAAGGGCGTCGTCGACCTGGTCACGATGAAGGCGTTCGTGTGGTCCGCCGAGGCCACCAAGGGCGAGATGTACGACATCGTCGACATCCCGGCCACGCACACCGAGGCTGCCGAGGAGTACCGCGGCAAGCTCATCGAGGCCGTCGCCGAGAACGACGAAGAGATCATGGAGCTGTACCTCGAGGGCAACGAGCCCTCCGAGGAGCAGCTGTACGCCGCGATCCGTCGCATCACCATCGCGTCCGGCAAGTCCAAGGACACCACGGTCACCCCGGTGTTCTGCGGTACCGCGTTCAAGAACAAGGGCGTTCAGCCCCTGCTCGACGCGGTCGTGCGCTACCTCCCCTCCCCGCTCGACGTCGAGGCCATCGAGGGCCACGCCGTGAACGACCCGGAGGAGGTCGTCAAGCGCAAGCCGTCCGAGGACGAGCCGCTGTCGGCGCTCGCGTTCAAGATCATGAGCGACCCGCACCTCGGCAAGCTCACCTTCGTCCGGGTCTACTCGGGCCGCCTGGAGTCCGGCACCGCCGTGCTGAACTCCGTCAAGGGCAAGAAGGAGCGCATCGGCAAGATCTACCGCATGCACGCGAACAAGCGTGAGGAGATCGCGGCGGTCGGCGCCGGCGACATCGTCGCCGTCATGGGTCTGAAGCAGACCACGACCGGTGAGACGCTGTGCGACGACAAGGCGCCGGTCATCCTGGAGTCCATGGACTTCCCGGCCCCGGTCATCCAGGTCGCCATCGAGCCCAAATCCAAGGGTGACCAGGAGAAGCTGGGTGTCGCCATCCAGCGTCTCGCGGAGGAGGACCCCTCCTTCCAGGTCCACTCGGACGAGGAGACCGGCCAGACCATCATCGGTGGCATGGGCGAGCTGCACCTCGAGGTGCTGGTCGACCGTATGCGCCGTGAGTTCAAGGTCGAGGCCAACGTCGGCAAGCCGCAGGTCGCGTACCGCGAGACCATCCGCAAGGCGGTCGACCGGCTCGACTACACGCACAAGAAGCAGACCGGTGGTACCGGTCAGTTCGCCAAGGTGCAGATCGCGATCGAGCCGATCGAGGGCGGCGACGCCTCGTACGAGTTCGTGAACAAGGTCACCGGTGGCCGCATCCCGAAGGAGTACATCCCTTCGGTGGACGCCGGTGCGCAGGAGGCCATGCAGTTCGGCATCCTCGCGGGTTACGAGATGACCGGCGTGCGCGTCACCCTGCTCGACGGTGGCTACCACGAGGTGGACTCCTCCGAACTCGCCTTCAAGATCGCCGGTTCGCAGGCGTTCAAGGAGGCCGCGCGCAAGGCCAGCCCCGTGCTGCTCGAGCCGATGATGGCCGTCGAGGTCACCACGCCCGAGGACTACATGGGTGAGGTCATCGGCGACATCAACTCCCGCCGTGGCCAGATCCAGGCCATGGAGGAGCGTGCCGGCGCCCGCGTCGTGAAGGGCCTCGTGCCGCTCTCGGAGATGTTCGGCTACGTCGGAGACCTCCGCAGCAAGACCTCGGGTCGCGCAAGCTACTCGATGCAGTTCGACTCCTACGCCGAGGTTCCGCGGAACGTCGCCGAGGAGATCATCGCGAAGGCCAAGGGCGAGTAACGCACTCCGTTCACACGCCGTAGGCTTGACTCCGGAGCCTCTTGGGGCAAACGGCCGCATTCCCGGCCGTTCGCCCCTGGGCCCGGGCATTCCAGCAAAGATCACCTGGCGCCGATGAAGTAAGGCGTACCAGAACCACTCCCAGGAGGACCCCCGTGGCGAAGGCGAAGTTCGAGCGGACTAAGCCGCACGTCAACATCGGCACCATCGGTCACATCGACCACGGTAAGACGACCCTCACGGCCGCCATTACCAAGGTGCTGCACGACAAGTACCCGGACCTGAACGAGGCTTCGGCCTTCGACCAGATCGACAAGGCTCCCGAAGAGCGCCAGCGCGGTATCACCATCTCCATCGCGCACGTCGAGTACCAGACGGAGACGCGTCACTACGCGCACGTCGACTGCCCGGGTCACGCGGACTACATCAAGAACATGATCACCGGTGCTGCCCAGATGGACGGCGCCATCCTCGTGGTCGCCGCCACCGACGGCCCGATGCCGCAGACCAAGGAGCACGTGCTCCTGGCCCGCCAGGTCGGCGTTCCGTACATCGTCGTCGCCCTGAACAAGGCCGACATGGTGGACGACGAGGAGATCCTGGAGCTCGTCGAGCTCGAGGTCCGTGAGCTCCTCTCCGAGTACGAGTTCCCGGGCGACGACCTGCCGGTCGTCAAGGTGTCCGCTCTCAAGGCGCTCGAGGGCGACCCGGAGTGGGCCCAGACCGTCCTCGACCTGATGCAGGCCGTCGACGAGTCCATCCCGGAGCCCGAGCGTGACGTCGACAAGCCGTTCCTCATGCCGATCGAGGACGTCTTCACGATCACCGGTCGCGGTACGGTCGTCACCGGCCGTATCGAGCGCGGTGTCCTGAAGGTCAACGAGACCGTCGACATCATCGGCATCAAGACCGAGAAGACCACCACCACGGTCACCGGTATCGAGATGTTCCGCAAGCTGCTCGACGAGGGCCAGGCCGGTGAGAACGTCGGTCTGCTGCTCCGCGGCATCAAGCGCGAGGACGTCGAGCGCGGCCAGGTCATCATCAAGCCGGGTTCGGTCACCCCGCACACCGAGTTCGAGGCGCAGGCGTACATCCTGTCCAAGGACGAGGGCGGCCGTCACACGCCGTTCTTCAACAACTACCGCCCGCAGTTCTACTTCCGTACCACGGACGTGACCGGCGTCGTGACCCTCCCCGAGGGCACCGAGATGGTCATGCCGGGCGACAACACCGAAATGAAGGTGGAGCTGATCCAGCCCATCGCCATGGAGGAGGGCCTGAAGTTCGCCATCCGTGAGGGTGGCCGGACCGTGGGCGCCGGCCAGGTCACCAAGATCAACAAGTAAGTTTTGTTGCTCGACCTGGTGGTTCCAGCGTGAGCTGAGCACCTGAGAGGGCCCGTACGACTCCGGTCGTACGGGCCCTTTCGCATGCCCGCGCGTGCCCGCGAGGTGGTGGAGGCGCCGGATGTGCGACAGGTGAATCATGGACAAACGTTCGGCTGTGGGCCCTGTGAGGCGGCTGTCCCGGCCGTAGCCTGACTCGCCGGACCCCCCGACGAGGATGACTGGCTTGGCTCTCACCCGCGGCGCGCAGCCGCTTCCCCCGCTCGCCGCGCTGCCGCCGCTCGCCGCCGCTCCGCGCGGCCGCGAACGACGTCCCCGCCTCTACGCCGTGGACGGCATCCGGCTGCTGGCCGCCCTGATGGTGGCGCTCCACCACTACGCGGGCACCTACCGGGTGGACCGGCCCGGCAACCCGATCTGGGGCCGCCCGGTCTCCGAGATCATGCCGACGGTGTTCCACGTGGCGGCCTACGGCTGGATCGGCGTGGAGATCTTCTTCGTCATCAGCGGCTTCGTGATCTGCATGTCCTGCTGGGGCCGGACGCCCCGTCAGTTCTTCGTCTCCCGGGTGATCCGGCTGTACCCGGCGTACTGGTTCGCGGTGCTGTTCACGACGGGCGTGCTGGCGGCGGTACCGGGCGTCTGGGAGCGGCTGCGCGCCCGGGACGTCCTCCTGAACCTGACGATGCTCCAGTCCGGCTCCGGCGTCCGCAACGTGGACGGCGTGTACTGGACGCTCTGGTCGGAACTTCGCTTCTACCTGCTGTTCCTGCTGGTCGTCGTGACCGGCCTGACCTACCGCAAGGTCGTCCTGTTCTGCTGCGTGTGGGGTGCGGCCGCCATGCTCGCCCCGGTGTCCGGCCTGCCCCTGCTGGACCTGCTGGCCAACCCCGAGGGTGCCTGGTACTTCATCGCCGGCCTCGCCCTCTACCTCATGCACCGCTTCGGCCAGGACCTGCTCCTGTGGGGCATCCTCGGCATGGCCTGGCTGATGGGCCAGCGGGAGCTGGGAATGCGCGTCGACGAGGTCGAACACGTGTCGAGCTGGCGGGGCGCGGTGCTGATCTTCACCCTGTTCCTGCTGCTGATGGTGGCGGTGGCCCTGGGCCACACCGACCGCGTCCGGTGGCGCTGGCTGGTGACGGCGGGAAGCCTGACGTACCCCCTCTACCTCATGCACTACGCGGCCGGTACGGCGATCATCAGCCGCCTGCACGACGAGCTGGACGCCCGGCTCCTGGTGGCGGCGGTGATCGCCGGTTTCCTGGTGCTGAGCTGGGCGGTGCACCGGTGGGTGGAGCGACCGCTGGCGGGGGCGGTGAAGCGGGGGCTGGAGACGGCGTTCGCCCGGATGCGAGGCTGACCGGGCGGAGCCGCGGGCAAGGAGCAGCGGGCCGGGTGCGGTGGTTCGGGAGCCGCGAGCCGCGAGCGGTGGGCCGGGAGCGGTGGGCCGGGTGCGGAGGCCGCACGGGAAGTTCACGCGTCGTGCCGGCGCCGCACGGCCCACGCATGCTGTCGGGAGCCGTGCGGCGCCGTCGTCGGCTCCTCACAGGGCACGGTCGAGGCCGGGCGGCTCCCGCCCGACGACCCTCAGGCGCGTACGGCCCGGCCCGTCGTCGCGCCCTCGAGCAGAGCGGGCCGCGGCAGGCGCGCGCAGCGGGCGCCGAAGGCCGTCAGGAACGCGGTGGGCAGGAAGACCGCGTCACACGCGATCATGGCCAGCGAGAAGAACGGGATACCGAGGAGCACCGCGATGCCCGCGTGCTCGAGGATCATGACGACCAGCAGGACGTTCTTGATCCTGCGGTTGGCGAGGGTGACGGGGAAGGTCACCTGCACCATGACCGTTCCGTAGCTCAACAGCAGGACCGCCAGCGTGTGGGACGCGAGGAGCGCGGACAGCGTGGGCCAGGGCGCGAAGTACTCCAGGTTCAGCGCGTAGTACAGGGCGCTGCCGTCCTGCCACCGTGTGCCCTGGACCTTGTACCAGCCGGATGTGGCGTAGATCAGGCAGACCTGGACGGCGATCGTCAGCATCGCGGCGTTGTGCAGCATGGCCGCGGCCGCGTCCAGCACCGCGCGGCCCTCGGATCCGGGGAACCGGCGCCCGACGGCGTACCACAGCCCCTGAGCACCCCAGAGGGCCCACAGGACCAGCGGCCAGCCCGTCTCCATCCCGAACGCCACCAGCAGGAACAGCCCGGTGGCCGACCAGAGGGCGACTCCCGTGCGGTCGGCGGGGGAGGAGCCCCCGCGGTTCCGCCGGCGCGCGTCCAGGGACCAGACCTGCGCGCAACGGGTGAAGACCAGATAGATCACCATGATGCGCAGGACGTTGTCGCCGCCGTCACCCACCAGCGAGTTGCGGCTCTCCAACGACACCATCCCGACCATGAGCAGCACGGACATGGTCCTGGTGCGCCAGCCCACCAGGACCGCGAGCGCCGAGGCGATGGTCAGGGCGTAGACGATCTCGAACCAGGCGCGCCCGTCGGTCCAGTACAGGACGCTGAAGGAGCCGTCCAGGCGCCCCAGTTCGAGCGCCATGTCGTGCGACAGCGGGCTGCGGTCGCCGTACAGCACCCGTCGGTTGGGCCACTCGCGGAGCAGGAAGGCGGCGATGGCCACGGCCAGGCCGATGCGGAAGACGGCGGCCTGGTAGGGCGCGCGAGTGCCGCACACGTAGTGTCCGAACCGGGCGAAGGCCTCACGGACGCGCTCCACGAGCGGCCGGCGAACCGCCTCGGAGCGGGGCGGCGAAGGTGTTGCGGTGGTCAACTCACAGTCCCCTGTAGTCCTGGTCGGTCACCGGCCACCACGGAAAGACCCGGTAGGCGGTGGTGTCGGACGTCTTTTCCGAACTCCACGACGGGGGCGGCACCATCATGTACCGGCCCGCGAACTGCACACCCGTGATCCGCTCGCCCTGCCATCGGCGGCCGAGCCGCTGGAGCGCGATGCGTTTGAGGTACTCGTCCGCCAGGACTCCACGGGCGCCCTTGGGCCGGTTGTCCCGGTCGTGCCAGGATTCGGCGCCGTCCCAGGCGGTGCGGAGCATGTTCTGTGTCACGTGGCTGGGCGCCGGATCGCCCTTGATCGCCGCCACGTCCTGCGCGGTGAGGTTGATCCATCCCGAGACGTGGCCGGTTCCGCCGGCGTCGATGGTCCGCAGGCGTACGCCGACGGAGTCGTTGCGCTGCTTCGGATTGGGGGCGAAGAGCTTCCAGTCCTGTCCGAACTGGGGGCGGACCAAGGAGTCGACCGTCTTCTGGTGGTGGGCCGTGAGGGCATTGGTCGGGGCCAGGATCAGAAAGATCAGGACCACGTGGGCCAGCAGGGCTCCGGTCAGCAGGAGCGCGGTCGCGGCCAGGGCGCCGACCGATACGCGTGACCATCCGCGGTGGACCCCGTCGCCCGTCGCGGGCGCCGGTCCGCCGCCGTCGGAGAGGTGCGCCCCGATGGTCTCCGGCTCCGGCGCCGGGACGACACCGCCCAGATCCGGTCGCGGGGGAGGCAGGCACTGAGCCGCGGGAGCCGCACTCGTCGAACGTCCGGCGGTGGATTCACTGGGGGGCTTCATCATGTTCCTTCTGCTCTGCGGCTCGTGTGGTGAGGATGGCTCACCACACGAGCCGCACGCCTGACGCCTCACTCGTGAATCCGATGGAGACGTCAGGTGGCAACGGGCTGTCTCGGCGACGGGCACCGGCCGTTTCGGCGACCGCTCTTCCGCTCACTCGTCGACGTCGAAGTCACCGTTCTCGATGTGCTTCGCGGCGGAGCCCCGCTCTCAGGTCGCGGAGTGAACGGGGCCTCGGCGCGCGGCGAAAGCCGGGCCGTGGCCGGTGCGCCCGTCAGGAAGCGGTTGTCTCAGCCGCCGTTCCCGTTGGCGTTCCCGTTCGCGTTGCCATTCGCGTTGCCGTTGTTCCCATTATTTCCGTTGTTGCCGTTGTTGCCGTTGTTCCCGTTGTTCCCGTTGGTTCCGTCGGTCCCGTTGGTTCCGTCGGTCCCGCCCGTCAGTCCGATGAGCCCGGTCGTGAGGCCGATGGGACCGATGAGCGTCGGGTTGAACGTCACGTTCTGCGTGCAGTAGCCGAACGTGCCGCCCTTGCAGCCGTAGACCAGGTCGTACTTGCTCGCCTCGTCCCTGTCGTCGTAACGCCTCTTCTCGTCCCCGTGGTCGTGCGTCGGGGACGCGGTGCTCTTCTGGGCGTGCGACGCCCAGGGGCGCTCCCAGCCGAGGGCCTGGGACGCGGTGACCGTGCCCAGTGAGACGGCGAGGACCGAAGTCCCCACCATGAAGGCTCGAATGGCCCGCATGACGTTCCTCTCCATCTTCTCCGTGCGGGATTATGGGATCCCGCGTGTTCAAGCGGAAAGTAGAGCAATGTCGGGCCATGGAAATCAATCGATGCGGCCGTGGTGCGCCCATAATCGGATTCAAATGCATCCAAGGGGCGGCTTCTCGTCGCATTTACCGACCGCTTTTCTCGCCGGTTGCGCCAAATGATGAATCCCCTTGCTCCATTGTTCGTCAAACAGGAGATCGAACAGGTGGCGGTGTCGATCGAGGCCGCCGATCATGCGGGGTGCCACCGCACGGCACGGGCCGGTGGCGGAGCGGGATCGCCGTGGGTGGGGGCGGGCCGGGCGACGGCGCGCGCTACCGTACATGTCGATCGTGACCACGTGGACGCGTGCAACCGCGTGGTGCGCATGCGATGACGACGGGGACAACGGGGACAACGGGGAGACGCGCATGGCGTGGGAAGAGTGGGAACAGCTGAAGAGCGCGGCGGCCGAGCAGCACGGGACGCGGATGCAGCTGAACCACGTGCCGCTGGATCCGGGTGGGAGCAGTGGCGGCACGCTGGTGTCGAACAAGCCCGCCTGGTCCAAGGCGGGTCGGGACGTCGGTTCGCTCCGCGACGACATCGGCAAGGCCATGGGGAAGCTGACGGATGGTCAGCAGGGCCTGGGTGAGGACGCCGGCTGCCTGACGGCGGCGGCGCAGAAGGACGTCCACACGTCCTGGGAGACGTACGTCAAGAAGGTGAGCGGGCGCTGCGGGAAGCTCTCCGGCCTGCTGGAGAAGGCGGGCAACGACCAGCTGAAGACCGATGAGGCGATCGAGGCCGAGATCGGCAATCTGAAGGTGGAGTACGGGGACACCCCGACTGTCGGCGGCAAGGGCTGAGGGGGTAACAGGACGTCATGGACCTTGCGACGCTCAAGGCCCTCAAGCCCTCCGAGTACGCGGAGGCGGCCGACGGATACCGCAACACCTCGGACATGGCGAGCGCGGCCAAGGACCGCGTCGAGAACCAGGTCGCCGTGGCCATGAAGAACTCACTGAAGGGTGAGGCGGCGACGGCGGCGATCGGGCAACTGGGAGAGCTCGGGAAGAACTTCCACTACATCCAGGTCGAGTGCGGTCTGGTGAGCGCCGCACTGGAGGCGTTCTCGTGGGAGATGCAGGCCGCCAAGTCCAAGCTCGACGCGGCCCTCGAAGGCGCGCGGGCCGCGAAGCTCACGGTGAACGCCGACGGTTCCGTCACCTACCCGGCGGGCGGGGAGAAGGACACCGACGGCAAGATTCCCGACGGCGGCACGGTGAGCGGGCTGACGGACGGCACCGCCGCCGCGATCGGCCGGCAGTCGGCCAACTTCGACCCCAATCCGAACCACCGTCTCGCCCAGGACTACGCCGACCAGATCGCCGCGGCGCTCAAGGAGGCGACGGAGGCCGACGAGAAGTGGGCGCCGAAGCTGCGCGCGCTGAAGGCGGACGACGACCTGACCGTCTCCGACGGCGACTGGTCCGACGCGGCCTCGGACACGAGCGGCGTCAAGGAGGCGGGCACGAAGTACCTCGACTCCCTGCCCCAGCCGCCCAAGGACGGCCTCCCGGCGAGCAACGCGGAGTGGTGGAAGGGCCTCGACGCGGAGCAGCAGGCGGCATGGATCTCCCTGCGCCCCGACGCCGTGGGAGCCCTGGACGGCCTCCCGGCCACGGTCCGGGACGAGGCGAACCGCATCGTCTTCGACGAGACGCGCGGCAAGATGCAGACGGAGCTGAACTCGATCCCCAAACCACCGCTCAACGAGTGGACCTGGATCACCGCGGGAGGCTACCCGTCGAAGGTCCACACCGACGAGTGGATGGACTGGCACCGGCAGTACGGGGACCGGTACGAGAAGTTGAACACGACTCTCAGGGGCATGCAGTATATTCAGGATCGATTTGACCGAACAGGCGAAGGGGGACTTCCTGAAGCGTATTTGCTTGGGTTCGACCCCGTGGGGCTGGATGATGGGAAAGTCATCCTCGCCAATGGAAATCCGGATCTGGCTGACCATGTGGCCGTCTATGTCCCCGGCACCTACTCCGGTATTGAAAAAATCGGGGAAAAGGAATCCCACGGAGACCTCGGTCGCGGGGAGACGTTGTGGGCGGAAAGCTCCAAGCTTGCTCCGGGACAGAAAATTTCCACGATCACCTGGCTCGACTACAACGCCCCGGACAGTATCGCTCCGCAAGCGACTAGCGGCAAGTATGCGGAGGAAGGGGGGCCGCGTCTGTACGACTTCCTCCAGGGAAACAGGGCGGCTCATGAATATGCCTCTGGGGATACTGCCCACACCACGGTCCTCGGGCACAGTTATGGAAGCACGGTTGTCGGTGTTTCCGCACAGTCCGGGAGTTGGAAAGACCCTGAGGCTGTCGACGACTACATGTTCGCAGGGAGCCCGGGTGTTCAGGCGGACCGCGCGGCCGACCTGGGCGTCGGTGCGGACCATGTTTGGGCGATGGGCGGACCTTGGGACGATCAGATCGTGCGCCAGGGTGGTCGCCTGGTGGGGCTCGGTGACAACCTGACCATTCCCACCGATGAATCATTCGGCGGGAACGTGATGAAGAGCGACTCGGGCGGGCACAGCGGATTCTGGGATTCAGACGGGAACAAGGCGTCGATCAGCCTGGAGAATCAGGCCCGAGTGATCACGGGAAGGTACGGAGATGTCATTCTGGAGGACTGATGGTCCCCGGCCCCGCAAGGGGCGTTCCATCGGTGTGGGGGCACTGATCACCCTCTCCGCCCTTGTGCTGGTGATGGGCTGTTCGACTGCTGAAGAGAGTGGGAGTTCATTGGACTACGAGTCGAAATCCCGATCCGCCGAGACGGTTAAGAGTGAAATCTCAGAACTGTCCAGCCGGCTCTTCGATGTCATGGATATCAAGAGCAAGGTCACGGAACCGGGGCCGAATGTTCAGCCTTGTGAATCCGGTGACGGCGACTCGGGGGATTTGTACAGAGTCCGCCATCCCTGGTCGGCCTACGGGGTGGGGAACGATGTCATGGAGAAGGGGATGGCCAATCTGCGCCAGGAGCTCCCCGGCCAGGGCTGGAAAATCGAGAAGGTCGGTGACGACGGCAGCAGGAACAAGAACATGCAGATCCTGGCTGTCCACACAAAGACGCTCAGTCAGGCTGAAATCACCTGGCTCAAAGGGCTGGACGGCCACGAGCCGCTCATCGAGGTGAACCTGTACTCAAGGTGCTTCAGGTCTGCGAGTGACTCAGAGCAGGGGTGATCGGCCGGTCAGGAACCGTTGAGTGTTGTAGGAGGAGACCCGTCTGCGCCGGGTTTCCTCCTACGTAGTCAGCCCTGCGAGACCGGCCCGCTCCCGGTAAGCGTTGCCGAGCCGCAGCCGGGGCGGGGACCGGCCCGTCACTCGTCCTCGAAGATCTCCTCGGTCGTCGGGGCCGTGACGGCGCGGGTGAGCCAGTGGCGGAGGACCTCGGGGTCGGTGCAGTCCATGACGCGCCCGCGGACGTCCTCGGAGACGTCGAGGCCCCGTTGTTCCAGGATGACGAGGATGTCCTCTGCGCGACTCTGAGCGCGGATTTCCTCGGAGATGTACGACGTGTAGAAGGAAAGGTCCACGGCCACCAGGTTCCTCCAGAGATGCTTGGCCGGGCGGTTGCCCAGGCCCTGTGCGGTGAATTCGACGATGGGGTCCGCGATGTCCTCGGGTACGTCCCGCAATGCTGTGGACAGGGCCTTCAGTATCACATCCACGACCGGATCGGCCGCGTGTGTGATGGCCGCCAGGCTGGCCAGGACCAGGTCGGCGCGGGCTTCCTCCGGGTCGGTGATCACCGGCATGTTGTGCGGGCCGGCGACCAGGGGCCGCAGGGTGAGGGTGGGCAGCTGGGGAGGCCCGCTGTTCACCGCCTGCCCGGCCCACCTGGCGGTGGCGTGGTCCTGGCAGACGACCAGGAGAGCCGTGGGCAGCCGGTATTTCGTCCACAGGTACGCGGCGTAGTACGCCCAGCTCGCGGGCTTGTCCGGGTCCTTCCTGCCCTGCGCCTCGATGGCCAGGAGGAAGGGTCCCTGTTCCGCGGTCTCGAAGCGCAGGAGCGTGTCCACGCGGCGCTCGACGGGGCTTGCCTCCGTGAGATCGGTCGGCAGAGCCGTCGCCTTCACGGGGGTGGGGACGTCGACTCCCAGGAAGCGGGAGACGCGGCTGAACAGTCCGGGGTCGTGCTGGAAGATGCGGTGCATCGCTTCGTGGGGCGGACTGACCATGGGTTTCCTTCGTCGGTTCAGGAACGGGCGGCGGCTGCCCGGCGGTCCCGGCAGCGGTCGTCGGGGCCGGGGAGCGGCTGCCGCGGTCGCAGCCCTCGCAGCAGTACAGAGGACACCGGACGGGCGGAGGTTCGGCAGGGGCGCCGCGGACCGGAGGCGGCAGTTGTGCGGTGAGGCGGTGCATCGGCCGCGCAGAGGCTCGCCGGTTCCTCCGGGAGGGGGTGTTTGCGCTGAGCGTAGGGGAGTTGGTGACCCGGAGATCCGGTCGAACCGGTGTTGTTCACCCACCCGGGTGAATGCGGGTCTCGAGCGGGAGGAGCGGGTCGGGGCGGCCTGGGACCGGGGGCGGCCTGGGACCGGGGGCTGCGCCGGGACGTCCGAGGAGCCGGCCGTCGGTTCACGTGCCGCGACCCGTGTCGTCGCCTCGCCGTCGTCCGTGGTCGTCGGCAGCCCCTGGGCGGCCCCGCGTGCACGAGCGGTCGACACGTTCGCGGTGTCCAGGAGCCGGGGCGGCCCGGTGACGACGGACGAGTGGTCGACGTGCACCGGGTTCTTGCCGGGGCCCTGGAGGCGTGACGAGCGCCGGGTCCCGCGTACGCCTGACGGGACGTCGGGCACATGCTGATGTCATGGCCATTTCGGGTGAGCTGTTCTCACATAGTGGCGTATGGGCCGTGGGCCGCCGGTCCTCGTGTTACACACAGGTAACAGTCAAGTTTCCCGCGCGCGGCAAAGGCGCCGAGCGCCACCCCCCACCGAACGGATCGGGCCGGATCACCGGCTGTCCGGCCCCGGTGGCGGCCGTGCCAGAAAGGGCTCCCGTGACGACGCGACCCGAGACCACCTCGCTCGAACACCTGCATGTCGAGATCGTGCGCCGCAATCCGGCGGAACCCGAGTTCCACCAGGCCGCACGCGAGGTGCTGGACAGCCTCGGCCCGGCGCTCGCGGCGCGCTCCGAGTACCGGGACCCGGGACTCGTCGAGCGGCTGATCGAGCCGGAGCGGCAGGTCATCTTCCGCGTGCCGTGGACGGACGACACCGGCCGGGTGCACGTCAACCGGGGCTTCCGGATCGAATACAACAGCGCCCTCGGCCCGTACAAGGGCGGTCTGCGCTTCCACCCCTCGGTGAACCTCGGCATCATCAAGTTCCTCGGCTTCGAGCAGATCTTCAAGAACGCGCTGACCGGGCTCGGCATCGGCGGTGGCAAGGGCGGCAGCGACTTCGACCCGCAGGGCCGCAGCGACGCCGAGGTCATGCGGTTCTGCCAGTCCTTCATGACCGAGCTGTACCGGCACATCGGCGAGTACACCGACATCCCGGCCGGTGACATCGGCGTCGGCACCCGTGAGATCGGCTACCTGTTCGGCCAGTACCGGCGGATCACCAACCGCTGGGAGGGCGGCGTGCTGACCGGCAAGAGCGCCGGCTGGGGCGGCTCGCTGATCCGGCCCGAGGCGACCGGATACGGCAACGTGCTGTTCGCGGAGGCCATGCTGCGCGCCCGCGGCGAGGACCTGGAGGGGCAGACGGCGGTCGTCTCCGGCTCCGGGAACGTCGCGATCCACACCATCCAGAAGCTGGCCGCCCTCGGCGCCCACCCGGTCACCTGCTCCGACTCCGGCGGCTACGTCGTCGACGACAAGGGCATCGACCTGGAGCTGCTGCGCCAGGTCAAGGAGGTCGAGCGCGGCCGGGTGAGCACGTACGCCGAGCGGCGCGGCGCCTCCGCGCGGTTCGTGCCCGGCGGACGGGTCTGGGAGGTCCCGGCCGACGTCGCGCTGCCGTCCGCCACGCAGAACGAACTGAACGCCGACGACGCGGCCGCCCTCGTCCGCAACGGCGTGAAGGCGGTCTCCGAGGGCGCGAACATGCCGACCACGCCGGAGGCCGTGCAGCTGTTCCAGCGGGCCGGTGTCGCCTTCGGCCCCGGCAAGGCGGCCAACGCGGGCGGGGTCGCGGTCAGCGCGCTGGAGATGACGCAGAACGCGTCGCGCACGTCGTGGAAGGCCGACCAGGTCGAGGACGAGCTGGCCAGGATCATGACCGACATCCACACCACCTGCGCCGAGACCGCCGAGCGCTACGGCGCTCCCGGCGACTACGTGGCGGGCGCCAACATCGCCGGCTTCGAGCGGGTGGCGGACGCGATGCTGGCGCAGGGCGTCATCTGACGCACCCGCGTGACGCGGCACGGTTTCATGCCGTCATGCCGTCATGCCGTCACGGAGCGGAGAGGCCGGCCGGGGAGAGGCGCCGGCCGGGCGGGCGAGGCGGCGGAAGCGGGCGGGGGTGCCGGGCGGACGCGGGACGCCCACCTGCTCCCCGGCCGGCCCCGGCGGTCCCGCCGCCGTCACCATGTCGCCCTCTCGGTCGAGGAGTTCGGCCCGGTGCAGGGACCGGTGCGGGGGCCGGTGTGGAGGGGCGTCCGGCAGGCACGCCGCTCACAGGCCGGGGCGGGGAGCCGCGCCCGCCCCGGCCGCTCCGAGTACCCCACACGGCCCTGGCGACCGTCCGCCCGCCCGGGAAGACTTGCGGCCATGCAGACGAAACTCTCCCTCGACGCGCTCACCCGCGAACAGCTCGAACGCGCCGCCGCCTCCTCCACCGGCCGCAGCGCGAGCACCGTCTACGGCGGCCACGAGCACAGCCTGCGCCAGACCCTCCTCGCACTGACCGCCGGCACCTCCCTCGCCGACCACGAGAGCCCCGGCGAGGCGACGTTGCTGGTGCTGCGCGGACGGGTCCGGCTCACCAGCGGCGACACCGCGTGGGAGGGCCGCACCGGCGACCTCCTCGTGATCCCGCTGGCCCGCCACGGCCTGGAGGCGACGGAGGACTCCGCGGTCCTCCTCACGGTCGCCACCCAGGGCTGACGGACGCACAGGGGCGCCGCCACCGCCGTACGGCCGCCATGCGCTGTTCGGCCACGTGCCCTGCGGCCGCGGCCGTGAGCACTCCGGCCGGGCGCCGCGACGGCCACGAGCGCGGGCAGGGTGGTGAGCGGGTACAGCCGCAGGCCCCGTCCGGCTTCTACGACGACCGGTGACCGGCTCCGGATCGAACCAGCGGTGGGTGCTCCGCCAGCAGTGACATCCAGGCGAGCCGGGGATACAGCAGCAGGGCCGAAGGCCAGGGCCAGGACCGCCGTCACGATCACCGACCCGACCGCCCGGTCCGGCCGAGGCGCTCTTCTCCGGACGGTCACCGCGCCCGGGGATCGGCCCTTGTTTGACCTGCGTCACGTCCGGGGTATTCTCTCCGGCTCGATTGGCCAGGCCCCCGCCCCATATGGCAGACTGTCCGAGTTGCTCGGCCGAGTGTTGATGCTGCGCGCCTCCCGCCGGGAGGACCGGAAGCGAGTCCCACAGTACTCGTCGCCCTAACTGCCTCACGGCAGCGCTGGGGCGGACGTACGGGAATCTTCCGGGAAGCGTGGGCGCGACACCGACCAGGCACCCGGTGGGCCTTCCGTCCTCGGTCTGCGGTTCCGGTAGGGCCGTGTGCATTCCCCGCAGGGATGTTCGAACGTGAGGACATCCGTGTCAGCGGGAGCGCGACACGCCCGACCGCGTGGGTCGGAGGAAACGGTAAGGGGCCCATCAGGTCCAGAGCGTTAGAAGAGACAGGACTACTGAGTAGCCATGGCGGGACAGAAGATCCGCATCCGGCTCAAGGCCTACGACCACGAGGTCATCGACAGCTCGGCGAAGAAGATCGTCGAGACGGTGACGCGTACTGGTGCGTCGGTCGCGGGCCCGGTGCCGCTGCCCACTGAGAAGAACGTGTACTGCGTCATCAAGTCGCCGCACAAGTACAAGGACTCGCGCGAGCACTTCGAGATGCGCACGCACAAGCGCCTGATCGACATCCTCGACCCGACCCCCAAGACCGTTGACTCTCTGATGCGACTCGACCTCCCGGCCGGTGTCGACATCGAGATCAAGCTCTGAGGCCGGTGATCTGAAGATGACCAAGCAGATCAAGGGCATCCTGGGCGAGAAGCTCGGCATGACGCAGGTGTGGGACGAGAACAACCGTGTTGTTCCGGTCACCGTCGTCAAGGCCGGCCCCAACGTCGTCACCCAGGTGCGTACGAACGACGCCGACGGCTACGAGTCGGTGCAGATCGCCTTCGGCGAGATCGACCCGCGCAAGGTGAACAAGCCCCTCAAGGGCCACTTCGCCAAGGCCGACGTCACTCCCCGCCGCCACCTCGTCGAGATCCGTACCGCCGACGCCGGCGAGTACACCCTCGGCCAGGAGATCACCGCCGAGGTGTTCGAGGCCGGCATCAAGGTCGACGTGACCGGCAAGAGCAAGGGCAAGGGCTTCGCCGGTGTCATGAAGCGTCACAACTTCAAGGGCCTCGGCGCCGGACACGGCACCCAGCGCAAGCACCGCTCCCCCGGTTCCATCGGTGGCTGCGCCACCCCGGGCCGCGTGTTCAAGGGCCTCCGCATGGCGGGTCGCATGGGCAACGAGCGGGTCACCACCCAGAACCTGACCGTCCACGCCGTTGACGCGGAGAAGGGTCTGCTGCTCATCAAGGGCGCGGTTCCCGGTCCGAACGGCGGCCTCGTCCTGGTCCGCACCGCGGCCAAGGGGGCCTGAGGTAACCGATGAGCACTGTTGACATCCTTTCGCCTGCCGGCGAGAAGACCGGTAGCGTCGAGCTCCCCGCGGAGATCTTCGGCGTGGAGAAGGTCAGCATCCCGCTGATCCACCAGGTCGTCGTCGCGCAGAACGCCGCTGCCCGTCAGGGCACGCACAAGACCAAGCGCCGCGGTGAAGTCCGCGGTGGCGGCAAGAAGCCGTACCGCCAGAAGGGCACCGGCCGCGCCCGTCAGGGTTCGACCCGCGCGCCGCAGTTCGCCGGTGGTGGCGTCGTGCACGGTCCCGTGCCGCGTGACTACTCGCAGCGGACCCCGAAGAAGATGAAGGCCGCGGCCCTGCGCCACGCCCTCACCGACCGGGCCCGCCACAACCGCATCCACGTCGTCACCGGCGTGATCGAGGGCGACACCCCGTCCACGAAGTCCGCTCGGACGCTGTTCGGCAAGATCTCGGAGCGCAAGAACCTGCTCCTGGTCGTCGACCGCGCCGACGAGGCCGCGTGGCTGTCCGCCCGCAACCTGCCCCAGGTGCACATCCTGGAGCCGGGCCAGCTGAACACGTACGACGTGATCGTCTCGGACGACGTGGTCTTCACCCAGGCCGCTCTCGAGTCCTTCGTCGCCGGCCCGAAGGCCAACGACACCGAAGGGAGTGACGCCTGATGGCTACGCGTCACCCGAGCATCGCCCCCAAGGCGGCCAAGGCCGCCAAGGCCGCGCGCATCGCCAAGGCGAAGCGCCACGAGGCCGAGGGCAAGAACACCGTCGTCACCGCGCCCAGCAAGGCGTACACGGACCCCCGTGACGTGCTGCTGAAGCCGGTCGTGTCGGAGAAGAGCTACGCGCTCCTCGACGAGAACAAGTACACGTTCATCGTCGACCCGAACGCCAACAAGACCCAGATCAAGCAGGCCGTCCAGGCGGTCTTCTCGGTCAAGGTCACCGGGGTCAACACGATCAACCGCCAGGGCAAGCGCAAGCGCACCAAGACCGGTTTCGGTCAGCGCGCTTCCACCAAGCGCGCGATCGTGACCCTCGCTGAGGGCGACCGTATCGACATCTTCGGCGGTCCGACCGCGTAAGCGGGTCGGATCGTCCGATATCGGACGAGGACTGAGAAATGGGAATCCGCAAGTACAAGCCGACTACGCCGGGCCGTCGTGGCTCCAGCGTCGCCGACTTCGTCGAGGTCACGCGGTCCACGCCGGAGAAGTCGCTGGTCCGCCCGCTGCACAGCAAGGGCGGCCGTAACAACGCCGGTCGTGTGACCGTTCGCCACCAGGGTGGCGGACACAAGCGCGCCTACCGAGTGATCGACTTCCGTCGTCACGACAAGGACGGCGTGCCGGCGAAGGTCGCGCACATCGAGTACGACCCCAACCGCACCGCGCGCATCGCGCTGCTGCACTACGCGGACGGCGAGAAGCGCTACATCCTCGCCCCGCGCAACCTGCAGCAGGGTGACCGCGTCGAGAACGGTCCCGGGGCCGACATCAAGCCGGGCAACAACCTGGCCCTCCGCAACATCCCGGTCGGTACCACGATCCACGCGATCGAGATCCGTCCCGGTGGCGGTGCCAAGTTCGCCCGCTCCGCCGGCGCCTCCGTGCAGCTGCTCGCGAAGGAGGGCACCATGGCCCACCTCCGCATGCCGTCCGGTGAGATCCGCCTGGTCGACCAGCGCTGCCGCGCCACGGTCGGCGAGGTCGGCAACGCCGAGCAGAGCAACATCAACTGGGGCAAGGCCGGTCGCAAGCGCTGGCTGGGCGTCCGCCCGACCGTCCGCGGTGTGGCGATGAACCCGGTCGACCACCCCCACGGTGGTGGTGAGGGCAAGACCTCCGGTGGTCGCCACCCGGTCAGCCCCTGGGGTCAGAAGGAGGGTCGTACTCGTTCGCCGAAGAAGGCTTCGAACAAGTACATCGTCCGCCGCCGCAAGACGAACAAGAAGCGCTAGGAGCGGGTTTAGATGCCGCGCAGTCTCAAGAAGGGGCCCTTCGTCGACGACCACCTGATCAAGAAGGTGGACGTACAGAACGAGGCAGGCACCAAGAACGTCATCAAGACCTGGTCCCGTCGCTCGATGATCATCCCCAGCATGCTGGGTCACACGATCGCGGTGCACAACGGCAAGACCCACATTCCGGTGTTCGTCACCGAGTCGATGGTCGGCCACAAGCTCGGCGAGTTCTCGCCGACGCGCACCTTCCGGGGTCACGTCAAGGACGACCGGAAGTCGAAGCGCCGCTAAGGCGGGGTGGAATGACCATGACAGACACTGGAAGGACAACCATGGAAGCCAGGGCCCAGGCGCGGTACATCCGCGTCACGCCCATGAAGGCCCGCCGCGTGGTGGACCTCATCCGTGGCATGGACGCCACGGAGGCTCAGGCGGTCCTGCGTTTCGCCCCGCAGGCCGCGAGCGTGCCGGTCGGCAAGGTGCTGGACAGCGCCATCGCCAACGCCGCGCACAACTACGACCACACCGATGTCGACAGCCTCTTCATCTCCGAGGCCTACGTCGATGAGGGCCCGACCCTGAAGCGGTTCCGTCCGCGTGCCCAGGGCCGCGCCTACCGGATCCGCAAGCGGACCAGCCACATCACCGTGGTCGTCAGCAGCAAGGAAGGAACCCGGTAATGGGCCAGAAGGTTAACCCGCATGGGTTCCGGCTCGGCATCACCACGGACTTCAAGTCCCGCTGGTACGCCGACAAGCTGTACAAGGACTACGTCAAGGAAGACGTCGCCATCCGTCGGATGATGACGTCCGGCATGGAGCGCGCCGGCATCTCGAAGGTGGAGATCGAGCGCACCCGTGACCGCGTGCGTGTGGACATCCACACCGCTCGTCCGGGCATCGTCATCGGCCGCCGTGGCGCCGAGGCCGACCGCATCCGCGGCGACCTCGAGAAGCTCACGGGCAAGCAGGTCCAGCTGAACATCCTCGAGGTCAAGAACCCCGAGACGGATGCCCAGCTGGTCGCTCAGGCCGTCGCCGAGCAGCTCTCCTCCCGCGTCTCCTTCCGCCGCGCCATGCGTAAGAGCATGCAGTCGGCGATGAAGGCCGGCGCCAAGGGCATCAAGATCCAGTGCGGTGGCCGCCTCGGCGGCGCCGAGATGTCCCGCTCGGAGTTCTACCGCGAGGGCCGTGTGCCCCTGCACACGCTCCGCGCGAACGTGGACTACGGCTTCTTCGAGGCCAAGACGACCTTCGGCCGCATCGGCGTGAAGGTCTGGATCTACAAGGGCGACGTCAAGAACATCGCCGAGGTCCGTGCCGAGAACGCCGCTGCCCGCGCCGGCAACCGCCCGGCCCGTGGCGGCGGCGGCGCCGACCGCCCGGCCCGTGGTGGCCGTGGTGGCGGTGGCGAGCGGCGCGGTCGCAAGCCGCAGCAGGCTGCCGGTGCCGAGGCCCCCAAGGCCGAGGCCCCCGCCGCCGCTCCGGCTGAGAGCACCGGAACGGAGGCCTGACCGACATGCTGATCCCCCGTAGGGTCAAGCACCGCAAGCAGCACCACCCGAAGCGCCGTGGTCAGGCCAAGGGTGGTACGACGGTCGCGTTCGGCGAGTACGGCATCCAGGCCCTCACGCCGGCGTACGTGACCAACCGCCAGATCGAGGCGGCCCGTATCGCGATGACCCGCCACATCAAGCGTGGCGGCAAGGTCTGGATCAACATCTACCCGGACCGCCCGCTCACGAAGAAGCCTGCCGAGACCCGCATGGGTTCCGGTAAGGGTTCGCCGGAGTGGTGGATCGCGAACGTGCACCCGGGTCGGGTCATGTTCGAGCTGTCCTACCCCAACGAGAAGATCGCCCGTGAGGCCCTCACTCGCGCAGCCCACAAGCTGCCGATGAAGTGCCGGATCGTCAAGCGCGAGGCAGGTGAAGCGTGATGTCGGCCGGTACCAAGGCGTCCGAGCTGCGCGAACTGGGTGACGAGGAGCTTCTCGCGAAGCTCCGCGAAGCCAAGGAAGAGCTGTTCAACCTCCGCTTCCAGGCGGCGACCGGTCAGCTCGAGAACCACGGTCGGCTGAAGGCCGTCCGCAAGGACATCGCGCGGATCTACACCCTGATGCGTGAGCGCGAGCTGGGCATCGAGACGGTGGAGAGCGCCTGATGAGTGAGAACAACGTGACTGAGCAGACTGCAGAGGCCCGCGGCTTCCGCAAGACCCGTGAGGGTCTCGTCGTCAGCGACAAGATGGACAAGACCGTCGTCGTCGCCGTCGAGGACCGCGTCAAGCACGCGCTGTACGGCAAGGTCATCCGCCGTACCAACAAGCTCAAGGCCCACGACGAGCAGAACGCCGCGGGCGTCGGCGACCGCGTCCTCCTCATGGAGACGCGTCCGCTGTCCGCGACGAAGCGCTGGCGCGTCGTCGAGATCCTCGAGAAGGCCAAGTAGGTAGTTCCCGCAAGGGAATTCCCACCAGTACGCCTGCGGGCAACCCCGCAGGACAGTTCCGCCAGGCTCGGCAGGGGCTCCACCTCGTGAAGAGGCGGCCCCTGCCGGGAACCGGCAGACAAACAGGAGATAGACGTGATCCAGCAGGAGTCGCGACTGCGTGTCGCCGACAACACTGGTGCGAAGGAGATCCTTTGCATCCGTGTGCTCGGTGGCTCCGGTCGCCGCTACGCGGGCATCGGTGACGTCATCGTCGCCACCGTCAAGGACGCGATCCCCGGTGGCAACGTGAAGAAGGGTGACGTCGTCAAGGCGGTCATCGTTCGCACCGTCAAGGAGCGCCGCCGTCCGGACGGCTCGTACATCCGCTTCGACGAGAACGCCGCCGTCATTCTGAAGAACGACGGCGACCCTCGCGGCACCCGTATCTTCGGCCCGGTCGGCCGTGAGCTGCGCGAGAAGAAGTTCATGAAGATCATCTCGCTCGCGCCGGAGGTGCTGTAAGCATGAAGATCAAGAAGGGCGACCTGGTCCAGGTCATCACCGGTAAGGACAAGGGCAAGCAGGGCAAGGTCATCGCGGCCTTCCCCCGCGAGGACCGCGTCCTGGTCGAGGGTGTCAACCGGGTCAAGAAGCACACCAAGGCCGGCCCGACCGCCAGCGGTTCCCAGGCCGGCGGCATCGTGACCACCGAGGCCCCGATCCACGTGTCCAACGTTCAGCTGGTCGTGGAGAAGGACGGCAACAAGGTCGTCACGCGTGTCGGTTACCGCTTCGACGACGAGGGCAACAAGATCCGCGTTGCCAAGCGGACGGGTGAGGACATCTGATGGCTACCACCACCACTCCGCGTCTGAAGACGAAGTACCGCGAGGAGATCGCGGGCAAGCTGCGTGAGGAGTTCTCCTACGAGAACGTCATGCAGATCCCGGGCCTCGTCAAGATTGTGGTCAACATGGGTGTGGGCGACGCCGCCCGCGACTCCAAGCTGATCGAGGGCGCGATCCGCGACCTCACCACGATCACCGGTCAGAAGCCGGCCGTCACCAAGGCCCGCAAGTCCATCGCGCAGTTCAAGCTGCGCGAGGGTCAGCCGATCGGTGCTCACGTCACGCTCCGTGGCGACCGCATGTGGGAGTTCCTGGACCGCACCCTGTCGCTGGCGCTTCCGCGCATCCGCGACTTCCGCGGCCTGTCCCCCAAGCAGTTCGACGGCCGTGGCAACTACACCTTCGGTCTCACGGAGCAGGTCATGTTCCACGAGATCGACCAGGACAAGATCGACCGCGTCCGGGGTATGGACATCACCGTGGTCACCACGGCGACCAACGACGCTGAGGGCCGTGCGCTCCTTCGTCACCTCGGCTTCCCCTTCAAGGAGGCGTGAGCGAGATGGCGAAGAAGGCTCTGATTGCCAAGGCTGCTCGTAAGCCCAAGTTCGGAGTACGCGGCTACACGCGCTGCCAGCGCTGCGGCCGTCCGCACTCCGTGTACCGCAAGTTCGGCCTCTGCCGCGTGTGCCTTCGTGAGATGGCTCACCGTGGCGAGCTGCCGGGCGTGACCAAGAGCTCCTGGTAATCCCCGTACTTCGGGATTCCTGAGCTCTCGGTAAGTAAAGGGCAGTGTCAGGTGCCCACCCCTTCATGCCGTAGGCTGGGAGGGTTGGGCGCCTGACGCCCGTACGACTTACTACGCCGTAGGTCCACCGCGCCGCACCCGTCCCGTCTCGGATCGGGGAGAGGGATGGCGCACCAGGAAACCCCGGCGAGAGAGGCCACAGGCCAACTCATGACCATGACTGATCCGATCGCAGACATGCTGACGCGTCTGCGGAACGCGAACTCGGCGTACCACGACTCCGTGACGATGCCGGCATCGAAGATCAAGTCTCACATCGCGGAGATCCTCCAGCAGGAGGGCTTCATCACGGGCTGGAAGATCGAGGACGCCGAGGTGGGCAAGAACCTCACCCTCGAGCTGAAGTTCGGTCCCAACCGTGAGCGCTCCATCGCGGGCATCAAGCGGATCTCCAAGCCCGGTCTCCGGGTTTACGCGAAGTCCACCTCCCTGCCCAAGGTGCTGGGCGGCCTCGGCGTGGCGATCATCTCCACGTCGCACGGTCTCCTCACCGACAAGCAGGCCGGCAAGAAGGGCGTAGGCGGAGAAGTCCTCGCCTACGTCTGGTAGCGGAAGGGAACGGAGGAAACAGCTATGTCGCGCATTGGCAAGCTCCCCATCACGGTTCCCGCCGGCGTGGACGTCACCATCGACGGCCAGACGGTGTCGGTCAAGGGCCCCAAGGGCACGCTGACCCACACCGTCGTCGCGCCGATCGAGATCGCCAAGGGTGAGGACGGCGTTCTGAACGTCACCCGCCCCAACGACGAGCGTCAGAGCAAGGCCCTGCACGGCCTGTCCCGCACGCTGGTGGCGAACATGATCACCGGCGTGACCCAGGGTTACGTGAAGAAGCTCGAGATCAGTGGTGTCGGTTACCGCGTGACCGCGAAGGGTTCGAACCTCGAGTTCGCGCTCGGTTACAGCCACCCGATCACCGTCGAGGCGCCCGAGGGAATCACCTTCAAGGTGGAGACCCCGACCCGCTTCCAGGTCGAGGGCATCGACAAGCAGAAGGTCGGCGAGGTTGCGGCCAACATCCGCAAGCTGCGCAAGCCCGACCCGTACAAGGCCAAGGGTGTCAAGTACGAGGGCGAAGTCATCCGCCGCAAGGTCGGAAAGGCGGGTAAGTAAGCCATGGCATACGGGCAGAAGATCCTGAAGGGCGACGCCTACAAGCGCGCCGCGATCAAGCGCCGTCACATCCGGATCCGCAAGCGGATCGCCGGTACGTCGGAGCGCCCCCGTCTGGTCGTAACCCGCTCGAACCGCCACATCGTGGCCCAGGTGATCGACGACCTCAAGGGTCACACCCTTGCGTCGGCGTCCACCCTGGACACCTCGATCCGCGGGGGCGAGGGCGACAAGTCGGCGCAGGCCAAGCAGGTCGGCGCCCTGGTCGCCGAGCGTGCCAAGGCCGCCGGTGTCGAGGCCGTCGTTTTCGACCGTGGTGGTAACCAGTACGCCGGGCGCATTGCCGCTCTGGCGGACGCAGCCCGCGAGGCCGGACTCAAGTTCTGAGTCCTGGTTCCGTAGCTAGCGGAGACAGAGAGAGGTAATTCCAATGGCTGGACCCCAGCGCCGCGGTGGCGGTGCCGGTGGCGGCGAGCGGCGGGACCGGAAGGGCCGTGACGGCGGCGCAGCTGCCGCCGAGAAGACCGCGTACGTTGAGCGCGTCGTCGCGATCAACCGCGTCGCCAAGGTAGTGAAGGGTGGTCGTCGCTTCAGCTTCACCGCGCTGGTCGTGGTGGGCGATGGTGACGGCACCGTCGGTGTCGGTTACGGCAAGGCCAAGGAGGTGCCGGCCGCCATCGCCAAGGGTGTGGAGGAGGCCAAGAAGCACTTCTTCAAGGTCCCCCGTATCCAGGGCACCATCCCGCACCCGATCACGGGTGAGAAGGCGGCGGGCGTCGTCCTGCTCAAGCCGGCGTCCCCCGGTACCGGCGTCATCGCCGGTGGCCCGGTGCGTGCCGTGCTCGAGTGCGCCGGCGTTCACGACATCCTGTCGAAGTCGCTCGGTTCGTCGAACGCGATCAACATCGTGCACGCGACCGTGGAGGCCCTGAAGGGCCTGCAGCGTCCCGAGGAGATCGCGGCCCGCCGCGGTCTGCCCCTCGAGGACGTCGCTCCCGCGGCTCTGCTTCGTGCGCGTGCCGGGGCTGGTGCTGCGTAATGGCTCAGCTCAAGATCACGCAGACGAAGTCGTACATCGGCAGCAAGCAGAACCACCGTGACACCCTGCGTTCGCTCGGGCTCAAGCGCCTGAACGACGTGGTCGTCAAGGAGGACCGCCCCGAGTTCCGCGGAATGGTGCACACCGTCCGCCACCTCGTGACGGTCGAGGAGGTCGACTGATCATGGCGGAGAACAACCCGCTCAAGATCCACAACCTCCGTCCCGCCCCGGGCGCCAAGACCGCCAAGACCCGTGTGGGTCGTGGTGAGGCGTCGAAGGGTAAGACGGCCGGTCGTGGTACCAAGGGCACGAAGGCCCGTTACCAGGTTCCGGAGCGCTTCGAGGGTGGGCAGATGCCCCTCCACATGCGTCTTCCGAAGCTCAAGGGCTTCAAGAACCCGTTCAAGACCGAGTTCCAGGTCGTGAACCTCGACAAGCTGGCGGCGCTGTACCCGGAGGGTGGCGAGGTCACCGTCGAGGGGCTCGTCGCCAAGGGTGCCGTTCGCAAGAACAGCCTCGTCAAGGTGCTCGGCCAGGGCGAGATCTCCGTGGCGCTGCAGGTGACGGTCGACGCCGTCTCCGGCTCCGCCAAGGAGAAGATCACCGCCGCCGGCGGTACCGTCACCGAGCTCGTCTGATTCCATCAGGCGTCTCGATGACTTGAGCGATCCCGACCGGGGATACCCCACAAATGGGGTATCCCCGGTTGGTCGTTCCTAGGGTGGCAGTGTCGCCGGTAAGGTGGCCTGCACTGCCCTCTTTCACAAGGTGCCTCCGATGGGGCACCTTGGGCGGCAGTCGACCGTTACACATGTCGTCGTTCTTATTGGAACCTCAACACCGTCACCCTTGACGCAGACGCGCGGGGGTCGCAGGAGGCACCGTGCTCACCGCGTTCGCCCGGGCGTTCAAGACGCCCGACCTGCGCAAGAAGCTGCTCTTCACGCTCGGCATCATCGTGGTCTACCGGGTCGGCACCCACATCCCGATCCCGGGTGTCGACTACAAGAGCGTCCAGACCTGCGTGGACGAGGCATCCGGCAACCAGGGCCTCTTCGGTCTGGTCAACATGTTCAGCGGCGGCGCGCTGCTGCAGATCACGATCTTCGCCCTGGGCATCATGCCGTACATCACGGCGAGCATCATCCTTCAGCTGCTGACCGTGGTGATCCCGCGTCTGGAAGCGCTCAAGAAGGAGGGCCAGGCCGGTACGGCGAAGATCACGCAGTACACCCGGTACCTCACCGTGGCACTCGCCATCCTCCAGGGCACCGGCCTGGTGGCCACCGCCCGGAGCGGCGCGCTCTTCTCGGGCTGCTCGGTGGCCGGCCAGATCGTCCCGGACCGCGCGATCTTCAGCACCATCACGATGGTCATCTGCATGACCGCCGGTACGGCGATGGTCATGTGGCTCGGCGAGCTGATCACCGACCGCGGCATCGGCAACGGCATGTCGATCCTGATGTTCATCTCGATCGCCGCGACCTTCCCCTCCGCGCTGTGGGCCATCAAGAAGCAGGGCACGCTGGCCGGCGGCTGGATCGAGTTCGGCACGGTCATCCTCGTCGGCCTGGTCATGGTCGGCCTGGTGGTCTTCGTCGAGCAGGCCCAGCGCCGCATCCCCGTGCAGTACGCCAAGCGCATGATCGGCCGCCGCTCCTACGGCGGTACGTCGACGTACATCCCGCTGAAGGTGAACCAGGCCGGTGTGATCCCGGTCATCTTCGCCTCGTCGCTGCTCTACATCCCGGCTCTGATCGTGCAGTTCTCCAACTCACAGGCGGGCTGGGCGACCTGGATCACGCAGAACCTGGCGGACACGGCGGCGCCCGCGCACATCACTCTCTACTTCTTCCTGATCGTCTTCTTCGCCTTCTTCTACGTGGCCATTTCCTTCAACCCCGAGGAAGTCGCCGACAACATGAAGAAGTATGGTGGCTTCATCCCGGGCATCCGGGCTGGCCGACCGACCGCTGAGTACCTGAGCTACGTACTCAACCGGATCACCTGGCCGGGTTCGCTGTATCTGGGGCTGATCGCTCTCGTGCCGACGATGGCGTTGGCTGGTTTCGGGGCAAACCAGAACTTCCCGTTCGGTGGTACCAGCATCCTGATCATCGTGGGTGTGGGTCTCGAGACGGTGAAGCAGATCGAGAGCCAGCTTCAGCAGCGCAATTACGAAGGGTTCCTCCGCTGATGCGTATCGTCCTCGTCGGGCCGCCGGGCGCCGGTAAGGGAACGCAGGCCACTCGCCTAGCCGAGAAGCTGCGCGTACCTCACATCTCCACGGGCGACCTGTTCCGCGCCAACATCAGCCAGCAGACGGAGCTCGGGAAACTCGCGAAGTCCTACATGGACGCCGGCAACCTCGTCCCCGACGAGGTCACCATCGCCATGGCGAAGGACCGCATGGAGCAGCCGGACGCCGAGCGCGGCTTCCTGCTCGACGGTTTCCCGCGCAACGTCTCGCAGGCCGAGGCGCTGGACGAGCTGCTCACCACCGAGGGCATCAAGCTGGACGCGGTACTGGACCTGGAGGCCCCCGAGGAGGAGGTCGTCAAGCGGATCGCCGGCCGGCGCATCTGCCGCAACGACTCCTCCCACGTCTTCCACGTGACGTACAAGAAGCCGTCCAAGGACGGCGTCTGCGACGTCTGCGGCGGGGAGCTGTACCAGCGCGACGACGACTCCGAGGAGACCGTCCGCACGCGGCTGGAGGTCTACCACACGCAGACCGAGCCGATCATCGACTACTACAAGGCGCAGGGCCTGGTCGTGACGATCGAGGCCATGGGCCCGGTCGACGAGGTCACCGGCCGTGCGCTGGCGGCACTGAAGCGCGAGGACGACGGCCAGTAGGCTCCGTCCGGGTACGGCCGTGGAGTCCTCCGGGACGCCACGGCCGTACTGTTGTGTACGTATGTCATCGACCGACCTGAGTGACGGAGAGCGCAGGCCCCCCATGGTGCAGATCAAGAGCCCCGAGCAGATCGCCACGATGCGCGCGGCGGGCCTGGTCGTCGCCGCCGTCCACGCGGCGACGCGGGAAGCGGCGGTGCCCGGGGCGACCACGAAGGACCTCGACGAGGTCGCCCGCAAGGTCCTCGCCGAGCACGGCGCGAAGTCGAACTTCCTCGGCTACGGCGGCTTCCCCGCGACCATCTGCACCTCGGTGAACGACGTCGTCGTCCACGGCATCCCCTCCGACGAGGTCGTCCTCAAGGACGGGGACGTCATCTCCGTCGACTGCGGGGCGATCGTCGACGGCTGGCACGGCGACGCCGCCTACACCGCCTTCGTCGGCTCCGGTCACGCCCCCGAGCTGATCGAGCTCTCCCGGGTGACCGAGGAGTCGATGTGGGCCGGCATCGCGGCGATGAAGCAGGGCAACCGGCTGGTGGACGTGTCGCGGGCCATCGAGACGTACATCCGCCGCCAGCCGAAGCCGGGCGGCGGACGCTACGGGATCATCGAGGACTACGGCGGCCACGGCATCGGCACCGAGATGCACATGGACCCGCACCTGCTGAACTACGTCGACCGCAAGCGGGGCAAGGGCCCCAAGCTGGTCCCCGGCTTCTGCCTGGCCATCGAGCCGATGGTGTCGCTGGGTACGCCGCGCACGGAGGTCCTCGCTGACGACTGGACCGTCATCACCACGGACGGGACCTGGTCGTCGCACTGGGAGCACTCGGTGGCGTTGACCGAGCAGGGGCCGCTGGTACTGACCGCGGTGGACGGCGGGAAGGCGAAGCTCGCCGAGCACGGGGTCGTGGCCGCGCCCGACCCGCTGGCCTGAGGGTGCCGGGCGGGGGCTCGAGGTGTCTCGCCCCCGCCGCCCCTTCCCCTCCCTGCCCTTCTTCCCGGTCCGTCCGGGCCCGGGGACCGCTTAAGGATCTCCGGGGATGGGCAGACTTCCTCGATTCGTGTTTCCGGGTGCACTGACGTAGACTGACTCGTCGGCTCTTGTGCACCCGCATGTCTGTATGCGCCCGTAAGGGAAAGCCCAGGAGTCGATCAAGGTAGTCGATTCGAAGGGCGAAGCGTGGCCAAGAAGCAAGGTGCCATCGAGATCGAGGGCACTGTCGTCGAGTCTCTTCCGAACGCCATGTTCAGAGTTGAGCTCCAGAACGGCCACCAGGTCCTGGCGCACATCAGCGGCAAGATGCGCATGCACTACATCCGCATCCTCCCTGACGACCGGGTCGTGGTGGAGTTGTCTCCGTACGACCTGACGCGCGGCCGGATCGTCTACCGGTACAAGTAGATCTTGCCCAGGCCCCGTGCGTTCCCGCCCGGGGTGGCCGGCAACTGACCCGGAGAACCTCACATCCCATGAAGGTCAAGCCGAGCGTCAAGAAGATCTGCGACAAGTGCAGGGTGATCCGCCGTCACGGTCGGGTCATGGTCATCTGCGAGAACCCGCGCCACAAGCAGCGCCAGGGCTGATCGCACACAGATCGCACCCTCTGCATCACGCAGAATCTTCGCGCGACGCGAGCTGAATTGTTCATACGCAGAACCCAGACCTGTGGTCTGACACCCCCGGTTCGGAGGCCGGGGACCCAGTCCGTACCAAATTTTCCCGGGACTCCCGGAGAAGAGGACGGCGGCTGGGAGGCGGTTCTGCGGAAGACCTCCGAAGATCACCAGGAGCCATTGAATGGCACGCGTTTCCGGTGTTGACATCCCGCGCGAAAAGCGCGTGGAGGTCGCCCTCACCTACGTGTTCGGCATCGGCCGGACCCTGTCCCAGGAGACGCTGGCTGCGACCGGCGTCGACCCCAACACCCGCGTTCGCGACCTCTCCGAGGAGCAGCTCGTCGCGATCCGCGAGTACGTGGACGCCAACATCAAGACCGAGGGTGACCTCCGTCGCGAGATCCAGGCCGACATCCGCCGCAAGGTCGAGATCGGCTGCTACCAGGGTCTCCGTCACCGTCGTGGTCTGCCCGTCCGCGGTCAGCGCACCAGCACGAACGCCCGTACCCGCAAGGGCCCGCGTCGCGCCATCGCCGGCAAGAAGAAGCCGGGCAAGAAGTAGTCCTCAGCGGACGCTCATCAGCGGTCTTCGCTGTAGGACCGACCACCTCCCGTAGGAGTAATAGATGCCCCCCAAGGGTCGTCAGGGCGCTGCCAAGAAGGTGCGCCGCAAGGAAAAGAAGAACGTCGCGCACGGCCAGGCGCACATCAAGAGCACGTTCAACAACACGATCGTGTCCATCACGGACCCGGCCGGAAACGTGATCTCGTGGGCCTCCGCCGGCCACGTCGGTTTCAAGGGCTCGCGCAAGTCCACGCCGTTCGCCGCGCAGATGGCCGCCGAGTCGGCCGCCCGTCGCGCGCAGGAGCACGGCATGCGCAAGGTCGACGTCTTCGTCAAGGGCCCGGGCGCCGGTCGTGAGACCGCCATCCGTTCCCTGCAGGCGACGGGCCTCGAGGTCGGCTCCATCCAGGACGTCACCCCGACCCCGCACAACGGTTGCCGTCCGCCGAAGCGCCGCCGCGTCTGACGCACGGGCTCGCGGTGGCTCGGCAGTCGGCTGGGGGTGCGGGGGTCGTCCCCCGCACGACGCGGCACGGTTGCCGTCCGCCGAAGCGCCGCCGCGTCTGACGCACGGTCGTTTGCCGGACTGAGGTTCTCGGGCGGTACGGCTCCTCGGAGTCGTGTCGCCCGTACCCTTGTCTCATATCAGGGCGTCAAATAGCGGGCGCCCCTGACAGAAGGAACGCAACATGCTGATTGCTCAGCGTCCCTCGTTGACCGAAGAGGTCGTCGACGAGTTCCGCTCCCGGTTCGTGATCGAGCCGCTGGAGCCGGGCTTCGGCTACACCCTCGGCAACTCCCTCCGCCGGACCCTCCTGTCCTCGATCCCGGGTGCGGCGGTCACGTCCATCCGCATCGACGGCGTACTGCACGAGTTCACCACCGTGCCGGGCGTCAAGGAGGACGTCACCGACCTGATCCTCAACATCAAGCAGCTGGTCGTCTCCTCGGAGCACGACGAGCCGGTCGTGATGTACCTGCGCAAGCAGGGCCCGGGTCTGGTCACCGCCGCCGACATCGCGCCCCCGGCCGGTGTCGAGGTGCACAACCCCGACCTCGTCCTCGCCACGCTCAACGGCAAGGGCAAGCTGGAGATGGAGCTGACCGTCGAGCGCGGCCGCGGCTACGTCTCCGCCGTGCAGAACAAGCAGGTCGGTCAGGAGATCGGGCGCATCCCGGTCGACTCGATCTACTCGCCGGTCCTCAAGGTCACGTACAAGGTCGAGGCGACGCGTGTCGAGCAGCGCACCGACTTCGACAAGCTGATCGTCGACGTCGAGACCAAGCAGGCGATGCGTCCGCGCGACGCCATGGCCTCCGCCGGCAAGACGCTGGTCGAGCTGTTCGGTCTCGCCCGCGAGCTGAACATCGACGCCGAGGGCATCGACATGGGCCCGTCCCCCACGGACGCCGCCCTCGCCGCCGATCTCGCCCTGCCGATCGAGGAGCTGGAGCTCACCGTTCGGTCGTACAACTGCCTCAAGCGTGAGGGCATCCACTCCGTGGGTGAGCTCGTCGCCCGCTCCGAGGCCGACCTGCTCGACATCCGCAACTTCGGTGCGAAGTCGATCGACGAGGTCAAGGCGAAGCTGGCCGGCATGGGCCTGGCCCTCAAGGACAGCCCGCCCGGATTCGACCCGACCGCCGCGGCCGACGCCTTCGGCGCGGACGACGACGCGGACGCGGGCTTCGTCGAGACCGAGCAGTACTGATCCGTTTTCGGCTGCGGGACCGCTGTGGCTGGTCGCGCAGTTCCCCGCGCCCTCAGGGGCGCGGGGTCTCCGACGGGCGACCGCCCGCTCGGATACTGACTTCGGTACCTGATACGGCCGGGGCAGACACTGAGGAGAAAGACCATGCCGAAGCCCACCAAGGGTGCCCGTCTGGGCGGCAGCGCCGCGCACGAGAAGATGCTGCTCGCGAACCTCGCGAAGCAGCTGTTCGAGCACGGCCGCATCACCACCACCGAGGCGAAGGCCCGCCGTCTGCGGCCCTACGCCGAGCGTCTGGTCACCAAGGCGAAGAAGGGCGACCTTCACAACCGTCGCCAGGTGCTCCAGGTCATCTCGGACAAGGGCATCGTGCACACGCTCTTCACCGAGATCGGCCCGCGCTACGAGAACCGCCCGGGTGGCTACACCCGCATCACCAAGATCGGTAACCGCCGCGGCGACAACGCGCCCATGGCCGTCATCGAGCTGGTCGAGGCGCTGACCGTGGCGCAGCAGGCGACCGGTGAGGCCGAGGCCGCGACGAAGCGCGCGGTCAAGGAAGACGCCCTGAAGAAGGACGAGGCCGCCGAGGCCAAGTCCGACGAGGTCGCCGAGGACGCTGCCGAGGCCAAGGCCGAGGACGCGTCCGAGGAGTCGAAGGACGCCTGAGGCTCTGCCTTGCACAGGAGCGGGTCCTCCCTTCGGGGCGGGCCCGCTCTCGCGTTGTCGAGAGGATCCAGGAGTGAGTGACGAAGTACAGCCCGGGTTCGTGCGGGTGCGGCTGGACCTGTCCTACGACGGGGCGGAGTTCTCGGGGTGGGCCAAGCAGGCCGGCGGACGGCGGACCGTGCAGGGCGAGATCGAGGACGCCCTGCGGACCGTCACGCGGTCGGGGGAGACGTACGAGCTGACCGTGGCCGGGCGTACGGACGCCGGTGTGCACGCGCGGGGGCAGGTCGCGCACGTCGATCTGCCGCGCGAGGTCTGGGCGGAGCACCACGCCAAGCTGCTGAAGCGGCTCGCCGGGCGGCTCCCCAGGGACGTCCGGGTGTGGGCGCTGCGGGAGGCGCCCGCCGGTTTCAACGCGCGGTTCTCGGCCGTCTGGCGGCGGTACGCCTACCGGGTCACCGACAACCCCGGCGGGGTGGACCCGCTGCTGCGCGGTCACGTCCTCTGGCACGACTGGCCCCTCGACGTGGACGCCATGAACGAGGCCGCCGGGCGGCTGCTGGGGGAGCACGACTTCGCCGCCTACTGCAAGCGGCGGGAGGGGGCGACCACGATCCGCACGCTCCAGGAGCTGAGCCTGGTGCGCGGCGGAGACGGGATCGTCACGGCGACCGTGCGGGCCGATGCCTTCTGCCACAACATGGTGCGCTCGCTGATCGGGGCGCTGCTGTTCGTGGGGGACGGGCACCGGGGCCCGGAGTGGCCGGGGAAGGTGCTGGCCGCGGGCGTACGGGACTCGGCGGTGCACGTCGTCCGGCCGCACGGGCTGACGCTGGAGGAGGTCGGCTATCCGGCCGACGAGCTGCTGGCCGCGCGCAGCAGGGAGGCGCGGAACCGGCGGACGCTGCCCGGGGCCGGGTGCTGCTGACCCGCCCCCGGGGAGTGGGTCACTGGTTCGCCGCCGCCGATGCCTGGGTCTCGCCGCGGCGGCGGATCTGCTGGAACGCGAACTCCGCGAGGTTGTCCCCGGCGGCGAAGACCTGGGTGTCCTTCGTCGTCACGTCCTTGCCGTCGGTGAAGCCCGTGATCGTGAAGTAGGCGTACCGGCCGTAGGAGTTGGTCGTCGAGCGGCAGATCGCGCCGGCGCAGAAGGACTTGGCGTCGGTGCCGGGCAGCGCCTTGACGATGCTGCTCTTGTCGGCCTGTCCCTTGGCCTTGAGGGCCTGGGCCTCGGTGTCGAAGACGGCGACCCCGACCGTCACCGCGACGCCGTCCTTGACGTAGGTCACGCGCATCAGGCGGGTGCAGCCGTTGGCGGTCAGCACCTTGGGCAGGGTGCCCGCGGCGGCGGTGACGCAGTTGGTGGTGTCGGCCTTGCCGGCCTTCTGGTAGACGGCCGAGCCCATCGTCAGCTGCCTGCCGGGGAACATGATGTCCGGGCCGTTGGGCGCGCCGTCCTTGGCCTTGCTGGAGACGAACTCCTTCGGGTCCAGCGGCGGCGGGGCGCTGGTCGGTGCGAAGGACGGCGTCCCGGACGCGCTCGGCAGGTCGGCGGTGGCGGGCAGCGAGGAGGCCGGCTTCCCGGACGCCTCGTCACCGCCGTTCGCCGACACCACGGCCATGGCCACGGCGGTGCCGACGCCGAGCGTCGCGAGCACGCCCCCGCCTATCAGCAGCAGCCGGCGGCGCTTGTTGCGCGACTCCGACGCCTCGGCGAGCGCGGCCCAGTCCGGCGAAGGGTCCGTGGCACCGCTGGTCCACGGCTGCTCGGAGTTCGGTTTCCAGGGATCCCACTGGGACTGAGATCCCCCCTGCCCATAGCTCATGCGCCGCATCTTAGACGGGGCGAGAGGTGTGCTGTTCCGCCTCAACGGGCTCCGCTGCCCCTAGCGTTCGGGGAATGAGTACGGGCAAAGGCGACATCTCAGGGTGGTTGGTGCGGCGTTCTTCCTGGCCGCCGTGGCTGGGGCTGGTGGCGGTGCTGGGCGCGCTGACGGGGCATGTGGCGCGGGCCACCCCGGACGGCGGCATGGACAACGCGATCGTCGTCCGGGCGGCGCGCGCCTGGCTGGAGGGGCGGTCCCCGTACGACGATCCGCACTTCCTGTATCTGCCGGGGGCGGTGCTCGCCGCCGTGCCGCAGGCGCTGCTGCCGCCGGAGGTGCTGCGCGTGCTGGTGCCGGCGGTCGTCACGGCCTGTCTGGTGGGTGGCTGGGGGTGCGCGCTGCGGCTGCACCGGGTGGCGCTGGACAGCCGGCTCGCGGTGCTCGGGCTGACCGCGCTCGCGGCCGGCTTCGCCCCCTTCGGGCACCTGGTGCGGCTGGGCAACTGGACGGCGACGGCGGTCCTGGCGCTGCCGCTGGGGCTGCTGCTGGCGAGCCGGGGCCGGTGGACGGCGGCGGGCGCGGTGCTCGGTACGGCCCTGGCGCTGAAACCGCTGCTGGCCCCGCTGGCGCTGCTGTTCCTGTTCGCGGGGCGCTGGAAGGCGCTCGCCGTCATGGCCGCGGTCCCGGTGCTGGCCTCCGGCGCGTGCGCCCTGCTGCTGCCCGACCCGGCCGGGTTCCTCACCCGGACCCTGCCCTTCCTGCTGCACGGCCAGGACGCCTTCGTGCGGCTCTACGAGGCCTCTCCGGGGGCGGTGCTGCCGCGGCTGGGGGTGCCGGCGCCCGCGGCCCGCACGCTCGCGCTGGCCGCCTGCGCGGCGGGTCTGGTCGCGGCGTACCGGCGCTGGGGCCGCGCCGATCCCGGTCCGCTGCGGCTCTCCGAGACCGCGGCGGGGCTGATGCTCTCGGTGTTCCTGGTCTCACGGCCGTCGTACGACCACTACCTGCTCGTCGTCGTGCCGCTGCTGCTGGCCGGGCTGCCGTACCCGGGTTCGGTGGCGCGCGGACCGTGGTTCTGGCTGGCGATGGTCCCGCAGCTGCCCGGTCTGACCTGGCCTTATCTGGAGGCGGTGCAGCGCCGGGCCTTCCGGGACGCGGTGACGTTGTGCGTCCTGGCCGTGACGGTGGGTCGTCGGTGCGGCCGGCGTCCGCCGGCGGGGCGGTCCGGGCCGGCGGACGCGGACCCGCGGGCGGCGGTCCCCGGCGGCGATCACCTTTACACTGGATGAGGAGAAGCAGCGATCCTGACGGCCGCCGGCCTCGTTTTGACCCGGCCGAGCCACCGCAGGTATCCTGCATCTTCGTTGTGTATTGGCTTGCTCATTCTCACGGGACGGGCCCTTACACCGGTCCACCGGGCCGATGACCAGCGACCTGCACGCGGTATGCGTCACCGCAGTGCGGTCAGGGCTGTCGTGATCGTCTTCGGTGACCTTGTCAGGACCACTCACTCGAAGCGAAGGCTACGAACCGTGCGTACGTACAGCCCCAAGCCCGGCGATGTGACGCGCCAGTGGCACGTCATCGACGCTCAGGACATCGTCCTGGGTCGTCTCGCCAGCACCGCCGCCTCCATCCTGCGCGGCAAGCACAAGCCGATCTACGCCCCTCACGTCGACACCGGTGACTTCGTCATCATCATCAACGCCGACAAGGTGCACCTGTCCGGCAACAAGCGGACCCAGAAGATGGCGTACCGCCACTCCGGCTACCCGGGTGGTCTGCGCTCCGTCCGTTACGACGAGCTGCTGGACAAGAACCCGGAGAAGGCCATCGAGAAGGCCGTCAAGGGCATGCTCCCGAAGAACACGCTGGGCCGTCAGATGCTCTCGAAGCTGAAGGTCTACAAGGGTGACCAGCACCCGCACGGCGCGCAGCAGCCGCAGCCGTTCGAGATCACCCAGGTCGCGCAGTAACACCGGCCAGACCAAACCGAGCCAAGAGAATCTGAGGAATCACCGTGGCCGAGACCACTGCCGAGCAGCCGCTCGAAGAGCTTGACATCGACAGCTACACCACCGAGTCCGAGGTGCCCGTCGAGGGCGAGTACACCTCGGAGTCCATGGCCTCCCGCTTCGGCGACCCGCAGCCGGCCGCCGGCCTGGGCCGTCGCAAGAACGCCATCGCCCGCGTCCGGATCGTTCCGGGCTCCGGCAAGTGGAAGATCAACGGTCGCACCCTCGAGGACTACTTCCCGAACAAGGTGCACCAGCAGGAAGTCAACGAGCCGTTCAAGGTCCTCGAGCTCGAGGGCCGCTACGACGTCATCGCCCGCATCGCCGGTGGCGGTGTCTCCGGTCAGGCCGGTGCGCTCCGTCTCGGTGTCGCCCGCGCGCTGAACGAGGCCGACGTCGACAACAACCGCGGCCCGCTGAAGAAGGCCGGCTTCCTCACGCGTGACGACCGCGCGGTCGAGCGCAAGAAGGCCGGTCTCAAGAAGGCCCGCAAGGCCCCGCAGTACAGCAAGCGCTAAGCTTCGCTGCCTGCTCGTACGGGCTGTGGGCCGATCGGCCCGCCCCTCCGTACTCCGAACGCCCCGGCGGCACGCCACAGTGCCGTCGGGGCGTTCGTTTTCTCGCAGCTGTGGGCGTATAACGGCACAAGGTGCTCAAAGGCTTGTGTGATCGGATGTTCAGGGCATCAAATGCCTGAACGCGGGAGCCGCCGCTGATCCATCGACGCGCCGCACGGCTTTCGAAACTGACGCTTCCTCAGGAGGACAAGTGGGACGACTCTTCGGCACGGACGGCGTGCGCGGTGTCGCCAACGTGGATCTCACGGCCGAGATGGCGCTGGGCCTCTCCGTCGCGGCGGCGCACGTGCTGGCCGAGGCGGGCACCTTCGCGGGCCACCGGCCGGTGGCGGTCGTCGGACGGGATCCGCGTGCCTCCGGGGAGTTCCTCGAAGCGGCCGTCGTGGCCGGTCTGGCCAGCGCGGGCGTCGACGTCCTGCGGGTCGGCGTGCTGCCGACGCCCGCGGTCGCCTACCTCACCGGCTCGCTCGGTGCCGACCTCGGCGTGATGCTCTCCGCCAGCCACAACGCCATGCCCGACAACGGCATCAAGTTCTTCGCCCGCGGCGGCCACAAGCTCGCCGACGAGCTGGAGGACCGGATCGAGGCGGTCTACGACGAGCACCGCACCGGCGCCCCCTGGGACCGTCCGACCGGCGCCGGCGTCGGCCGGGTGCGCTCGTACGACGAGGGGTTCGACCGGTACGTCGCCCACCTGATCGCCGTACTGCCGAACCGGCTCGACGGGCTGAAGATCGTCCTGGACGAGGCGCACGGAGCCGCCGCCCGGGTCTCGCCCGAGGCCTTCACGCGGGCCGGTGCCGAGGTCGTCACGATCGGCGCCGAGCCGGACGGCCTCAACATCAACGACGGCTGCGGCTCCACCCACCTGGACAAGCTGAAGGCCGCCGTCGTCGAGCACGGGGCCGCCCTCGGCATCGCGCACGACGGTGACGCCGACCGCTGCCTGGCCGTGGACCACACCGGCGAGGAGATCGACGGGGACCAGATCCTCGCCGTGCTCGCGCTCGCGATGCGGGAGCGGGGCGCCCTGCGCTCGGACACCGTCGTCGCGACCGTCATGTCCAACCTCGGCTTCAAGATGGCGATGGAACGCGAGGGCATCTCGCTCGTGCAGGCCGCCGTGGGCGACCGGTACGTGCTGGAGGAGATGAAGCAGCACGGGTACGCGCTCGGCGGTGAGCAGTCCGGGCACGTGATCATCCTCGACCACGCGACCACCGGCGACGGCACACTGACCGGGCTGATGCTGGCGGCGCGGGTCGCCGAGAGCGGACGGACGCTCCGGGAGCTGGCGTCCGTCATGGAGCGGCTGCCGCAGGTGCTGATCAACGTCCCCGACGTGGACAGGTCCCGGGTCACCAGCTCGGCGGACCTCGCGGCCGCGGTCGGCGAGGCGGAGCGGGAGCTGGGCGCCACCGGGCGGGTGCTGCTGCGGCCCTCCGGCACCGAGCCGCTGGTACGGGTCATGGTGGAGGCCGCGGACATCGACCAGGCCCGCTCCGTCGCGGGTCGGCTGGCCGACGCGGTGAAGTCGGCGCTGGGCTAGGGCCGCGGGTAGGTCCGCGGGGCGGATTTCGCCCCGGCTCGCGGGTGGGGCGTCGTCTGACGCCTCCTCGCGAGCGACCAGAGCCACTTCTGCACCAGCAGGGTCAGGATCCCCGCCAGGATGATGCCCAGCAGGTTCAGCAGGAGTTGCTCCGAGGAACGCAGGGTCTGGTTGGTGTCGCCGTAGGTCAGGGCCACGGCCGCGTTGGCGGCGGCCGGGACGGTGGTGACCGAGATGGCGACGCCGACCAGGGCGCCCGACTTCGCCGAGGTGAGGGAGAGGGTGCCGGCGGCACCGGCGAGGACCGCCACCACGAAGGAGAACCAGTCCGGGGCGTAGACGAACCCCGTGTTCGGGCGGTCGCCCTCCAGCTGGTCCTTGGTGAACAGGCCCACGGCGTCCATGAAGACACTGAAGCCGGCCGTCACCGCCATCGCCGCGGCGAAGCCGACCAGCAGGGCGACCAGGGAACGCAGGGCCAGGCGCGGCGCGCGCTGCACGGCCGCCGTGCAGATGCCGGCCAGGGGGCCGAACTCCGGGCCGACCGCCATCGCGCCCACGATCAGGATCGCGTTGTCGAGCACCACACCGCAGGCCGCGATCATCGTCGCCAGGGTGATGAAGGCGACGTAGGTGACCGAGAGGGTCGACTCCTCGTGCGTCGCCTCGACCAGGTGCTCCCACAGGACCGCGTCGGCGGCCTCGCCCGGCGCCTCCGCCTCGGCCCGGTCGGCTCGCCGGGACAGCGACAGGTCGATGTTCTCGGCGGCGATCGAGCCGGTGTCCTCCAGGCCCAACTCCTGCAGCCCGGTGAGGAGTTGGTCGCCCGCCTCGCGTGCCACGTCGCACATGACGACATCGCCCCCGGGGTCGCGGGCGACGCCCGGCAGCACCACCAGGTGGGTGGCGCCGACCGTGTTCTCGATCAGGCGGACCGCGTCGTCGGTGCGGTCGGGCGGAGTGATCAGGCGCAGGTGCAGCATGGCGCCCTTTCTAACAGGCGCGGACCACGGCCCGCCCCGCAGGGGCGCCGGCCCCTCGGGTCAGAGCTTGCGCAGGCTCAGCCGTTGCACCTTGTGATCCGGGCCCTTGCGCAGGACGAGGGCCGCGCGGCCGCGGGTGGGGGCGATGTTCTCCACCAGGTTGGGCTTGTTGATGGTGCGCCACATCGTGCGGGCGTAGTCGAGGGCCTCGTCCTCGGAGACCTGGGTGTACTTGCGGAAGTACGAGTGCGGGTCCTGGAAGGCGGTCGCGCGCAGCTTGCGGAAGCGGTTGAGGTACCAGCGCTCGATGTCCTCGACGCGGGCGTCGACGTACACGCTGAAGTCGAAGTAGTCGGCGAGACCGACGCGGGTGCGGCCGTCCTTGCCGGGGAGCGCGGGCTGGAGGACGTTCAGGCCCTCGACGATGAGGATGTCGGGGCGGCGGACCGTGAGGCGCCGGTCGGGCACGATGTCGTAGATCAGGTGGGAGTACACGGGTGCGGTGACCTCGCCCTTCCCGGCCTTGACGTCGGCGACGAACCGGGTGAGGGCGCGGCGGTCGTACGACTCGGGGAAACCTTTCCGCGACATCAGGCCGCGGGACTCCAGCTCCCTGGTGGGCAGCAGGAAGCCGTCGGTGGTGACCAGCTCGACGCGCGGGTGTTCCGGCCAGCGCGACAGGAGGGCCTGGAGGAGGCGGGCGACCGTGGACTTGCCCACCGCCACCGAGCCGGCGACTCCTATGACGAACGGGGTGCCGGACTGGGAGCCCTGTTCGCCGAGGAAGGTGTTCAGGGCCGAGCGCAGGCCGTCGGTGGCGCCCACGTACAGGTTCAGCAGCCGGGACAGCGGGAGGTAGATGTCACGGACCTCGTCGAGGTCGATGACGTCACCGAGGCCGCGCAGCTGCTCGACCTCCTCGGCCGTGAGGGGCTGCGGCGTCTTGTCGCGCAGCGCGCTCCACTCGGAACGGGTGAGGTCGACGTAGGGAGTCGCCTCCGGCCGGGGCCGGTGGGCGCTCCGCGGTATCGAGGGGACCGGAGAGATCACAGTCCATTGTTAACGGAGTTCGAACAGGATGGCAGGTGGGATCCGTCACCCCGGCCGCCGATGGACGTGAGGTGTCGCCGAGGCGTGCGTACCCCCGTGGGAATTTCCGAATTCGGGCACGTGGAGGCCCTTTCGGGGCGCTGTCCCGCCGTACGCTGCCGGTCATGTGTGGAATCGTGGGATACGTGGGGGCCCAGCCGGCCCTCGAGGTCGTCATGGCCGGACTGAAGCGGCTGGAGTACCGGGGATACGACTCGGCGGGCGTCGCCGTCCTGGCGGACGGAGGGCTCGCCGCCGCCAAGAAGGCGGGCAAACTCGTCAATCTGGAGAAGGAACTGGGGGCCCGGCCGCTGCCGGCCGGGACGACCGGCCTCGGGCACACGCGGTGGGCCACGCACGGCGGGCCCACCGACGCCAACGCCCATCCGCACCTCGACAACGCCGGACGCGTCTGCGTCGTGCACAACGGGATCATCGAGAACTTCGCCGCGCTGCGGGCCGAGTTGGCCGAGCGCGGGCACGAGCTGCGCTCCGAGACCGACACCGAGGCCGTGGCCCATCTGCTCGCCGAGGAGTACTCGGCGACCGGTGACCTCGCGGAGGCCATGCGGCGGGTGTGCCGACGGCTGGAGGGGGCGTTCACGCTCGTCGCGGTGCACGCCGACGAGCCGGACGTGGTGGTCGGGGCGCGCCGCAACTCGCCGCTGGTGGTGGGCGTCGGGGACGGTGAGGCCTTCCTCGCCTCTGACGTCGCCGCGTTCATCGCCCACACGCGGTCGGCGATCGAGCTGGGCCAGGACCAGGTGGTGGAGCTGCGCCGGGACGGGGTGACGGTCACCGGCTTCGACGGCCGTCCGGCCGAGGTGCGCTCGTACCACGTCGACTGGGACGCGTCGGCCGCGGAGAAGGGGGGCCACGACTACTTCATGCTCAAGGAGATCGCCGAGCAGCCCAAGGCCGTCGCCGACACCCTGCTCGGCCGGATCGACGTCTCCGGCGCGCTGACCCTGGACGAGGTGCGGATCCCGGCCGCGGAGCTGCGCGAGGTCGACAAGGTCGTCATCGTCGCCTGCGGCACGGCGTTCCACGCGGGGCTGATCGCCAAGTACGCCATCGAGCACTGGACGCGGATCCCCTGCGAGGTGGAGCTGGCCAGCGAGTTCCGGTACCGGGACCCCATCCTGGGCGCGCGGTCGCTCGTGATCGCGATCTCGCAGTCCGGCGAGACCATGGACACCCTGATGGCGCTGCGGCACGCCCGCGAGCAGGGCTCCAAGGTGCTGGCGATCTGCAACACCAACGGGTCGACCATCCCGCGCGAGTCGGACGCGGTGCTGTACACCCATGCCGGGCCCGAGGTGGCCGTCGCCTCCACCAAGGCGTTCCTGACGCAGCTGGTGGCCTGCTACCTCGTCGCCCTGTACCTCGGCCAGGTGCGCGGCACCCAGTGGGGGGACGAGATCCGGGCCGTCGTGCGGGACCTGGCGCGGATCTCCGGGGAGGTCGAGCGGGTGCTGGAGACCATGGAGCCGGTGCGGGAGCTGGCGCGGTCGCTCGCCGACAAGAACACCGTGCTGTTCCTCGGCCGGCACGTGGGCCATCCGGTGGCCCTGGAGGGCGCGCTGAAGCTGAAGGAGCTGGCGTACATGCACGCCGAGGGCTTCGCGGCCGGTGAGCTGAAGCACGGGCCGATCGCGCTCATCGAGGAGGACCTGCCGGTCGTCGTCGTGGTGCCGTCCCCGCGGGGGCGGTCCGTGCTGCACGACAAGATCGTCTCCAACATCCAGGAGATCCGGGCGCGGGGCGCGCGGACGATCGTCATCGCGGAGGAGGGGGACGAGGTGGTCGTGCCGTACGCCGACCACCTCGTGCGGATCCCCGCGACGCCGACGCTGTTGCAGCCGCTGGTGGCGACGGTGCCGTTGCAGGTGTTCGCCTGCGAGCTGGCCACGGCGCGGGGGAACGAGGTGGACCAGCCCCGGAACCTGGCGAAGTCGGTCACGGTGGAGTAGGCGCCCTCGTCGCCCTCGTCGCCCTCGTCGCCCCCGTCGCCCCCGTCGCCCCCGTCGGTCAGCCGCGGGCCTGCTTGCGGCGCAGGTTCGCCGTGCGGGTCCAGCGGAGCAGGGCCAGTTCCAGGGCGATGATCCCGAGCGTGCCGCCGATGGGCGGTACGCGGCCCTCGTCGATCCGATCGGCGATCAGGTAGACGCCGAGCGCGGCCCAGGCCGCGGCCAGTACGGGCAGCAGGACGACGAGGGCCGTCCAGCCCCAGCCGCTCGTCCGGCCCCTCGCCCCGCCCCGCCCGACGGCCGGCTCCGGGGCCGGCCGGCGCGGCTGCGGGATCTGCTCGGGGGTGCGGGCCGGCATCGGGACGACGCACGCGGCGGGGACCGCCGCGTCCAGGGCCGCGACGCGTTCGGCGGTGACGCCCTCGAACAGGGTCGGCTCGACGGTGACCGCGAAGCCGTCGTGGCCGGTGAGCGCGCGGGCGCCGTCCGGCCGGGTGGTCATCGCGGCACAGGCGTCGTAGCGGACCGTGACCGGGCCCTTCGGGGTCTCCAGGGTGACACCCTCGGCGCCGATGACCAGCGCGACCCGGTCGTCCTCCCGGGACGGGTGCCGGGTGCCGGTGACGGCGGCCGGGGAGGACTGGGGGGCCAGGGTGAAGCCGGCCCAGTCCACGCCCCGGCCGGGCACCTGGATCAGGGCGGAGTCCCAGGCCTGCCGGGCCACCTCGTGCAGGTCGGCGACCGTGACCGCGTTCAGCTCGGCCCGGTGCTGCTCGGGGGAGAGGAGCGGGTGCCCGAGCAGCACGTTCAGCGCGTACGACGGGAGACTGGCGGCGCCGAGGTCGGGCGTGTCGTACATCTTGAGCATCTTGCCGCGCACGGCGTCCAGTTCGGACTGCTCGATGCGGCCCGCGCGCAGCCGGGCGAGGGCGTCGACGAAGCCGCCGACGACCGCGTCCTGCTTCTGCGGCAGGGAGTCCGCGTGGGCGGTGAGGGTGGCGAAGGCGGCGTCGCGCGGGGAGTAGTCGGCCTCCGCGGTGTAGGAGTAGCCGCCCTGCTGGCGCAGGTCGTGGAAGAGGGCCCGGCCGAGGACGTCGGCGAAGACGGCGGCCGCGGTGGAGCGGCGCAGCACCGAGGTGAGGACGACGTGGCCGTCGTCGCCGTGGATGTAGGCCGGGGTGACGGGCAGCGCGCCGGTCGCGGCCGGGGCCGGCGAGCGGGTTCCCGCGGGCAGGACCAGGTCGAGGCCCTCCGGCACGTGGTCGCTGGTGATCCACAGCACCGCGTTGTCCCGGGTGAAGCGGGTCTCGGCCCAGTGCCGGACCTGGTCCGGGGTGAGGCTCCAGGTGCCCAGTTCGTTGTAGCTGGACAGGCCGTAGCCCTGGGCGCCGTAACGCCACAGCGCGAGCGGGGACTGGGGGCCGCCGCCGCGGCTCGCCGCCTCCGTGCGCAGGATCTCCTTCTCGGTCTCCAGCCGGTCCATCGGCAGGTCCCGCAGGCCCGCGCACACGCTGTTGAGGTGGGTGACGACCTCCTCCTCGCCGCCGGTGACGTGGAAGAGGGTGTACGCGTTCGCCGTGGCGCCGTTGTAGTGCAGGTCGGACAGGCCGAGGCGGTGCAGGGCGAGGTGCTCGACGAGGTGCGTGATCCCGGCGGTGGCCAGGGTCTCGTCGGCGCGGCCCACCCGGAAGAACAGTCCGGCGCTGACCTCGTTCCCGGAGCCGGCGGTGTACAGGGTGGGGATGCCCTGGACGGTGGTGTGGGAGATCAGGCCGTCGAGAGCGGCGAGGCCGCTCGGGTCGTGCAGGTCGGTCGTCATGTGCCGGTGCCCCCTCAGGCCTGTGTCGCGAGCTTGCGGAACGTCAGGAACGACGCCTTCGGGTCACCCGTGTACTGCCACGGGAACTCCGTGGCCCGGTCGCCGAGGAAGGCGAAGTGCGGGGCCGCGTCGGCGTGGTGGCCGCCCATCGAGAAGGCGAACGCGAAGGCGCTGTGCGCGCCGACGGAGTACCAGTCGGGGCGGTGGGCGGGGTGCAGGACCGAGACCTGCGCGGCGAAGCGCAGATCGTCGCGGACCGGCACACCGCGCAGGTAGGCCGCGTCGTCGGGACTGTCCAGGTCCAGCCAGTGCTCGATGTGGGCGAGGGCCACCACGGCGCCCGAGTTCGAGCCGTCCGGCGCTGCGGTCGCGCACTCGCGGGCGAAGGCGTGCGCCGCCTCCCAGGTGCCGCCCCACTTCGGGCAGAGCTGCTGGAGCAGCTGCGTCTGCGCGCGGTAGTGGTGCGGGTGGTGGGCGGACAGCCGGTCGTAGCGGCGGCGCGCCTCGGCCTGCCCCAGCTGGAGGCCGCGCGCGGTGGTCAGCCGGACCGTCCAGGCGGGGCTGTACGCCGGCTGCTCCGCGCACACCTCGATCAGCAGTTGCTCGGCCCGGCGCAGCCAGGAGTGGAACTGCTCGAACTGGTCCCGCGAGACGTCCTGCGCGCGGGCGCCGCTGCGGATGTCCCAGCCGATGTGGACGTACCGTTCGGCGAGCAGGGTGCGCGGCAGGGGATCGGCGGGGAGTTCGGCGGCGGCCCGCTCCAGGAAGGTCTCGGCGCCGGGGGTCTCGGCGAGGACGGACGAGACCATCGAGATCTTCTCGGCCGAGTCCAGCCCCTTGACGAAGGCCCGGACGGCGGGCCAGTCACCGGCCCGCGCGGCCGTGCGCAGCGGGACCAGCTCGGGTGTGTTGTCGTACGGGTCGAAGGTCGGTCCCGGAGAGCCCGTGGATCCGCCTTTGGTGGTGCTGCTCATGCCCCCGCCCCCTGGCGTTGCCTTCCGCGCGCGCCGACTGGCCCCCCAGGGCGCGGGCGGTGAAGTGATGATGTGACGTGTGCTGATCGGTCTGTGGTCGGTCTGCGGTCGGTCCGTGTGCGAGCGGTGCGACCGTGTGATCAAGTCGCCGCAGGCTAGCAGCCGGCTCCGACAGCCGCGTGGGCGACCGGGGCTCACGGTCCTCCCGCCGTAGGGTGCTCGGCATGAGCATCATCGGGGTCGGTATCGACGTGGCCGAGATCGACCGGTTCGCGGCATCGCTGGAACGTACGCCCGCGCTGGCCCAACGCCTTTTCCTGGAGAGCGAGTTGCTGCTGCCGAGCGGGGAGCGGCGGGGCGTCGCCTCGCTCGCGGCCCGGTTCGCGGCGAAGGAGGCCCTCGCCAAGGCGCTGGGCGCTCCCGCGGGTCTGCTGTGGACGGACGCGGAGGTGTACGTGGAGGACAGCGGGCAGCCGCGGCTGCGGGTGCGCGGGAGCATCGCCGCCCGGGCCGCCGAACTGGGCGTGCAGTCCTGGCACGTGTCGCTCAGTCATGACGCCGGTGTCGCCTCGGCGGTGGTGATCGCGGAAGGGTGACCGCGGCGGGACGGGCGGGCGGGGCGGGTCCGCCCCCGGCGGGGGGCCCGGTGTTTGACTGGGCCCATGCGTACTGCCTATTGCGTGGACACGGTCCGGGCCGCCGAGCGGGACCTGATGGCGCGGCTCCCGGAGGGCGCCCTGATGCAGCGGGCCGCCGCCGGGCTCGCCGCCGCCTGTGCCGATCTGATGGGGCGGGTGTACGGACGCCGGGTCGTCCTGCTCGTCGGGAGCGGCGACAACGGGGGTGACGCCCTGTACGCCGGGGCCCGGCTGGCCCGGCGCGGCGCGGGCGTGACGGCCGTGCCGCTCGCTCCCGGACGCGAGCACGCCGGCGGGCTGGCCGCGTTGCTGCGGGCCGGTGGCCGGACCGTGGCGCCCCAGGACGCCGGCGGGCCGATCCGGCGGGCCGACCTCGTCCTCGACGGCATCGTCGGGATCGGCGGGCGCGGCGGACTGCGCGAGGACGCGGCACGGCTCGCCGCGCTGGCCGACGCGTCCCGGGCCGCCGTCGTCGCCGTCGACCTGCCCAGCGGCGTCGAGGCCGACACCGGCGAGGTGCGGGGCGCCGCCGTCCGGGCCGACCTCACCGTGACCTTCGGGACCCACAAGCCGGCCCTGCTGGTCGATCCGGGGCGCGAGCACGCCGGGTCGGTGCGGCTCGTCGACATCGGCCTCGACCTGCCCGGCGAGCCGGAACTGGAGGCCCTCCAGCACGCCGACGTGGCCCGGCTGCTGCCCGTGCCGGGTGCCGAGAGCGACAAGTACCGGCGCGGGGTGGTCGGGATCGCCGCCGGGTCCGCGCGCTATCCGGGCGCGGCCGTCCTGGCGGTCGCCGGCGCACTGCGGGGCGGGGCGGGGGCCGTACGGTACGTCGGGCCCGCCGGACAGGCCGTGCTCGCGCGCTACCCCGAGACGCTGGTGTCCGACCGGGGGCCCGGGCGGGCCGGGCGGGTGCAGGCGTGGGTCGTCGGGCCCGGCGCCGGGGACGACGCCGGCACCGTGGCGGAGGTGCTCGCCTCCGACGTGCCGGTGCTGATCGACGCGGACGGGCTGCGGCTCGCCGACGTGGACGCGGTGCGCGGGCGGACGGCGCCGACGCTGATGACCCCGCACGCCGGGGAGGCGGCGGCGCTCCTGGGGGTGTCGCGGGAGGAGGTCGAGGCGGGGCGGCTGGCCGCCGTGCGGGAGCTGGCGGGGCGGTACGGGGCGGCCGTGCTGCTGAAGGGAGCCACGACGGTGGTCGCGGGGGAGGGCGGTGCGGGCGCGGTGCGGGTGAACCCGACGGGGACGCCGTGGCTGGCCACGGCCGGCAGCGGGGACGTGCTCTCGGGGGTGGCGGGGTCGTTGCTGGCCGCGGGGTTGTCGGCGGTGGACGCCGGCAGCGCGGGGGCGTACCTGCACGGGCTGGCCGGGCGGTTCGCGGCGGCGGGCGCCCCGGTGGGGGCGCACGAGGTGGCGGAGGCGGTGGCGAGGGCCTGGCGCGATGTCGTACGGGAGTGAGGCGGGGCAGGGTTCCCGCCCGCGCGGCCCCGGCCCCGGACCCCTCGGGAGGCCCCGGCCCCGAACTCCCCCCGGGAGGCCCCGGACAGGCGGGAACGCCCCGTGCCGCCCGCTGTCCGGCCCGGCTCTCCGTGCGCGTCAGGGGGCTCTGAGAGACTGGGCGCGATGAGTGAGACTGCACAGCCGACCGGCGCCCCGCCGCGCGCCCGGGCCGAGATCGATCTGGCCGCGCTGCGGGCCAACGTGCGCGCGCTGCGCGCGAAGGCGCCCGGCGCGGCGTTCATGGCCGTGGTGAAGGCCGACGGATACGGCCACGGCGCGGTGCCCTGCGCCCGCGCCGCCGTCGAGGCGGGCGCCACCTGGATCGGCACCGCCACCCCGGAGGAGGCCCTCGCGCTGCGCGCCGGGGCGGGCCTGCCGGCGGACGTCCGGATCATGTGCTGGCTGTGGACTCCGGGCGGGCCCTGGCGGGAGGCCGTCGAGGCGGACCTGGACGTGTCCGTGAGCGGTGTGTGGGCGTTGCGCGAGGCGGTCGAGGGGGCACGGCTCGCCGGGCGGGCCGCCCGCGTGCAGCTCAAGGCCGACACGGGCCTCGGGCGCAACGGCTGCCAGCCCGCCGACTGGCCCGAACTGGTCGCCGAGGCGCTGCGCGCCGAGCGCGCGGGCCTCGTCCGGATCACCGGCCTGTGGTCGCACTTCGCCTGCGCCGACGAACCCGGCCACCCGTCCGTCGCCGCCCAGCTGGCCCGCTTCCGCGAGATGCTGGCGTACGCCGAGGAGCACGGCGTACGGCCCGAGGTGCGGCACATCGCCAACTCGCCGGCCGTGCTGACCCTCCCCGAGACCCACTTCGACCTGGTCCGGCCGGGCATCGCCATGTACGGCGTCTCCCCGAGCCCCGAGCTGGGCTCCGCCGCCGACCTCGGACTGCGCCCGGTGATGACGCTGTCGGCCTCGCTGGCCCTGGTCAAGCACGTGCCGGGCGGCCACGGCGTCAGCTACGGCCACCACTACACGACCCCCGGCGACACCACCCTCGGCCTGGTCCCCCTCGGCTACGCCGACGGCGTCCCCCGGCACGCCTCCGGCACCGGTCCCGTCCTCGTCGGCGGCAAGTGGCGTACGGTCGCCGGGCGGATCGCGATGGACCAGTTCGTCGTCGACCTGGGCGGCGACGAGCCCGCCCCCGGCGAGGAGGCGGTGCTCTTCGGCCCCGGCGACCGGGGCGAGCCCACCGCCGAGGACTGGGCGCAGGCCGCGGGCACCATCGCGTACGAGATCGTCACGCGCATCGGAGCACGCGTCCCGCGCGTCTACACGGACGAGACGGACGAGGCGGACCGGACCCCGTGAGCGCGCTCTTCTGAGCGCACCCGCGTCCCCCGTACATGCGCAGGCGATTCCTGTGCATGCGATTCATGTGAACGAGGAACCAAACGGGTGTCCGCGCGCCGGGCACCCCGGCGCCCGGCGGCATCCTGCACACCCTGCGACACCCGGCGAAGAGGAGCGGTACGTGAGCGAGAGCAGCGCGGAGGCGTTGGCGGGTGCCGCCTCGGCGGTCGTCGACGCCGCCTCCGCCACGGGGGCCGGCGGCTGGCGCCGGGCGACCGGCATCGCGGGGGCCGCGATAGGCGTGATCGCCGCGGGCGCCGCCGCCGGAGTCGCCCTGGAGCGGATGACCGTCGGACGGGGCATGCGGGCCAAGGCCCGCCTCGCCCTCGATTCGACGGGCCCGTACGGCGCCCTCCGCGGCACCCCCGGCAAGGCCTTCGCCGACGACGGCACCGAGCTGTACTACGAGGTCGACGACGTCGAGCCGCAGGGCGGGCCGGCGAACCGCCGGCGCAGGCTGTTCGGCCGCAAGGCCCCGCTCCCCGTCACCGTCGTCTTCAGCCACGGCTACTGCCTCACCCAGGACTCCTGGCACTTCCAGCGGGCGGCCCTGCGGGGCGTCGTACGGACCGTGCACTGGGACCAGCGCAGCCACGGCCGGTCCGCGCGCGGGGCGGCCCAGCTGCGGGACGGCGAGCCGCTCACCATCGAGCAGCTGGGCCGCGACCTGAAGGCCGTCATCGACGCGGCCGTGCCGGAGGGGCCGATCGTGCTCGTCGGGCACTCGATGGGCGGCATGACCGTCATGGCGCTGGCCGCGCAGTTCCCCGAGCTGATCCTCGAGCGGGTCGTCGCCACCGCCTTCGTCGGTACGTCGTCCGGGCGGCTCGGCGAGGTCAACTTCGGTCTGCCGGTCGCCGGGGTGAACGCCGTGCGGCGGGTGCTGCCGGGCGTGCTGAAGGCGCTGGGCCAGCAGGCCGCGCTGGTGGAGAAGGGGCGGCGGGCCACCGCCGACCTGTTCGCCGGGATCATCAAGCGGTACTCGTTCGCCTCGCGGGACGTGGATCCGGCCGTCGCCCGCTTCGCCGAGCGGATGATCGAGGGCACGCCGATCGACGTGGTCGCCGAGTTCTACCCGGCCTTCACCGACCACGACAAGACCGAGGCGCTCGCCTGCTTCAGCGACATGCCGGTACTGGTGCTGGCCGGCATCGGGGACCTGGTGACGCCGAGCGAACACAGCGAGGCCATCGCCGACCTGCTGCCGGACGCCGAGCTGGTGCTCGTCCCCGACGCCGGTCACCTCGTGATGCTGGAGCACCCGGAGGTCGTCACCGACCGGCTCGCCGACCTGCTCACCCGCGCGGGCGCCGTACCGGCAGGCGTTACCGTGGGTGGCTATGGAAGCACCAGCAGCAGCGCGCAACCCGGCTGAGACCGAGCTGACCGTCACCTCCCCCGAGCAGATGCGGGACCTGGGCCGGCGCCTGGCCGAACTGCTGCGCGCGGGCGATCTCGTGATGCTCAGCGGCGAGCTGGGCGCGGGCAAGACGACACTGACGCGCGGCCTCGGCGAGGGACTCGGCGTGCGGGGCGCGGTCACCTCGCCCACCTTCGTGATCGCCCGGGTCCACCCCTCCCTCCAGGGCGGTCCGCCGCTCGTCCACGTCGACGCGTACCGCCTGGGCGGCGGGCTCGACGAGATGGAGGACCTGGACCTCGACGTGTCCCTGCCCGAGTCCGTGATCGTCGTGGAGTGGGGCGAGGGCAAGGTCGAGGAGCTGACCGAGGAGCGGCTCCAGGTGCGCATCCACCGGGCCGTGGGCGACACGACGGACGAGGTGCGGCAGGTGACGGTCACCGGTCTGGGCGACCGGTGGGCGTCGGCGGACCTGAGCGTGCTGGCGGCCTGAGCGGGGCGGCCGCGGGAGCCGGCCCGGGCGCGCCGGTGGCCCGGTCCGGTCGGCGGCACCGGCTGGTCGACGGCCTCGGCCGATCGCCTGCCGCGGCCGGCCGGCGTGGCCGCGGGTACGGGCCGGCCCGCCGCCCGGGTATGCGGCGCGGGGGTGCGGTGCGGGCGGGCCGTGCCTCCGACGAACGCGGGCGGGCCGTGCCCCCGACGAATGCGGGCGAAGGTTCCGACAGGGCGTCGGCAAAATGTTGCGTTCTGCCTGCCGGGCGTGGTCACATGGTGTTCCGCCCTTGGTTAGGTCTACCTAACTAGGTCCGCCCGGCCCCCAGGAGGCGTCCATGCCGGCCACCGAGCCCCAGGCCCCGCGGCGGCCGTCCGCCCTCGCCGGGGTGTCCATGCGCGACCTGCTGGCGTCCTGCGCCGCCGCGGAGGCCGTGTCCCGGCCGCCGCGCGGGCCCGAGCCCGCGCACCCCGGGAAGCGGCCCGCCCACGACGGGAAGCGGCACCGCGAAGCCGCCTGACCGCCCGTTCCCCGTCCGTCGTCGCCGGTCCGTCCCCGGGGCCACCACGGCCTCTACGGGATCACGACGACCCGCTGCCCGATCGTCGCGAACTTCCAGACGGCGTTCCCGTCCGCCCGTGAGGCACGGATGCCACCCGTCTTCGCGGTCGGGTCGGGGGCCGGTGTCGAGCCGTCGACCGCCGCGCTGAAGCCGATCGACACACCCTTGACGCCGGTGAAGCGCACCACGTGCTCGATGGGGGTGCCGTCGGTGCCGGTGACGGCGCGCGAGCGGGAGGTGACGGCGTAGGTGCCGGGGAGCGGGTCGACGCTGCCGGGGGTGACCTGGAAGGTGCGCTCGGCCCTGCCGTCCGCGGCCACCAGCCACACCCGGTCGTCGGCCACCGAGTACACCACCCGCGCGCCCGTGCCCGAGCCGGCCGGCAGCGCGGTGGGGTTCCTGGTGTCGCGCGGCGCCTTCGTCGTCGCGGCGGAGGCGTTCGCCCGCGGCGCGGCGAGGCCGGCCGGCACGCTCGCCGAGGCCTGGTAGGCGAGGAACCCGACGGTCGCGACGGCCGCCGCGGTGAGCACGGCCACGAAAGTCGAGCTGCTGCCTGCCACCGCGACCACCTCTTCGTCGTACGTCCGTGCCTGGCCGCGACGTTAGCAGCCGGTGACCTCCGTGCCCGGGCGGCCGTGCCCGGGCCCCGCGAGCCGTACGCTGTTGGCGTGCTCTTGCTCGCTCTGGATACCGCCACCCCCGCCGTCACCGTCGCCCTGCACGACGGAACGGACGTCCTCGCCTCCGCCGGCCAGGTGGACGCGCGCCGGCACGGTGAGCTGCTGCTGCCGGCCGTCGACCGTCTCCTCGCCGCCACGGGGCGCCGGCTCGACGCCGTCACCGGGATCGTCGTCGGCACCGGCCCCGGCCCGTACACCGGGCTGCGCGTCGGCCTGATGACCGCCGACACCTTCGGGCTCGCGCTCGGCGTGCCCGTGTACGGCCTGTGCACCCTCGACGGCCTCGCGTACGCCGCCGACCTCGAAGGCCCCTTCGTCGTGGCGACCGACGCCCGCCGCAAGGAGGTCTACTGGGCGCGCTACGCCGACTCCCGCACCCGCCTCACCGGGCCCGCCGTCGACCGGCCGGCCGACATCGCCGAGCAGGTGGCGGGGCTGCCCGCGGTCGGCGCGGGCGCGCTGCTCTACCCGGACACCTTCCCCGCGGCGCACGAGCCGGAGCACGTGTCCGCCGCCGCGCTCGCCTCCCTGGCCGCCGAGAAGCTGGCCGCCGGCGAGGAGCTCCCGGCGCCCCGGCCGCTCTACCTGCGCCGGCCCGACGCCCAGGTCCCCAAGAACTACAAGGTGGTCACCCCCAAGTGACCGAACCCGCAACCCCCGCGCTGCGCGAGATGCGCTGGTGGGACATCGATCCCGTCCTGGAACTCGAGAAGGCCCTCTTTCCCGAGGACGCCTGGTCGCGCGGCATGTTCTGGTCCGAGCTGGCGCACTCCCGCGGCCCCGAGGCGACCCGCCGGTACGTGGTGGCCGAGGACGGTGACCGCATCGTCGGCTACGCGGGCCTGGCCTCCTCCGGAGACCTGGCCGACGTCCAGACCATCGCCGTCGCCCAGGACCACTGGGGCACCGGACTGGGCGGCCGGCTGCTGGCCGAGCTGCTGCGGGCCGCGACCGCCTTCGAGTGCGCCGAGGTCATGCTGGAGTGCCGCGTCGACAACGTCCGCGCGCAGAAGCTGTACCAGCGCTTCGGCTTCCAGCCCATCGGCTTCCGGCGCGGCTACTACCAGCCGGGGAACGTGGACGCCCTGGTCATGCGCCTGACCACGGCATCCGACAGCGGCTCCGCCACGGAACCGACATCAGTACAAGGAACCGAGATCAATGACTGACGAACCGCTCGTCCTCGGCATCGAGACCTCCTGTGACGAGACCGGCGTCGGCATCGTCCGCGGCACCACCCTGCTGGCGGACGCCGTCGCCTCCAGCGTCGACGAGCACGCCCGCTTCGGCGGGGTGGTGCCGGAGGTGGCGAGCCGGGCGCACCTGGAGGCGATGGTCCCGACCATCGACCGGGCGCTGAAGGAGGCCGGCGTGTCCGCGAGGGACCTCGACGGCATCGCCGTGACGGCGGGTCCCGGCCTGGCGGGCGCGCTGCTGGTCGGCGTGTCGGCGGCGAAGGCGTACGCGTACGCCCTCGGCAAACCGCTGTACGGCGTGAACCACCTCGCCTCGCACATCTGCGTGGACCAGCTGGAGCACGGCCCGCTGCCGGAGCCGACGATGGCCCTGCTGGTGAGCGGCGGCCACTCCTCCCTGCTGCTCTCCTCGGACATCACCTCCGACGTCCGCCCGATGGGCGCGACGATCGACGACGCGGCGGGCGAGGCCTTCGACAAGATCGCCCGCGTGCTGAACCTGGGCTTCCCCGGCGGCCCGGTCATCGACCGGTACGCGCGCGAGGGCGACCCGTCCGCGATCGCCTTCCCGCGCGGCCTGACCGGGCCGCGCGACCCGGCGTACGACTTCTCCTTCTCCGGTCTCAAGACGGCGGTCGCCCGCTGGATCGAGGCGAAGCGGGCCGCCGGCGAGGAGGTGCCGGTGCGGGACGTGGCGGCCTCCTTCCAGGAGGCGGTGGTGGACGTGCTGACCCGCAAGGCCGTCCGCGCCTGCCGCGACGAGGGCGTCGACCACCTGATGATCGGCGGCGGCGTCGCGGCCAACTCCCGGCTGCGCGTGCTGGCCCAGGAGCGCTGCGAGGCGGCCGGCATCCGGCTGCGGGTGCCCCGGCCCAAGCTGTGCACGGACAACGGCGCGATGGTCGCGGCGCTCGGCGCGGAGATGGTGGCCCGGGGCCGGTCCGCCTCCGACTGGGACCTGTCGGCGGACTCGTCCCTGCCGGTGACCGACCCGCACGTGCCGGGCCGGGCCCACGACCACGACCACGTGCACGCGGTCGGTGAGGACAACCTGTACTCATGACCGTCGCGCTGATGTGGGAGGCCAGGGCCGCGGACGGCCGGGGCGCGGAACTGCTGGCGTGGGCGCGGGAGCAGCGGCTCCCGCGCCCTCCCGTGCGCCGTGAGACCTTCCGTGCCCCGCAGGACCGGGTCCTCGTCATCACCTGGTGGGACGCGGAGTTCGACGCGGACCTCCCGGAACTCCCGGATCCCGACGGGGGTTTGGTCACACGGGCCGTGCACCGGTGGCGGTTCGAGGCGGTGGACCCGGACTGAGCCGGGCCCCCCGCCCGGGTCCCTACCCCCGCTCCGACACCCGCGTCTCGCAGCGCAGTTGCCGGTCCGGCCCCGTTTCCCGCACCGGCCCCGTGAGGCTGAGCCGCACCGTGTGCCGCGCGTCCGCGCTGGACGCCCCCAGCCGCAGCTCCAGGTCGCCCGGCTCCACCACGCGCCGCCCGGCGCGGTCGGTGAAGGCCGACAGGTCGGTGTGGAAGCGGAAGGTGACGCGCGCCGACCCGCCCGCGGGCAGTTCCAGCCGCTGGTAGCCGATCAGCCGTACGTCGGGCCGGGTCACGCCGGCCACCGGGTCGTGCAGGTAGAGCTGCACGACGTCGGCGCCCGCGCGGTCGCCGGTGTTGCGGACGGTCAGCGACAGGTCGTACGAGCCGTCCGTGCCGAGGGAGGTCTCCGGCGCGTCGACGTCCTCCCAGGCGAACGTGGTGTACGAGCGGCCGTGCCCGAAGGGGTACAGCGGGGTCGGGTCCAGGTTGCTGACCTCCCCGGCCAGGCCCAGGGGCGGCTGGAGGTAGGTCCACGGCTGACCGCCCGTCACCCGGGGCACGCTCACGGGCAGCCGGCCCGAGGGGTTGACGCGGCCCGACAGCACCCCCGCCACCGCCGGGCCGCCCTCCTCGCCGGGGAAGAAGGCCTGCACGACGGCGCCCAGGCGGCCGTGCCAGCGGCCGAGTGCGTAGGGGCGGCCGGTGAGCAGGACCAGCACCACCGGCACGCCGGTGGCGACCAGCGCGTCCAGCAACGCGCCCTGCACGCCGGGCAGGCGCAGGTCCGCCACGTCGCAGCCCTCGCCCGAGGTGCCCCGGCCGAACAGGCCCGCCCGGTCGCCCAGGACCGCCACGCACACGTCCGCCTCCGCGGCCCTGGCCACGGCCTCCTCGATGCCCGTGACGTCCGGGTCGGAGACCGGGCAGCCCTCGGCGAACGTCACCTTGGCGTCGGGGAGTTCGGCGCGCAGCGACTCCAGCACCGTGGGGATCTCGATGCCGAGCTCGGTCCCGGGGTGGTGGGTCAGGACGTGGGAGGGGAAGGAGTAGCAGCCGAGCATCGCCAGGGCGTCCGCCGCCCGCGGGCCGACGACCGCGATCCGGGTGTCGGGGGAGAGGGGGAGCAGACCGTCCGGGTTGTCCAGCAGGACCACGGACTCCTCGGCCAGCCGGCGGGCCACCGCGCGGTTGGCCGGCGGGTCGAGGTCGACCCGCTCCGGAACCTCGGGCTGCCAGTCCTCGTCCAGGAGGCCCAGTTCGCACTTCTGGAGCAGGACCCGGCGTGCGGACCGGTCGATCAGCTCCTCGGGGACCTCGCCCGCGCGGACGGCCGCGACCAGCGCGTCGCCGTAGTACTTCACCGTCGGCAGCTCGACGTCGATGCCGGCCTCCAGCGCCAGCCGGGCGGCCTGCACGGGCGTGCCCGCCACCCGGTGCAGGGTCTGGAGGAAGCCGATGCCGAAGTAGTCGGCGACCACGGTGCCCGTGAAGCCCCATTCCTCCCGCAGGAGCCGGGTGAGCAGCTCCGGGTCGGCGGAGGCCGGCACGCCGTCGCGTTCGGTGTAGGCCGCCATGACGGAGCGGGCGCCGCCCTCGCGCAGCGCCATCTCGAACGGCGGCAGGGTGACGTCCGCGAACTCGCGGGTGCCCGCCCGCACCGGGGCCAGGTTGCGGGCGCCGGCGGAGGAGGCGTACCCGGCGAAGTGCTTGAGCGTGGCGACGATCCCCGCCGACTCCAGGCCGCGCACATAGGCCGCGCCGACCGTGCCGACCAGGTACGGGTCCTCGCCGATGGTCTCCTCGACCCGGCCCCAGCGCGGATCGCGTACGACGTCCAGGACCGGGGCGAGGCCCTGGTGGACGCCGACCGCGCGCAGGTCGCGGCCGATGTGCCGGGCCATCTCCTCGACCAGCGGCGGGTCGAAGGCGGCGCCCCAGGCGAGCGGGACCGGGTAGGCGGTGGCGCGCCAGGCGGTGAAGCCCGCCAGGCACTCCTCGTGCGCCACCGCGGGGATGCCGAAGCGGCCGGCGGCGGCGATCCGGCGCTGGGCACCGGCCAGTGCGCGGGCGCCGAGCGCCGGGTCCACGGGGGCCGTGCCGAAGGGGCGGGTCAGCTGGCCGAGGCCCCCGGTGATCAGCTCGTCCCAGTCGACGGCGGAGTCCGCGGTCATGTCGTGCTGGTGCGGGGCGACTCCGTCACCGTCCGTCGCGGCGCCGACCCACACGCCGTACAGCTGGGCGGTCTTCTCCTTGAGGGTCATCCGGGAGAGGAGGTCGTCGACGCGGGCGGCCGCGGGCAGGGCGGGGTCACGCCAGGGGGCGGTGGTCATGAAGCTCCTGTCAGAGGTCGGTGAGCCACCAGAGCGGGAATCAACGGTGCGAATGTTTCGAGCTTTACTTCGAATGTTCCGGGAACCTATGGCGTCCCCATGGGTTCGTCAAGAGGGAGCGCGGGGATACGATCGCCGCCATGACACCCTCGGAGCCCACTGAGACGCGGACGGAAGACCGGCCCACACGGCGTCCCGCGGCGCGGACCGCCACCCTCGCGGAGATCGCGCGCGAGGCCGGCGTCTCGGCGCCGACTGTTTCGAAGGTCCTCAACGGCCGTGCCGACGTGGCCCCCGCCACCCGGACCCGCGTCGAGGAGCTGCTGCGCGCCCACGGCTACCGGCGGCGCCGGGCCGAGGCGACCCGCTCGCCCCTGATCGACCTGGTCTTCCACGAGCTGGAGAGCGCCTGGGCGATGGAGGTCATCCGGGGCGTGGAGAACGTGGCCCGGGACGCCGGGCTGAGCGTGGTCCTCAGCGAGAGCGCCGGGCGGCTCACCCCCGGACGGAGCTGGGCCGACCAGGTGGCCGCGCGCCGCCCGCACGGCGTGGTGCTCGTGCTGTCCGGGCTCGACGTGTCCCAGCGGGCGCTGCTCACCAGCCGGTCCATCCCGTTCGTGGTGATGGACCCGGCGGGCGACCCCGGCGCCGACGTGCCGTCCATCGGCGCCACCAACTGGCAGGGCGGCCTCGCCGCCACCCGGCACCTGGTCGAACTGGGCCACCGGCGGATCGGGGCGATCAGCGGACCCCCGCAGATGATGTGCAGCCGGGCCCGGCTCGACGGTTACCGCGCGGCCCTGGAGACGGCCGGGCTGCCGGTCGACCCGGGGATGGTCAAGACCGGTGACTTCCACCACGAGACCGGCTACCGGCTCGGCCGCGAGCTGCTCGCCCGCCCCGACCGGCCCACCGCCGTGTTCGCGGGCAACGACCTGCAGGCGCTCGGTCTCTACGAGGCCGCCCGCGAACTCGGGCTGCGCATCCCCGAGGACGTCAGCGTGGTCGGCTTCGACGACCTGCCGGTGGCCCGCTGGGTCGGCCCGCCGCTGACGACCGTACGGCAGCCGCTGACGGAGATGGCCGAGGCGGCCGCCCGGCTGGTGCTGGAGCTGGGGCGCTCCGGGGACGCGCCCGCGGCGACCCGGGTGGAACTGGCGACCAGCCTGGTGGTGCGGGCGAGCACGGGAGCACCGCCGTTGGCCGGAAGGTGACGTGTCGACGGGTGGCGACGACGCCTCCTATACTCCTCCGAAGCCAATCGGTTGCACAGCCGAAACTTTCGGACTGTTCCAACGCCCCGTACAACGGAACGGTTCCCGACGGCGGTTCGGTGACCTTCGGGTTCAACGGATCGTGGAGCGGGAGCGATCCGGTGCCCACGGTGACCCCGGGGTGAAGGTGACGCGCCGACCGTAAGATTTTCCGAAGAAATCCTGCCCGGGGTGCCTTTCCTCACAGTCCGCTCATCATTCGGACCTACGTTCCCCGCGTGACGGGAAACGACGCGAACGGGCACGGGGACGCGCGCGGCGGCACGCGCGAGGCCGGGGACGAGGACAGCCACCTCAGCCTCGCGGCCGGCACCCACCACCTCGACGGCACCCGGGCCCTCGCCCGCACCCGGCACGGCATCGGCGACGGCAGCGACCTGGGCCGCATCGGCCTCCAGCAGACCCTGGTGAAGGCCCTGCTGGAGCAGATGTCCACGACGGACCTGGCGACCGACCCCGCCCGGCTCTACCGGGTCGCCGACGCGGCCACCGCCGGCCTCACCACCGACACCGGCCTCGACTCCCTCACCGAGCTGACGGAACTCGGCCGGAGCCTGAAGGGCCTGTCCGCCGCGAACGTCACCACCGTGACCATGCCGGTGCTGTCGGCCTCCTCGGACCCTAACCGGGTCGTCCCCGACGAGCCCGAGGCGGGCGACCTGTGGGAGTCGCTCGGACGGGCCTGAGCCCTGAGCCCTGCTTTCTGCCCTCTGAGCTGATCCGGCCCGCCCCGAAAAGAATGTCGAAGTTCTCCGCCGGAGGTGTCGATCCGACCGTCTCCCGTTCGACGTGCAGGTGAGAGGCCGGGAGGAGCCCGGTCGCGCACCACCCGAGGAGCCACCATGCCCCGCTTCATGTCCCTGGTGAAGATGGACGAGTCGACCGTGCCGGCCGAGGGCCCGAGCCCCGAGATGATGCAGCGCATGGGCGAGCTGATCGAGGAGATCACCAAGGCCGGCGTCATGCTCGACACGGCCGGCTTGATGCCCGCCGAGCAGGGGACCCGCGTCCATCTGAACGGCGGCGGGATCTCCGTCACCGACGGCCCCTTCACCGAGACCAAGGAGGTCGTCGGCGGCTACGCGATCTTGCAGTGCAAGGACATGGCCGAGGCGCTGGAGTGGTCCAAGCGCTTCCTGAAGGCCCACGGCGACGACTGGACCATGACCCTGGAGGTCCGGGAGATCCAGGAGGGCTGACCCGCTTCCCCGCGGCCGCCGGAAGGTGTTCGATGGCGGGTTGTGGATCAACAGCCCGCCGTCGGCCCCCGCAGTGCCACGGCCGCCATCGAGACCGTCTTCCGCCTGGAGTCGCCCCGCGTCGTCGCCGCCGTCGCGCGTATCGTCCGGGACGTCGGCATCGCCGAGGAACTCACGCAGGACGCCCTGCTGGCCGCGCTGGAACGCTGGCCCCGCGAGGGCGTCCCCGACAACCCCGGCGCCTGGCTCACCGCCACCGCCAGGCACCGCGCCGTCGACCTGGTCCGCCGCCGGGAGACGTACGCCCGCAAGCTCGCGGAGATCGGCCGGGACCTGGAGACGACGGCACCCGCGCCCGAGCCCGCCGACCCCGAGGACATCGACGACGACCTCCTCCGCCTGATCTTCACCACCTGTCACCCCGTGCTGTCCGCCGAGGCCCGCACCGCGCTCACCCTGCGGCTGCTCGGCGGACTCACCACGGCCGAGATCGCGCGTGCCTTCCTCGCGCCCGAGCCGACGGTCGCCCAGCGGATCGTCCGCGCCAAGCGCACCCTGGCCCGCAGGAACGTCGTCTTCGAGGTGCCGTACGGGCCCGACCGCGAGGCCCGGCTCGGCTCCGTCCTCGACGTCGTCTACCTGATCTTCAACGAGGGGTACGCGGCCACGGCGGGCGACGACCGGCTGCGTCCGGGCCTGTGCGAGGACGCCCTGCGGCTGGCCCGCCTGCTGGCCGCCCTGATGCCGAAGGAGCCCGAGGCGCACGGTCTGGCCGCGCTGCTGGAGTTCCAGTCCTCGCGGACGGCCGCCCGCACCACCGCCGACGGCACACCGGTGCTGCTGGCGGACCAGAACCGCCGCCGCTGGAACCGCATGCTCATCGCCCGCGGCATCACCGCCCTGGGCCGCGCCGAGGCCGAGGCCGCCGGCGTGCCCGGCCCGTACGTCCTCCAGGCCGCGATCGCCGCCTGCCACGCGCACGCGTCCTCCTACGAGGAGACCGACTGGCGTGCCATCGCCGCCCTCTACGGCCTCCTCGCGGCCCGCGCCCCGTCCCCGGTGGTCGAACTCAACCGCGCGGTCGCCGTGTCGATGGCCGAGGGCCCGGAGCCGGCCCTGCGGATCGTCGACGCCCTCGCCGCCGAACCGGCCCTGCGCGACTACCACCTGCTCCCCAACGTCCGCGGCGACCTGCTCCGGCGCCTGGGCCGCACCGCCGAGGCGGGCGCGGAGTTCGAGCGGGCCGCGCGGCTGACCGGCAACGAACGGGAACGGGAGCTGCTGCTGCGCCGGGCCGCTCAGGCCGGGTGACCGACGGGCGCCGGGTGGCCGACGAGCATCGTCGGCGCCCCCGCGACCCGGGTCAGGAACACGGTCGCCGAGTTCGGCCCCTGCGGCTTGACCTTCCTGCGCAGCTCCTCCGGCTCCACCGCCGAGCCGCGCTTCTTCACGGTGAGGATCCCCACCCCGCGCTCCCGCAGCAGCGCCTTCAGCTTCTTGACGTTGAAGGGCAGCCGGTCGGTGATCTCGTAGGCGGTGGCGTACGGCGTCGGCCGGAGCGTGTCCGCGGTGACGTAGGCGATGGTCTCGTCGACCAGGCCGCCGTCCAGGTCCCGGGCCACCTCGGCCACCAGGTGGGCCCGGATGACGGCGCCGTCCGGCTCGTACAGGAAGCGCCCCACCGGCCGCACCTCCGGGTCGGGTAGACCGGTGCCGAGCAGGGTGCGCGGGCCGGGGAGGAGGGTGGCGCGCACCGCGCCCGGCTCGGTCCCGAACCACAGCACGGCCTCCTTCACGTCCCCGCCGTCGGAGATCCACTCGGCCTCGGCCGCGGCGGGCACGACCTCGTGCGGGATGCCGGGAGCGACCTTCAGCGCGCCGTGCGGGGCCTTCAGGGCCGCCCCGACCGCCCAGGACAGCGGCGGCGAGTAGGCCTCCGGGTCGAAGATCCGTCCCCGGCCGCCCCGTCGCGCCGGGTCGACGAACACGGCGTCGTACCCGTCCGTGCCGACCTCCGTGACGTCCGCCTCGCGCACCTCGATCAGACCGGCGAGCCCGAGCGCCTCGGCGTTGGCGCGGGCCACCGCCGCCGTCAGCGGGTCGTGGTCCACGGCGAGCACCCTGATCCCCGCGCGGGCGAGCGCGATCGCGTCGCCGCCGATCCCGCAGCACAGGTCGGCGACCGAGGCCACGCCGAGCGCCTTCATCCGCTCGGCGCGGTGGGCGGCGACACTCGCGCGCGTCGACTGCTCGACCCCGTTCGGGGTGAAGAACATCCGCTCCGCGTCCTCGGCCCCGAACTTCGCCGCCGCCCGCTGCCGCAGCCGGGCCTGTCCGAGCGCCGCCGAGACCAGCTCGGCGGGGTGTTCGCGGCGCAGCCTGGTGGCGACGGCCAGTTCGTCGGCCGGGGCGGTGCCGCGCACGGCGTCGAGGAGGGCGCGGCCCTCGGGGGTGAGGAGCGGGGCGAGGTCGTTCACCGGGTCATTGTGGGCCAGTCGGTGGATGGTGCGCCTCCGGCGGCGGTGTCGGGCGGGATCGCGTGGACGTGACTGCGAGGATCCGGCGCCATGGGATCAGGATCAGTCGTACAAAATGACAAAAAGGGGGTGCGGCGGATGGGAGCCAGGGCCGGCATCACGGTCCTCGCCCTGGCCGCCCTCGCCTCCGGCTGCGCCCCCGGCGGCACGGGCGCCGACGGCACCGGGAGCCGCCCCGCCCCCGGCCAGCAGCCCTTCCAGGGCCGGCCCGCCCGCGCCCTGCACGCCTACGCGGCCAAGCTGCGCGCCGAGTACGCCGCCCGGGCCGCGGCCGCCGCACGCTGGCGGCTCGGGAAGGTCCCGCTGACACCCCCCGCCCCGCCCGCGACGAAACCGGAGATCACCACCCGCCAGGGCTTCGAGGTCGACGACCACGAGGAACTCGGCCTCCCGCCGGTCTTCACCACCGTCCCCACCAAGGACAAGGTCGTCTTCCTCACCATCGACGACGGCGCCGAGAAGGACCCGGCGTTCCTGCGCATGATGAGCGACCTGAAGATCCCCTACACGGCCTTCCTCAGCGACTACCTCGTCAAGGAGGACTACGGCTACTTCAAGAAGATGCAGGACGCGGGGGTGACCCTGAACAACCACACCCTCCACCACCCCTACCTGCCCGCCCTCTCCTACAGCAGCCAGAAAGACGAGATCTGCGGCATGCAGGACGTCATCGAGGAGCACTACGGCAGACGCCCCGCGCTCTTCCGCCCGCCCTTCGGCAACTACAACCGCGACACCCTGCGCGCCGCGAAGGCCTGCGGCGTGAAGTACGCGCCGCTGTGGAGCGAGGAGGTCTTCGCCGACCACTGGGACTACCGCGAGTGGGACCGCGACCTCCACCCCGGCGACATCGTCCTCACCCACTTCCGCGGCCGCGCCGACTGGAAGGGCACCATGCCCGACATGATCCGCCGCTTCCTGGACCTGGTCACCGAGAAGGGCTACGCGGTGGCCCGGCTGGAGGACTACCTGTGAGAAGGCGGACCGCGCTGCTCGCGTCCGTCACGGCCCTCACGGTGACGCTGACCGGCTGCGCCCGGTCGGCCGACCCGGCCGAACACCCGGGCCGCACGGCGACGGAGCGGGCGCGGTCCGCGGGGCCGGGCGCCGAACGGGGCGCACGCCCGCGCGCGCCGGCCGTCGGGCAGGGGGCCGGGCAGGGCACGCGGCCACAGGCCCCGGCGGCCGAGCGGGCCGAGCGTCCGCACACGCCGGCCGCGGAGCAGCCGTACCGCCGCTGGGGTCTGGCCGCCCCGCTCGCCCCCGCCCCCGCCCGCACAGCGGCGGCCGGCCCCCTCGCGGGCGGCCCGTCCCGCCCCGCGCTCCCGCCGGTTGTCGACCGGATCCCGACCCGCGACAAGGTCGTCTTCCTCACCTACGACGACGGCGCCGAACGCGACCCCCGCTTCGTCACCATGGTCCGCGAACTGCGCCTCCCCGTCAGCATGTTCCTCACCGACAGCGTGGTGGGCCCGGGCTACGCGCACTTCGCCCGGCTGCGGTCGGTCGGCGCCGGCCTCCAGAACCACACCCTCGACCACGCCGCCCTGCGCGGCCTGCCCTACGCGGGCCAGCGCGCCGAGATCTGCGGCCAGCAGGACAAGCTCAAGGCCCGCTTCGGCCTGCGCCCCCGCCTGTTCCGCCCGCCCTACGGCGCGTACGACACGGTGACCCTGCGCGCGGCCGCCGACTGCGGGATCACGGCCCTCGTCCTGTGGCGGGCCGCCATGGGTCCCACCGACCTCACCTACACCCACGGCTCCCACCGCCTGCGTCCCGGGGACGTCGTCGCCGTCGACCCCGACGAGACCGGGGGACCGAGTCTGCGGGAACGCACGACGAGGCTGCTGCGGCGGATCCAGGAACAGGGCCTGACGGTGGGCCGCCTGGAGGACTACCTCTGAGGGCTTTCCCCGTCACGCCCGCACCGGAAGCCGGAAGCCGGCCCCTCCCGGACCCGGACGCCGGCCCCCGCCCGACCCGGATCCCGACCCGGATCCCGACCCGGATCCCGACCCGGATTCCGGCAGGCGCGACGCACGGTGTTGGCACTCCGCTTGACCGAGTGCTAATCGCGGTCATAGTCTCAGCTCTGGCACTCCCCACTGGAGAGTGCCAATAGCGACGGGCAGGTCCGGCACCCGCGACGACGGATCCACCTGGTCGCCACCTCAGACAGTTAACCCCGTGAGATCTCCGAAGGGGGAGGTCGGATCGTGACGACCACCAGCTCCAAGGTTGCCATCAAGCCGCTCGAGGACCGCATTGTGGTCCAGCCGCTCGACGCCGAGCAGACCACGGCCTCTGGCCTGGTCATCCCGGACACTGCGAAGGAGAAGCCCCAGGAGGGCGCCGTCCTCGCCGTGGGCCCGGGCCGCTTCGAGAACGGCGACCGCCTGCCGCTCGACGTCAAGGTCGGCGACATCGTCCTGTACAGCAAGTACGGCGGCACCGAGGTGAAGTACAACGGCGAGGAGTACCTCGTCCTCTCGGCTCGCGACGTGCTCGCGATCATCGAGAAGTAATTCACCCAGTTCTGCAGTGAACTGCGCCCCTGGCCCCCGCGTCTTTGTGAAGCCGGGTGCTGGGGGCGCGGTTCGTTTCTCCCACGCTTTCCGAGAGGGCTGAACCGCTCCCATGGCGAAGATCCTGAAGTTCGACGAGGACGCCCGTCGCGCCCTCGAGCGCGGCGTCAACAAGCTTGCCGACACGGTCAAGGTGACGATCGGCCCCAAGGGCCGCAACGTCGTCATCGACAAGAAGTTCGGCGCCCCCACCATCACCAACGACGGTGTCACGATCGCCCGCGAGGTCGAGCTCGACGACCCGTACGAGAACCTCGGCGCCCAGCTGGTGAAGGAGGTGGCGACCAAGACCAACGACATCGCGGGTGACGGCACCACCACCGCCACCGTGCTCGCCCAGGCGCTGGTCCGCGAGGGCCTGCGCAACGTCGCCGCCGGCGCGTCGCCCGCCCTCCTGAAGAAGGGCATCGACGCCGCGGTCAAGGCCGTCTCCGACGAGCTGCTCGCCACGGCCCGCCCGATCGACGAGAAGTCCGACATCGCCGCCGTCGCCGCGCTGTCCGCCCAGGACCAGCAGGTCGGCGAGCTGATCGCCGAGGCCATGGACAAGGTCGGCAAGGACGGTGTCATCACCGTCGAGGAGTCCAACACCTTCGGCCTGGAGCTGGACTTCACCGAGGGCATGGCCTTCGACAAGGGCTACCTGTCGCCGTACTTCGTGACGGACCAGGAGCGCATGGAGGCCGTCCTCGAGGACCCGTACATCCTCATCAACCAGGGCAAGATCTCCTCCATCGCCGACCTGCTGCCGCTGCTGGAGAAGGTCATCCAGACCAACTCCTCCCGCCCGCTGCTGATCATCGCCGAGGACCTGGAGGGCGAGGCGCTCTCCACCCTGGTCGTGAACAAGATCCGCGGCACCTTCAACGCCGTCGCGGTGAAGGCCCCCGGCTTCGGTGACCGCCGCAAGGCGATGCTGCAGGACCTCGCCGTCCTCACCGGCGCCACGGTCATCTCCGAGGAGGTCGGCCTCAAGCTCGACCAGGTCGGCGTCGACGTGCTCGGTTCCGCCCGCCGCGTCACCGTCACCAAGGACGACACCACGGTCGTCGACGGTGCCGGCAACACCGAGGAAGTCCACGGCCGCGTCGCCCAGATCAAGGCCGAGATCGCGAACACGGACTCCGACTGGGACCGCGAGAAGCTCCAGGAGCGCCTCGCGAAGCTGGCCGGCGGCGTGTGCGTGATCAAGGTCGGCGCCGCCACCGAGGTGGAGCTGAAGGAGAAGAAGCACCGCCTGGAGGACGCCATCTCCGCGACCCGCGCCGCGGTCGAGGAGGGCATCGTCTCCGGTGGTGGCTCCGCGCTCGTCCACGCCGTGAAGGTCCTCGAGGGCAACCTCGGCAAGACCGGCGACGAGGCCACCGGTGTCGCCGTCGTCCGCCGCGCCGCCGTCGAGCCGCTGCGCTGGATCGCCGAGAACGCCGGCCTGGAGGGCTACGTCATCACCTCCAAGGTCGCCGAGCTGGACAAGGGCCAGGGCTTCAACGCCGCGACCGGCGAGTACGGCGACCTGGTCAAGGCCGGTGTCATCGACCCGGTCAAGGTCACCCGCTCCGCCCTGGAGAACGCCGCCTCCATCGCCTCCCTCCTCCTGACGACCGAGACCCTGGTCGTCGAGAAGAAGGAAGAGGAGGAGCCCGCCGCCGCCGGACACGGCCACGGCCACTCCCACTGACGCACGTCAGCCACCGAGGCCCGGCCCCCACGAGGGGTGCCGGGCCTCGGCGTTTCCACGACGACCGTCACCCGTCGTGCCGCACCAGGAACCGGCCGGGCTCCGCGAGCGCCGCCCAAGCCCCTTCGCGGTCCAGCAGCGGATGTCCCCGACGGTGAGGCCGCCGCGCTGCTTGTGCGGGGGCGCCGGGCCCTCACCGCGTACCGGTGCCGTCCCGTACCACCGCCCACACGGTCCTGCCGGGCGCACCGAACCGCGGGGCGACGCCCCGGTCCTCGGCCGGCGCCGCGACGAGCGCGAGCCCGGGCCCTCCGTCCGCGTCGGGCAGGCCGTCCTGGGCGGGGCGCGGGAGCCGTTCGCCGCGGGCGTCGCCGACCTCGCCGCGGATCCGTCCGCCGTCGTCGAGCCGTTCGAGGCGCAGGTGCCGGTCCCGGCCGGGCACCCGCCCGTGGGTCACGGCGCCGGCGGACGGACCCGCGGCGATCAGCTCGACCGCGTCGTGCGCGAGGATGCCGCGCCGCCGGCATCGCGGTACCCGGCGAGGAGAGGCGGACCCCGGCCCCCGGACGAGCGGGGGACGGGGTCCTGGTGGAACCTCGCGGGCTACTTCCCGAGTACCCCCAGCTGCCGCATCAGACCCGCGCGGTCGTACTGCCACCAGCCCTCGCAGATCATGCCGTCGCGGAACCGCTGCCAGGTCATGCCGGTCATGACGACGTCCTGACCGGTGGCGGGCAGGCCGAGGAAGTCGCCCTCGTGCCGGGCGGTCCAGGTCCAGCGGGTGCACACCCGGTCGCCCTGGGCGATCTGGTCGTCGACCCGGAAGGAGAAGTCGAAGGCCCGCCGCCAGCCCGCGAACTCCTCGCGCGCCGCCGCCAGCCCGTTGTCCCGCGGACTGGAGGGGTCGTGGTCCACATAGTCGTCGGTCATCCGTTCGAACATCGCGCCGATGTCGATCGTCCCGGCCCGCTCGAACCACTCCCGCGCCGTCGCGCGGTTCAGCTGCTCGTCGCGCACCACTTCCAGGTCGGTGAAGGTCGGCATCTCGTCACAGAGCGCGACCATGTCGTCGAAGATCTTCTCGGTCTCCGGCAGGCCCGAGTTCCGCATCGCCTCCTCGTACGACGGGAACTCCACGATCTCGACGACGTGCGACGCGTCCGACCGGTCCTTGCCGACCACCGCGTGCGTCGCCGTCCGCTTTCCCCTGGTCTTCTCGACCCAGGTGTCCATCAGCCGGTTCATCTCGTCGAACCGGCTCGTCCTGCAATCGATGAGCTGTACGAAGGTCATCGCGCCGCCTCCGGCCCCCCTGGGTCCGGCCCTGTCACGCCCCATTTTCCCACCGGAGCCCCGAGACCGCCGCCCGCCGCCCGTACGTTCGTCCACCGGGTCCCGGGCACGACCGCCCGCCTACTGCGGCCCGTACTTCCGCCCCGTCCGCGAGCTGATGCCGCCCAGCAGCGACCTGGGCGTCACCTTCACCAGGCCCATCAGCGCCTTGTAGCGCGCGTCGGGGATCGACACCGACTTCCCGCGCGCCAGGTCCGCCAGCGCCGCCGCGACCAGCTTGTCCGCGTCGAGCCACATCCAGCCGGGGATGTTGTCCGTGCCCATCCCGGCCCGCTCGTGGAACTCGGTGCGCACGAACCCCGGGCAGAGCGCCATCAGCCGCACCCCGCTGCCCGCCAGGTCCTTCGCCGCCCCCTGGGTGAACTGCACGACCCACGCCTTGGAGGCGCCGTACGTCCCGCGCGGCACGAAGGCGGCCACCGAGGCCACGTTGACGACGCCCCCGCGCCCCCGCTCCCGCATCGCCCCGGCCGCCGCCGACGTCAGCCGCAGCACCGCCTCGCAGTGCACCTTGAGCATCCTCAGCTCGTCGGCCATCGACACGTCGAGGTAGCGGCCCTTGTTGCCGAAGCCGGCATTGTTGACCAGCAGGTCGACGGGGTTCTTGCGGTCACCGAGCCGGGCGGCCACCGTCTCGATGCCCTCGTCCGTGGCCAGGTCGGCCGTCAGCACCTCCGCCTCGATGCCGTGCCGGTCGTGCAACTCGGTCGCCTGCTCGCGCAGCCGCTGAGTGTCCCGGGCGACGAGGACGAGGTCGTGCCCGCCCGCCGCGAGCCGTCGCGCGAACGCGGCACCGATGCCCGCGGTCGAACCTGTGATCAGAGCCGTTGTCATGGCAGAAGGTTAGTGACCCGGAGTCCGGGCGTCCGCTCCGCGCACGCGGCCTGCGGAAAGTGACGGAACCGTGCACGCGGTCACCGGCGACGGCGGCTCAGCCGCCGTACTTCTCGACGTACGCGCGGGCCGCCGCCAGCGCCTCCGGGTGCAGCGCCTCGCCGGCCGCCAGCAGCCGGGGCAGCAGCTCCCGGTGGGTGGTGGTCGCCTGGAACTCCATCCGGGCCGTCACCTCGTGCTCCGGCAGGTGGACGATCTCCACGGCGTCCCCCGCGCGTATCTCGCCCGGCGTGATCACCCGCAGGTAGGCGCCCGTCGCGGCCTTCCGCGTGAACCGCCTGACCCAGCCCTTCTCGCCCACGTGACCCTGGAAGGTGCGGCAGGGGATCCGCCCCGCCGTCACCTCCAGCACCACCTCCGGGCCGATCCGCCAGCGCTCGCCGATCCGCGCCCCGGACACGTCCAGACCGGTGGTGGTGAGGTTCTCGCCGAACGCGCCGTTGGAGAACGCGCGTCCCAGCTCGCGCTCCCAGTCGTCCAGGTCCTCGCGCGCGACGGCGTACACCGCCTGGTCGTCCCCGCCGTGATGGCGCAGGTGGCACACCGCGTCCCCGGCGAGCCCGCTTCCGCCGACGCCCTTCGGACCGGGCGGGGCCACCCGCACCGGCCCCTCGACGGGCCGCTTGTCGATACCGGTCAGCCCGTCGGGCTGGTCGGTGTACGGCACGGCCCGGGGACGGCCCACGTTGACGGACAGAAGCCTCATGGCGGCACGCTAAGCGACCGGCGGTCAAAGTGTCGACGCATTATCCGCCCCCTTTCCCAAGGCTCCCTTATGCGACTCGCCTATGCTCGAAGGATGATCGAGGCCCGTCATCTCCGCGTGCTGCGCGCCGTCGCCGCCACCGGGTCCTTCTCGGCGGCGGGCCGCGAGCTGGGCTGCACCCAGCCCGCGGTCAGCCAGCAGATGAAGGCGCTTGAGACGTCCGTCGGCACACCGCTGCTGGTGCGCAGCGGCCGCGAGATGCGGCTGACCCAGGCCGGCGAGGCCCTCGTACGGCACGCCGCCGGGATCCTCGCCGGACTCACCGCCGCCGAGGAGGAGGTCGCCGCGATCGCCGGTCTGCGCGCCGGCCGGGTCCGCCTCGTCTCTTTTCCCAGCGGCAGCTCCGCGCTCGTCCCGACCGCGCTGGCCGCCCTGCGCGCCGCGCACCCCGGGACCCGGGTCTCGCTGGAGGAGGCCGAGCCGCCCGAGTCCGTCGAGAAGCTGCGCGCCGGCGACTGCGACATCGCCCTCGCCTTCCGCTACGAGGACGCGCCGGGCGCCGAGGAGTGGTCCGACCTGGTCGTCCGCCCCCTGCTGGCGGACCGGCTCGTCGCCCTCGTGCCCGAACGCCACCGGCTCGCGCGCGCGGACTCCCTCGCCATCGGCGAACTCGCCCGCGAGCCGTGGATCGCCGGCTGCCCGCGCTGCCGGGGCCGGCTGGTGGAGGTGTGCGAGGCCGCGGGCTTCACCCCCCGCATCGACTTCGCGACCGACGACTACCCGGCGGTGGCCGGCCTGGTGGGCGCGGGCCTCGGCGTCGCCGTCCTCCCCGAGCTCGCGATCGAGTCCGTACGGCCGCGGGGCGCGCGTGCGGTGACCCTGGAGCCGGCGGTGCGGCGCGAGGTCGTCGCGCTCACCCTGCCCGACCTGGCCCAGGTGCCGGCGGTGGCGGCGACGCTGGAGCAGCTCGCGCGGGCGGCGGCACGGTAGCCGTACGGCGGTGGGGGGTCGTACGGGGCCGCGGGGGTCGTACGGGCGGGGGCGTCCGAGAGGCAGGGGGCGTTCAAGAGATGAGGGCACGCGCGTGTGCGTGCCCTCCGCTGCGTGGAGAAACGTTCCTTCAGTTGTTCGAAACGCCGCCCGCGCCGCCCGCGCCCGCCGATGCCGGCACCAGGCGGTTGCGTGCCCGCCCCATGAGCTCCTCGCGCTCGTCCTCGGTCAGCCCGCCCCACACGCCGTACGGCTCCCTCACCGCCAGCGCGTGCGCCGCGCACTGCGCGCGCACCGGGCACCTCATGCAGACCTCCTTGGCCGAGTTCTCGCGAGCGCTCCGCGCCGCCCCGCGCTCGCCCTCGGGATGGAAGAAGAGCGAGCTGTCCACCCCGCGGCAGGCGGCCAGGAGCTGCCAGTCCCACAGGTCCGCGTTCGGTCCGGGAAGGCGGGAGAAATCTGCCATTGCGTGACCCCTTGTAGCCGTGCTGAGCGGATACGGTGCCCACGACCGTACAACTACGATCTAAGGAGATGAAAATATGACTCATTGCGAATCTAGCCTCAGACACCAGTAAATGGGAAGAAATAGGGCTGAACGGGGCACGGGTTGTGAGGAAAGCTCGCGGGTCCGCGCGGCTCTCTCGGCCGTGTCCGACTCCTCACGTAGAGTGCCGAAGAATGCACGCGGCCCCGTAACTCTTTCGAGTGACCATCGTTGAGTGTGCGGTGGCGGTTGAAAACACAAACGCTCGGGCAAGCGTCCGAGACGGTCGACCGCACAGGTGACGATACGTACCAGCCTGGAGGCACAAGGTGACGCGCATCAGCTGCGGAGGACGGCCATGACTTCCGTCCTCGTCTGCGACGACTCCCCGCTTGCCCGAGAGGCGCTCCGCCGCGCGGTCGCGACCGTGCCCGGCGTCGAGCGCGTGACGACGGCGGCCAACGGCGAGGAAGTCCTCCGCCGCTGGGGTGCCGACCGCTCGGACCTCATTCTGATGGACGTGCGCATGCCGGGACTGGGCGGTGTGGAGACCGTCCGTCGGTTGCTGTCCGCCGACCCGGGCGCACGCATCATCATGCTGACCGTCGCCGAGGACCTCGACGGCGTCGCGCTCGCGGTCGCCGCCGGCGCCCGCGGCTACCTGCACAAGGACGCCTCGCGCGCCGAACTGCGCGCGACGGTCACCCAGGCCCTGGCCGACCCCACGTGGCGGCTCGCCCCGCGGCGGCTGCGCTCGGCCGAGATGGGCGCCGCGCCCACGCTCACCGCGCGTGAGATCCAGGTCCTGGAAGGCATGAGCCACGGCCGCTCCAACGCCGAGATCGGCCGCGAGCTGTTCCTCTCCGAGGACACGGTCAAGACCCACGCCCGCCGTCTGTTCAAGAAACTCGGCGCCTCGGACCGTGCCCACGCCGTGGCGCTCGGCTTCCGGTGGGGCCTGGTCCGCTAGGGCGTGTCTGACAATTCCCGTCGGGCGCGCGACGCCTGGCGCGGCACCTCGCCGCGTTGTCGGATCACCCGAGTACATCCAGTACACGGGCGATCCTCCGCCTTGCGATGCGCCGCACCAGACGCCGCGCACTGATCCGACGCGAATTGTCAGACACGCCCTAGGGCCTGTCCGGCGGATCAAGCCGGAGGGAACCGGCGGCGCCCCGCAGCCCGTACGGGCGTGCCGGGCCCCGCGTCTCCGACATGATCCGCCGGACAGGACCGGGGCGTCCCGGCCGGTCCCGACCCACCCCCGCCCGCCCGTCGGACCGCTTCCGGCGAGCGGCGGCACGTGCTGGACCGCCGGTGAACGGGGTCCGGCGCGTGAGGTCGTCGAGGCGGTCGTCGAGGCCGTCGGTGCTCGCGGGTGCCGTCGGCGGGGGAGTGCGTGCGGCGCCGGTGCCGGGCCGCATCTTCGGAGCCGCGGCCCTGCCGGGCCGTGAGGCGGACTTTTCGAGCAGACCGATCCCAGGGACAGGAGCGGGGAATGGACGAACCTCCCTGCTCGCGCGGGGTGCGGGACGTGCGGGTAGCCCCTGTCGGCCGGTCGGTGTCCGGCGGCGGCGCCGTACCCCGCCGGACGCCCGCTGCTCGTTTCGTCGCGGATGCCGCATCCTTGAGGTGTGGAGTTCCTCGGGGACGAGTCGGTCGAGCGGGACGGGAGGGCGCAGGGGATGAGTTCCGGCGCACCTGCTCATAACGCTTCGGTGCACAACGCGGGGCACGGTGCCGCGGCCGATCCGGCCGCAGTGCACCATGGACCGATGCGCGAAGACGATGCGGTCCGTGCCCCCGGGGCGATCGGCGGACTGGTGCATCGCGCGGTGGACGGCGACGAGCAGGCCACACACGACCTGCTGGCCCATGTCCACCCCCTCGCCCTGCGCTACTGCCGCACCCGCCTGTCCCGGCTCCCCGGTGACGCGCGCCACTTCGTGGAGGACCTCGCGCAGGAGGTCTGCGTGGCCGTTCTCCTCGCCCTCCCGCGCTACAAGGACACGGGCCGTCCCTTCGAGGCCTTCGTCTTCGCCATTGCCGCCCACAAGGTCGCCGATCTTCAGCGCGCGGCGATGCGCCACCCCGGCTCCACGGCCGTCCCCTCCGACGAGATGCCCGAACGCCCCGACGACTCCCTCGGGCCGGAGGAGCGGGCCCTGCTGAGCAGCGATGCCGAATGGGCGAAGAAACTGCTGGCCAACCTGCCCGAGAACCAGCGGGAACTGCTCCTGCTGCGCATCGCGGTGGGCCTCACCGCGGAGGAGACCGGCCAGATGTTGGGAATGTCACCCGGGGCCGTGCGCGTGGCCCAGCACCGTGCGCTGAGCAGGCTGCGGGCCCTCGCCGAGCAGTAGCACCGCCACGGTCGCGCCGTGCTCCGCCGCCGTTCCCCGAGCGGACCGGACGGCGGGCCCGACACCGGACCGGCCGAGGCGCCTAGGCTGGACAGGTGCCGGCGGCCCGCCCGCCGGACAGGCGCCGGCGGCCCGCCCACTGAACGGGCCGAGCGTCGTCGCCGTACGAACATACGAAGCCCGGAGTCACGCCGGAGCGTGGAATTCCGGGGGTGCGCTTCCCGTTAGCATGGACATCCGCACCGATCAAGGCCATTTGGGGAAGGTGTCATGACTGCCAACGTCGACGGAGTGCCCGCCAAATTCGCGACCCTCGGGCTCACCTACGACGACGTGCTGCTGCTGCCGGGCGCATCCGAGGTGCTCCCCAACGCGGTCGACACCTCGTCCCGCATCTCCCGCAACGTTCGTGTCAACATCCCGCTGCTCTCGGCGGCGATGGACAAGGTGACCGAGTCCCGCATGGCCATCGCGATGGCCCGCCAGGGCGGCGTCGGCGTGCTGCACCGCAACCTCTCCATCGAGGACCAGGTCAACCAGGTCGACCTGGTGAAGCGCTCGGAGTCGGGCATGGTCACCGACCCCATCACGGTGCACCCGGACGCCACGCTGGCCGAGGCCGACGCGCTGTGCGCCAAGTTCCGCATCAGCGGCGTCCCGGTGACCGACGGCGGCGGCAAGCTCCTCGGCATCGTCACCAACCGCGACATGGCCTTCGAGTCGGACCGCACCCGTCAGGTGCGCGAGGTCATGACCCCGATGCCGCTCGTCACCGGCCACGTCGGCATCTCCGGCACGGACGCCATGGAGCTGCTGCGCCGCCACAAGATCGAGAAGCTCCCGCTGGTCGACGAGGCGGGCGTCCTCAAGGGCCTCATCACGGTCAAGGACTTCGTCAAGGCCGAGCAGTACCCCCGGGCCGCCAAGGACGCCGAGGGCCGGCTGCTCGTCGGCGCCGCCGTCGGCGCCAGCCCCGAGGCGCTGGAGCGCGCCCAGGCCCTCGCCGAGGCCGGCGTGGACTTCCTGGTCGTCGACACCTCCCACGGCCACAACAGCAACGCCCTCACCTGGATGGCGAAGATCAAGTCGAGCGTGCGCGTCGACGTGATCGGCGGCAACGTCGCCACGCGTGACGGCGCCCAGGCCCTGATCGACGCCGGCGTCGACGGCATCAAGGTCGGCGTCGGGCCCGGCTCGATCTGTACCACCCGCGTGGTCGCCGGCATCGGCGTCCCGCAGGTCACCGCCATCTACGAGGCGTCCCTCGCCGCACGTCCGGCGGGCATCCCGCTGATCGGCGACGGCGGTCTGCAGTACTCCGGCGACATCGGCAAGGCGCTGGCCGCCGGCGCCGACACGGTGATGCTGGGCAGCCTCCTCGCGGGCTGCGAGGAGTCCCCGGGCGAGCTGCAGTTCATCAACGGCAAGCAGTTCAAGTCGTACCGCGGCATGGGCTCGCTGGGCGCCATGCAGTCCCGCGGCCAGGGCAAGTCGTACTCCAAGGACCGCTACTTCCAGGCGGAGGTCGCGGCCGACGACAAGCTCGTGCCCGAGGGCATCGAGGGCCAGGTGCCCTACCGTGGCCCGCTCGGCAACGTGCTGCACCAGCTCGTCGGCGGCCTGCGCCAGACCATGGGCTACGTGGGCGCCGCCACCATCGAGGAGATGGAGACCAAGGGCCGCTTCGTCCGGATCACCTCCGCGGGCCTCAAGGAGAGCCACCCGCACGACATCCAGATGACGGTCGAGGCACCCAACTACAGCAGTAAGTAGTCGCACGGGCTTCCCAGGGCGGCCCCGGAACCTCCGGGGCCGCCTTTGCCGTGCCCGTCGGCGATACTGGAAGACGCTGCAACGCATCAGGGAAAGGCCACACACGTGACTGAGATCGAGATCGGGCGCGGCAAGCGCGGCCGCCGGGCGTACGCGTTCGACGACATCGCCGTCGTCCCCAGTCGCCGTACGCGGGACCCGAAGGAGGTCTCGATCGCCTGGCAGATCGACGCCTACCGTTTCGAGCTGCCGTTCCTGGCCGCCCCCATGGACTCCGTCGTCTCCCCGGCCACCGCGATCCGCATCGGTGAGCTGGGCGGCCTGGGCGTGCTCAACCTCGAGGGCCTGTGGACGCGGTACGAGGACCCGCAGCCGCTGCTGGACGAGATCGCCAAGCTGCCCGCCGACAAGGCGACCCGCCGGCTCCAGGAGATCTACTCCGCGCCGATCAAGGAGGAGCTGATCGGGCAGCGCATCAAGGAGGTGCGCGACTCGGGCGTGGTCACCGCCGCCGCACTCTCCCCGCAGCGCACGGCCCAGTTCTCCAAGGCCGTCGTCGACGCCGGCGTGGACATCTTCGTCATCCGCGGCACCACGGTCTCCGCGGAGCACGTGTCCGGCTCGCACGAGCCGCTGAACCTCAAGCAGTTCATCTACGAACTCGACGTCCCGGTCATCGTCGGCGGCTGCGCCACCTACACGGCGGCCCTGCACCTGATGCGCACGGGCGCGGCGGGTGTCCTCGTCGGTTTCGGCGGCGGCGCGGCGCACACCACGCGCAACGTGCTCGGCATCCAGGTCCCGATGGCGACGGCGGTGGCCGACGTCGCCGCCGCCCGCCGCGACTACATGGACGAGTCCGGCGGCCGGTACGTGCACGTGATCGCGGACGGCGGCGTCGGCTGGTCCGGCGACCTGCCCAAGGCCGTCGCCTGCGGCGCCGACGCGGTGATGATGGGCTCCCCGCTCGCGCGCGCCACCGACGCGCCCGGCCGCGGCCACCACTGGGGCATGGAGGCCGTCAACGAGGAGCTGCCGCGCGGCCAGAAGGTCGACCTCGGCACGGTCGGCACCATCGAGGAGGTCCTCACCGGCCCGTCCCACACGCCGGACGGCTCGATGAACTTCTTCGGCGCCCTGCGCCGCGCCATGTCCACCACCGGTTACAGCGAGCTGAAGGAGTTCCAGCGCGTCGAGGTGACGGTGGCGGACTCGGTGCACCGGCGGTAGACCGCGCGATCTCGGCATCGGCAGGGGCCGGTCAGCTCACCCGGGTGAGGTGACCGGCCCCTTTCGCATGCCCGGACGGGCGCAGGGATGTGGGGGCGTGTGGCGCGGGGCGGGGGCGCACGGTTGCCTTCGGGGCGAATACGGGCTGGTCAGAGGGGTCGCGGACGGTAGCGTCCGGGGCGGCGCCCCAGTGGTGAGGGGTGCCCCCTTCCCAGGACATGGTTCCGGACCCGAGCCCTCGGGGCCCGGCCCGATGTTCTGAACGAGCCGTCCACCGGGCCACTGGGCGGCGTCGTGGAAGGGGGCGCCCATGGGACGCCACCGCAAGCCCACCCGCTGGGACCGACTCCGTCTCCGGACGGTGCAGTGCCGGAGGAGGTGGATCTTGCGGCTTTTCGGATGGTGAGCGGCCGCCCCCAAACACACTAGGGGCGGACACTCCGTGAACCATCAGGCGCCTGCCGCAGTGGCCACTGCGGTGGGCGCCACCTTTTTCGGATGGTGAGCGGCCGCCCTCACAACACCTAGGGGCGGACACTCCGTGATCCATCAGGCGCCTGCCGCAGTGGCCTCTGCGGTGGGCGCCACCTGTTCGTACGGTACCGGCGTGCCGTGCCGTACGCCACCAGCCTCCGAAGCCCGGGGCCGCCCCGTGCGCCCCGGCTCACAACCGGTGCGCCGCCCCCGTCGGCGTGGCGCCCCGCGTGTCGAGCAGCAGCTGTGCCTTCACCGAGAGGCCCTGGAGGTCGTACGTCCGGTGCTGCTGGAGGAGGATCGTCAGGTCGGCGTCGGCGGCGGCCTCGTACAGCGAGTCGGCGCGGGGGACCGGCCGGCCCAGGACGCTCCAGGACGGGACGTGCGGGTCGTGGTAGCTGACGGCGGCGCCGAGTTCCATCAGGCGGGTCGCGATCTCCCGGGCGGGGGTGCCCTGCTGGTCGGCGAGGTCGGCCTTGTAAGTGACGCCGAGCAGCAGCACGCGCGCGCCCCGCGCCGACTTGCCGTGCTCGTTGAGGAGGGTGGCGGCGCGCTGGACGACGTAACGGGGCATGCGGCTGTTGACCTGCTGGGCGAGTTCCACCATGCGCAGGGGGCTGCCGTGGTGGCCGGTGCGGTCCATGGGCACGGAGTGGCCGCCGACGCCGGGGCCGGGGCGGAAGGCCTGGAAGCCGAACGGCTTGGTCTCGGCGCACCGGATGACGTCCCAGAGGTCCACGCCCAGGTCGTTGCAGAGGACGGCCATCTCGTTGACGAGGGCCATGTTGACGTGCCGGAAGTTGGTCTCCAGGAGGGTCACCGTCTCGGCCTCCCTGAGGCCACGCGCGCGTACCACCTTGTCGGTGAGACGGCCGTAGAAGGCGGCGGCGGACTCGGTGCAGGCGGGGGTGAGGCCGCCGATGACCTGCGGCGTGTTGGCGGGCGTGAAGTCGCGGCGGCCGGGGTCGACCCGGCTGGGGGAGTACGCGAGGTGGAAGTCGCGGCCCGCGCGCAGGCCGGACATCTCCTCCAGGAGCGGCCGCAGGAACTCCTCGGTCGTCCCCGGGGGCACGGGCGACTCCAGAATCACGGTGGTGTGCGGGCGCAGGTGTCCGGCCAGGGTGCGGGCGGCCGCCTCCACCTGGCTCAGGTCGAGCCCGCCGTCGGCGTCGCGCGGCGCGGGGGCGCAGATGACGGCGGTGCGCACCCGGCCCAGTTCGGCCGGGTCGGTGGCGGGCCGGAAACCCCCCGAGAGCATCCGGCGCAGCTCGGCGGGGCTCAGGGAGCCGGGCTCGGGTCCGGTGCGGTAGCCGAGCGTGGGGATGCCGGCGGCCACGGCGGCCTGGGCCAGGGGCAGGCCGAGCGGGCCGAGTCCGATGACGGCGAGATCTGCGGGCATGGCGTGGGCCGTCCTTCCCAGTAACCGAAGCGGGACAGGTGCGCAAGCCCTGTGGACAGGACGGGCGAGCGCAATGTCAGACTAGGAGTAAATATGACCGATTTGCGGGATTGATCGGCTGTGTTTTCCGGCAGGCCGGCCGCGGGCAGGGGCGCTTCCGTGGGGGTTGTCCACAGGCTGCGGGTGCGTAGTGGCTGAAGTCGGGCAACACGGTCACCATTGGGGCATGGGGGATACGGGCCGGCCCTCGCCCTGAAGGCGGTGCGGCCGGCGTGACCGACAGCGGGAGGCAGCGGTGAGGACAGCGACACTGGGGCCGGCGCAGCGAGCCGAGTCACTCGCGGCCATGGCCGAGCGCGAGCTGGACGTGCTGGTCGTGGGAGGCGGGGTGGTCGGCGCGGGCACCGCCCTCGACGCCGTCACCCGTGGCCTGTCCACGGGGCTGGTCGAGGCGCGGGACTGGGCGTCGGGCACATCGAGCAGGTCGAGCAAGCTGATCCACGGCGGGCTGCGCTATCTGGAGATGCTCGACTTCGCCCTCGTCCGGGAGGCGCTGAAGGAACGCGGACTGCTGCTGGAGCGGCTGGCTCCGCACCTGGTCAAGCCCGTGCCGTTCCTCTACCCGCTCCAGCACAAGGGCTGGGAGCGGCTGTACGCCGGTTCGGGTGTCGCGCTCTACGACGCGATGTCGATGGCCCGCGGCCACGGCCGGGGCCTGCCGACCCACCGCCACCTGAGCCGCCGTCACGCCCTGCGCGTCGCCCCCGCCTTGAAGAAGGACGCGCTCGTGGGAGCCCTCCAGTACTACGACGCCCAGATCGATGACGCCCGCCATGTCGCCACCCTGGTGCGTACGGCGGCGGCGTACGGCGCGAAGACCGCCAACCGCGCGCGCGTGACCGCCTTCCTGCGTGAGGGCGAGCGGGTCGTGGGCGCGCGTGTCCAGGACACCGAGGGCGGCGGGGAGTACGAGATCCGCGCCCGTCAGGTGGTCAACGCCACGGGCGTGTGGACCGACGACACGCAGGGGATGGTGGGGGAGCGGGGACAGTTCCACGTCCGCGCCTCCAAGGGCGTCCACCTCGTCGTGCCCAAGGACCGCATCCACTCCTCCACGGGCCTCATCCTCCGCACCGAGAAGTCCGTGCTCTTCGTCATCCCCTGGGGCCGGCACTGGATCGTCGGCACCACCGACACCGACTGGGACCTCGACAAGGCCCACCCGGCCGCCTCCAGCGCCGACATCGACTACGTGCTGGAACACGTGAACTCCGTGCTGGCGGTGCCGCTCACCCGGGACGACGTCGAGGGCGTCTACGCCGGACTGCGCCCGCTGCTCGCCGGTGAGTCGGACGCCACCAGCAAGCTCTCCCGCGAGCACACCGTCGCCCACCCCGTACCCGGGCTCGTCGTGGTGGCGGGCGGCAAGTACACGACGTACCGGGTGATGGCCAAGGACGCCGTCGACGCGGCGGTGCACGGCCTCGACCTGCGGGTCGCCGAGTGCGTCACGGAGGACGTGCCGCTGCTGGGCGCGGACGGCTACCGGGCGCTGTGGAACGCGCGGGCGCGCATCGCCGCCCGGACCGGGCTGCACGTGGTGCGCGTCGAGCACCTGTTGAACCGGTACGGCTCGATGACCGAGGAACTCCTCGACCTCGTCGCCGAGGACCCCACCCTCGGTGAGCCGCTCCAGGCGGCCGACGACTACCTGCGCGCCGAGATCGTCTACGCCGCCTCGCACGAGGGGGCGCGGCACCTCGACGACGTGCTGACCCGGCGCACCCGCATCTCCATCGAGACCTTCGACCGGGGCACCCGCAGCGCCCGGGAGGCGGCGGAACTGATGGCGCCGGTCCTCGGCTGGGACAAGGGCCAGATCGAGCGTGAGGTCGAACACTACGAGAAGCGGGTGGAGGCCGAGCGGGAGTCGCAGCGGCAGCCCGACGACCTGACGGCGGACGCGGCGCGGCTGGGGGCGCCGGACATCGTGCCGCTGTGAGGGCCCGACGGCCTCGCGCGTGGGACTCCCCTTGCGCGATGCCTGGGTGAGTGGAGCTCACGCGGTGTCCGCGCGTAAGGCTCCGTGACGCTCCCGTCGGCCCCGTGCGTGAGGTCGGCCCGGCGGGACCGTCCCCTGCTTCACTCGAACGAGTGTCGCTGGCCGGGATCTCCGTTCGGAGCCCGCTCGTTCTGATGGGTGCGGGGGCAGAACTCGGCGGCGAGCAGGGCCGGTTCGAGGTCGAGGTCCGCCACCGCCGTCGTGTTCACGCGGAAGGTGAGGGCATGACGGCCGTCGACGGTGGCCGCGGTGCGCGCGTAGCTGCCCGGGATCCGGCCGTTGTGCCCCCGCACGGTCACTCCGCGGGGCAGGCGCGCCGGAATCAGCCCCAGGCCGTACGAGCCGTGTGCGGCGCGGGTGTCGAGCATTTCCCCCTGCCGGTAGGGGGGAGCAGTTCGCCGCTCGGGAGGGCGGAGCAGAAGCGGTTCAGGTCGGCGAGGGTCGTCACCGGCTCGCCCGCGGCCCCGGGCACCCGTGGGCCGAGATCGGTGACGTCGGATCCGTCCGTGCCGTGGGCGCGACCGTGAGGGGGCAGAGAGGGGCGGGAACCGGGGAAGGAGGTGCCGTTCGGACCGAGTGGATCGAGGATGCGTCGTTCGGCCTCCGTGGCGCAGGCGCGGCCGGTGACCTGGGTGACGACCAGGCAGAGCAGGACGAGCAGGACGTGGCCGGTGTTGGAGTAGGCGTAGCGGCCGCGGTCGGCCGGAAGGTGGGTGAGGGCGATACGGATGGCCTGGACAGGGGTGACGGGGCGGGTGCCGCCGGCGCCCCGGGCGAAGTCGTACAGGCCGCTGGTGTGGTTCAGCAGGGAACGCAGGGGCAAGTTGCGCGCCGGTCGTCGCCTGCTGCCCGCACCGGGCCGGGCAGGTACCGCTCCACCGGGTCGGAGAGCGACAGCCTTCGTTCGGAGGCCAGTTGGACGATGGCGGTCGTGAAGAGGGTCTTGGTGACGCTGCCGGCCCGGAAGTGGTCGGACCGGGAGATGCCCGGCCCGGACTCGGCGGTAGCGGGTGCCGCTCTCCTCGCCGGCCGGCGGGGCGGCGGCGGGCCTTGCCCCGGGTGCGGAGCAGGGGCAGGAACGAGTCGGCGGTGGCGGCGGTGGCGATCGTGCCGGTGCCGGTGCCGGTGCCGGTGCCGGTGCCGGGGGCGGGGCTTGGGTGGGAGTCGGCTGTGGTGGGTGGGTCCCAGGAGGGCCAGGGGCACGGGGATGGCCAGAAGTCCGCGTAGCGGTCGGATCACGGTGTTCCCTCCCCTCCCCTCCCCTCCCCTCCCCTTCCACTTCGTGTCCCTGGTGTGCCCATCGTGCAGAGTCGGTGGGGAGGTCTCGCGCCGGGGTCCTGAGCGGGCTTCGTGCCGGGTACCCGGTCGTCGTCCGGCTCACAGAAGGGGCTTTTCGTACACCGGGTGGGGCTCGTTCCGCCTGTTGGCCGGAGTCTGCTGCACCTTCTGGCCGAAATGCGCCGGTCCTCAGGGGTGGTGAGGGGCACCCTGGGCGTCGGGCACTTGTCGGGTGAGGGACAATGAAGGCTCTGTCAGGGCGGGTTGCATGAGGGGACGCATGTCGGAGGCGGAGCGGGCGGGAGCATCCCGTCAGGACAAGAGCGCACGTCTCCTCGCCGGGCGGTACCGGCTGGGAGACGTACTCGGCCGCGGCGGCATGGGGACGGTGTGGCGAGCAGAGGACGAGACCCTCGGACGCACGGTCGCCGTCAAGGAGCTGCGGTTCCCGGGAAACATCGACGACGAGGAGAAGCGCCGGCTGATCACCCGGACGCTGCGTGAGGCCAAGGCCATCGCGCGGATCCGCAACAACAGCGCGGTGACGGTCTTCGACGTGGTCGACGAGGACGACCGGCCGTGGATCGTGATGGAGCTCGTCGAGGGCAAGTCGCTCGCCGAGGTCATCCGCGAGGACGGAGTGCTGGAACCGAGGCGCGCGGCGGAGGTCGGGCTCGCGATCCTCGACGTACTGCGGTCGGCCCACCGCGAGGGCATCCTGCACCGCGACGTGAAGCCGTCGAACGTGCTGATCGCCGAGGACGGCCGGGTCGTGCTCACCGACTTCGGCATCGCCCAGGTCGAGGGCGACCCGTCCATCACCTCGACCGGCATGCTCGTCGGCGCGCCCTCCTACATCTCGCCGGAGCGCGCCCGCGGCCACAAGCCGGGACCGGCGGCCGACCTGTGGTCGCTGGGCGGCCTGCTGTACGCGGCGGTCGAGGGCACACCCCCCTACGACAAGGGCTCCGCGATCGCGACGCTCACCGCGGTGATGACCGAGCAGCTGGAGGAGCCGAAGAACGCGGGTCCGCTGCGGGACGTCATCTACGGCCTGCTCACCAAGGACCCGGTGCACCGGCTGGACGACGCCGGGGCGCGGGCGAAACTCACCGCGGTGATCAACGCACCGGAGCCCCGGGAGGCCGAGCCGGCGGACGCGACGAAGCTCGTGCCGCTGCCGATGCAGCCGGACAGTTCCCAGAACCGGGCGGGTTCGTCCGGGGGGGAGGCGGCGGAGAAGCTGCGCGGGGCCCTGCGGTCCGTGCGGAAGGCGGCGGTCGCCGCCGGGGCGGCCACCTCGGCCGCCGCCCGTGCCAAGTCGGCCGACGGATCGTCCGCTTCGGCGTCGCTGGGCACGCAGGAGGAGACGCGGGGCGGCGCGGCCACCGGGGCCCCCACCTCGGCGTCGGCCGTGGCAGCCGCCAAGTCCGCGGGGGCCGCCCGCGGGAAGACGACCACCACCGCGGCCTCCGCCGCCGTGCCGGTGGCCCGCGCCACGACCGGGACGGCCGGCGGCACCGGGGCCACGGGCCAGGAGGCTCGCGGGGCGAACGGGCAGTCTGCCGGGCGCAGTTCGGGATGGCCCGTGATGACGCCGCCGGACCTGCCGCCGCGGCCCGTGCCCAGGGCGCCGCTGACCGACGTGGTGCCGAAGCGGACGCTGGTGATCATCGCCGTGGTGGTGGCGCTCGCCGTCCTCGGCACGGTCCTGGCCCTCACCCTCGGCGGTGGCGACGACGACGCGAACGGCGCGACGACCGGCGGTGGTTCCTCGGCCGTCGCCAGCGACAGCGCCGCCGCCGGTACCAAGGAGGACGAGGACGGCGGGACGCGGACCGACGGCTCGGCGTCGCAGTCCGCGACGGCCGGCTCGGCCTCCGGCAACAGCTCGCCCAGCAGCACCGCCACGGCCGGCGGCACCGCTTCGGGCGGCTCCGCCACCGGCGCCGGTGCGGCCGTCACGACGTACGTGGGGGAGCAGGGCTACTCGATCGGGCTGCCCGCCGGCTGGAAGTACCAGTCCACGAGCGCGGCGGGAGACCGTTTCACGGGGCCCGACGGACAGAAGCTGCTGGTGGCCTGGACGACCACGCCCAAGGACGACCCGGTCGCGGACTGGGAGAACCAGGAGCGCTACATGAAGCGCTCCCAGTACCAGAAGATCCGCATAGCGAAGGTGGACTACCGCGACTGGAACACGGCCGACTGGGAGTTCACCTACGCGGAGGGCGGGACGGCGTACCGGACGATCGACCGCGGATTCGTGGTCGGCGAGCACCTCGGGCATGCGCTGATGTACACGGCGAAGGCCGCCACGTGGGACGGTGCTCTCCGGGTGAACACCTGGAAGACGCTCACGGAGACGTTCACGCCGGAGAAGTAGCGCCGGGCGGGGCCGGGCGGGGTGGCTCGCGGCCTTCGTTCGTCCGAGGCTCCCCGCTCGTCCGTCGGCGCGGCCGTGACGGGTCCGGCGGGCCTTCGGCAGGCTTCCGGTGGGCCTTCGGCGGCGTTTCGGTACGTGTTCGGTGCGTGAGATCCGGCATCCCCTCTTTCCGGCTTGCCTCCGGCACGTATCGTGAATGGCTGCGGACCGTACGCACCCAGCCGTCCGGCTGGATCCGGCTCGATTCGGCCGGAACGGTCCGCGGGACGAACGGATGTGACCGACCGGCCGGCCGGGGGAGACATAGTGGACGACTATGCGGGACGGGTACTCGCCGACCGCTACCGCCTGCCGTTGCCGCCGTCCGACGAGTACGAACTCACCGAGACCCGGGCCTTCGACACCTACAGCGGGCAGGAAGTCCTGGTCCGTCAGGTGCCGTTGCCGGAGGTCGTCGAGGCCGAGGTGCTCGACGCGGAGGGGCTGCCCGAGGGGTTCACCGCGCGGGAGCGCGGAGCACGCCGGCCGGCGGGGGCCTCCGGCCTGGACGCGAGCACGCGCCGGCCCGCCGATCCCGTCGTACGGCGGGCCGTGGAGGCCGCGCAGGCCGCCGCGGGCATCCCCGACCATCCACGGCTCGACCAGGTCTTCGACGTGTTCGCCGAGGGCGGTTCCCTCTGGGTCGTCAGCGAACTGGTGTCCGCCCGGCCGCTGGCGGCGCTGCTCGCCGAGAAGCCGTTGACGCCGTACCGGGCGGCGGAGGTCGCCTCCGACGTGCTCATGGCGTTGCGGGTGCTGCACGCGCACGGCTGGGTGCACCGCAACATCACCACGCGCACGGTGCTCGTCTGCGACGACGGCCGGGTCATGCTGACCGGGCTGGCGGTCGGCGCGGCGGAAGAGGCGCTGTGCGGGTACGACCCGGTGCCCGTGGCCGAGGAGCAGGCACCGGAGCAGCAGCGCCAGGGACAGCAGCCGCACCGCGGGCAGGAAGGCGTCGGGACCGGTGTCCCGGGGCCGGGGCGCGGGGGCGGCGGGACCGGCGGTGCCGGTGGTGTCTCCGGTGGCGGCGGTGTCGGCGGTGGGGATCCCGAGGCCGCGCGGCGGGCGGCGATCGAGGCGCGGGCCGCCGGCGGGCTGCCCGCCGCGGGAGCCGAGCCGGTGCCCGGGGCCTCCGGGACGGTGGCTCGCCGGCCCATGGAGACGGGCGGGGACATCCGTGCCGCGCGGGCCGGCGCGATCGCGGCCTACCGCGCGGGCGCACGGGCCGCGGCGCGGGTGCACGAGGCGCAGCAGGGCGGCCGGACGGCGTTGCCGGGGGCCCGCACCCCGGTCGAGGGCGACACCGATTCCGACCCCGGCACCGGCACCGGGCCGGGCGTCGCGGGCGTGGCGCCGTCGCCGTACGTCCTCGGCAGTGGTCCGGAGCGCGGACCGGGCGGCGCGCGGAGTGGGCCTCCCGGGCAGATCGCCGATCCCTACGGCGTGGGCGGCGCACCCGGCCCGAGGCCGCTCGGGACCGGCGCGGTGCCCGTGCCGGCGCAGACCGGCGGCGGGGCGCCGGTGGGGTCGCGCTGGGACGAGCCGACCACCGGGGCCGGCGCGCGGCGCGGACCGGCCACGGCGCCGGCCGCGGAACGGGCGCGGCAGGCGCGGATGGCCGTGGTCGGGCCCGTCACCGAGCGCTGGGCGCCGGAGCAGGCCGTACCCGTGCACGAGAACTGGCAACTGGCCGCGCCCATCGGGCCCGCGACCGACCTGTGGGCGCTCGGCGCGCTGCTGTTCCGCGCCGTACAGGGGCACGCCCCCTATCCGGAGGAGTCGACGGCCGAGCTGGTGCAGCTGGTGTGCGCCGAACCGCCCGCCTTCGCCGAGGAGTGCGGGCCGCTGCGGCCGGTCGTGGAGTCGTTGCTGCGTCAGGATCCGACCGACCGGCTGGACTTCGAGGAACTGAGCGGCTGGCTGCGTTCGCTGGTGCGCTCGGCACCCGAACCCGAGGCGGGGACGTACGTCGTCGCCGCACCGCCCACCGACCCGCGCCGACTGCCGATCGTGCGCCGCAAGGGCGAGCTGGTGCGCAGACGGCGCGCGGGGCTGCCCGCGACGCACGCGCGGCACAAGCGGGGCCGGCCGGAGACGGGACGATCGCCTCGCAGCCTGGGCCGCACCCTGGTCGTGCTGGTGCTGCTCCTGCTGGCCGCGGCGGTCGCCTATGCCGTGATGTTCCTGCCCAAGGCCGACGAGGAGGGCACCGGCAGCGCGGGCGGTGCGGAGCGGACCGGTGCCGCGGGCCAGGTGAACCCGGCACCCGACGCCAGCAGCGAGCCCCGGCCCGACGACGGCAGCTCTCCGGCGGCGGGCAACAGCCCCTCCGCGTCGGCCTCCGGGGGCACCGAGACGCAGTCCGGCGGTCTGCCCGGCGGCTTCACGCTGCGCAAGGACGCCGAGGGCTTCCAGATCGCCGTCGCCGGCGGCTGGGACCGCACCCCGAAGAACGGGCGCGGCCAGGTCGTCTACACCCACGCGGGATTCGAGCTGATCGTGGTGCCGGGGCGGGACTCCGTCGCGCGGTACGGCAGCGATCCGATGGCGTACCAGCGGGAGAAGGAGGGCGAGTTGCAGCCCTACCGCGACTCCAGCTGGGCGACCGCGTCCGGACTGCGGACCGTCCAGGTGGGCGGACGGACCTCGGCCGAGGGGCAGTTCACCTGGACCGGCGGCGACGGGCGCGAGCTGTTCGTGCGCAACGTGGCGCTGCTTCTCGACGGGCGTTACCACGTCGTGCAGTTGCGCGGCCCGGAAGCCGAGCGGGACGAGGTGACGCGGCTGTTCGAGCAGGCGTCGGCCAGCTACCGCTACACGGGCTGAGCGACCGTTCGGTGGTACCCGCGGTTCCCCGGGGCGTCGATGGTTCCCTCGCGCGGGCGGAAGCGACAACCGTCACAGTGCGGTCTCCGTGGCCCTCCGCAGGTTCCCCGCACGGGGGCCGGTCTTTACGCTGATCCTGTCAAGAGCATTGCGGGGCAACGTGAATCAGATGCAGGGCCTGCTCGTCGCGGGCCGTTACCGGCTGGTCGACGCCATCGGCAGCGGCGGCATGGGCCGCGTATGGCGCGCGCACGACGACCTGCTGCACCGGTCCGTCGCCCTCAAGGAGCTGACCGCCGCGCTCTACGTCTCCGAGAGCGACCGTTCGGTCCTGCTGGCGCGCACCAGGGCCGAGGCCCGCGCCGCCGCGCGGATCAACCACTCCGCCGTCGTCACCGTGCACGACGTGCTCGAGCACGACGGCCGCCCCTGGATCGTGATGGAACTGGTCGAGGGCCGTTCACTGGCCGACGCGGTCAAGGCGGACGGGCGTGTCGAGCCGACCGAGGCCGCCCGGGTCGGCCTGTGGGTGCTGCGCGCCCTGCGTGCCGCGCACACCGCGGGCGTCCTGCACCGCGACGTCAAGCCCGGAAACGTGCTGCTCTCCGACGACGGCCGGGTCCTGCTCACCGACTTCGGGATCGCCCAGATCGAGGGCGACACCACCATCACCCGCACCGGAGAGGTCGTCGGGTCCGTCGACTTCCTCGCCCCCGAGCGCGTCCGCGGCCACGACCCGGGGCCGTCCTCCGACCTGTGGGCCCTCGGCGCCACGCTGTACACGGCGGTGGAGGGCCGTTCGCCGTTCCGCCGCACCTCGCCGCTGTCCACGATGCAGGCGGTCGTCGAGGAGGAGGCCGCCGAGCCGCGGTACGCCGGCCCGCTCGGCCCCGTCATCACCGCGCTGCTGCGCAAGGACCCCGCTGCCCGGCCCGACACGGCCGCTGCGGAACGCCTGCTCGCGGAGGCGGCGGAGGGCCGCCGGCCAGACGAGGCACAGGCGTACGTGCCGACGCAGTACGCGGGCCCGGGCCCGGGGCCGGAGCAGGGGCGGGGCACCCGGGTCGGTGGGGCGACCGCCGGGTCGGACGGGGTGGCGGCCGGGGCACCGACCGGCGGGGCGACCCACCTCACGGACGGCAGCGGCACGCCGTACCCGTCCGGTTCCCCGCACTCGGGCGGCACGCCGTACCCGGCCCCCGGCCCGTACGCCGGGGCGGCCGCGGGACCGGGCGTCCCCGCCCCCGCCACCCCTGCCCCCGCCACCCCTGCCCCCGCCACCCCTGCCCCCGCCACCCCTGCCCCCGCCACCCCTGCCTCCGCCACTCCCGTCCCGGCCGCGTCCGGGACGCACGTCCACCCGGTCACCGGCCCGACCGCCATCGGCCCGGCCGCCATCGGCCCGACCGCCATCGGCCCGACCGCCATCGGCCCGGCCGGGCCGGGGCCCGGGCAGGCCCCGCCGGGCCGGTCGTCCCGGCGCCGCCGGCTGCGTACCCTCGCGCTCGTGGTCGTCGTCGCCGCGCTGGTCGGAGGTGGTACGGCGGTGGCGCTGCGGACCTGGGGCGGCGACGGTACGACGCAGGGTTCCGGTTCGCCCACCACCGACCCCACCGCCACCGGCACCGGCCGGCAGAAGGACCGGGGCGCCGTCCCCGACGCCCGGGTGGACATCGACGACCCCCTCGGGTTCGGGCTCTCGCTGCCCCGGACCTGGGAACGGAAGCTGTTCCAGGACGACGGCGACCTGAAGCAGGTCGACTACTCGCCCGACGGCGGCGAGCACTTCGTCCGCATCGCCATCGACACCTCCCCGGACTTCGACGACCCGTACGCCCACCAGCTCGACCTCGAACAGCAGCTCGAGCGGCTGGTCGACTACGAGCGGGTCACCCTCGAGCGGAACACCTACCGCGACCGTGAGGGCGCCCGGTGGGAGTACACCTGGACCGCGCTCGCCAAGGACACGGACTTCCCCGGCCCGCGGCACGCGGTCGAGGAGACGTACATCTCCCGCGACGGCACCGAGTACGTCATCTACATGTCCTCGCCCGCCGAGGACTGGGCGAGCACCGCCCGGCAGTTCACCTCGGTGCTGCAGAGCTGGCGCGAGCCGCCGGGCACCTGAGACCCCGCGTCCGGACCGGGCCGGGCTCGCGAGGTCCGGCCCGATCCGAACGAGGGACCCCGTGCGTCCGGCCCCGTCCCGGCGGGGCGGCGCCGCGCGTGACTTGGCCGATCAGCGCCCCGGAGGCGTGGCATCCGGTGGGGCATGATGGGCGCATGGGGACCGAGGGGGACACCGTCCGGGTCATCGCGGGCCGCTACCGGCTGGAGGCGAGGCTCGGGCGTGGCGGCATGGGGATCGTGTGGCGGGCGACGGACCACCTGCTGGGACGGCGTGTCGCGGTGAAGGAACTGGTCCAGGACGACTCCCTGTCCGCCGAGGAGGCCCGCGCCCGCCGCGACCGGACGCTGCGCGAGGCCCGCGCGGTCGCCCAGCTCAGCCACCCGCACGTCATCGTGGTGCACGACGTCGTCGTGGAGGACGAACGGCCTTACATCGTCATGGAGTTGATCGAGGGCGGCTCACTCGCCGACCGGATCGCCGAACAGGGCCCGATCGACCCGCGCGAGGCCGCCCGGATCGGCGCCGACCTGCTCGGCGCGCTGCGCGCCGCACACGCGGCCGGGGTGCTGCACCGGGACATCAAGCCCGCCAACGTCCTGGTCGACTCCGCCACCGGGCGCGCCGTCCTCACCGACTTCGGCATCGCGCAGGTCGCGGGCGCCACCACCCTCACCGAGACGGGCTCCTTCGTCGGTTCGCCCGAGTACACCGCGCCGGAACGCATGTCCGGGGAGCGGACCGGCCCCGCGTCCGACCTGTGGTCGCTGGGCGCGCTGCTGTGCACGGCGCTGAGCGGCGAGTCGCCGTTCCGCCGCGACTCGCTCGGCGGCATCCTGCACGCCGTCGTCTTCGCCGACATCCGTACGCCACCGCAGGCCGAACCGCTCCTGCCCGTCGTACGGGGGTTGTTGGAGCGGGATCCGGACCGGCGGCTGGACGCGGAGCGGGCCGAGCGGATGCTGCGCGCCTTCCTGGACACCGGGCGCACGCCGGCCGGCCGGACCGGGTACCCGCCCACGCAGGCCGACCTCCCGCGTCAGCGGCCCGCCCGCCCCGCCGCGGATCCCCCGCTCCGCGAGCGGTTCACGCGGGGCGCGCGGTCCGCGCGGTCCACGCGGGGCGCGCTGGTGGCCGCGCTGCTGGTGGCGGCGCTGGTGGGCGCCGGCGTGTCGGCGGCACTACTGCTCGACCGGGACGGCGACGGGGGCGGCGCGCCGCCGAGTTCGGCACCGGGAGGACCGGGCGGTGCGGTGGGGACGACGGCCAGCCGCACGCCCGCCCCCACCTCCTCCGCGCCGCTTTCCCCCACTCCCTCCGCCACCCCGTCCCGGAGCCGCCCCAGCGCGCCCTCCGGCTACCGTGTCGTCGCCGACCCGGCCGGGTTCACGCTCGCCGTGCCGGAGGGGTTCACCCGGGACCCGCAGGGCGAACGGGTCTTCTACCTGTCCCCGGGGCAGATCTTCCGGCTCGGCGTGAAGGTCGGCGTGCCCCAGCCCGGCGGCCCGCTCGGGGTGATGGAACGCGCCGCGCTCAAGGGCCCCGACACCAACCCCGGTTACCGCGACGGCCGGGTCACCGAGACGACGCGCGCCGGACGGCCCGCCGCCCTCTGGGAGTTCACCTGGGACGGCTTCGACGCGGCGGAGGGCGCCCGGCACACGTACGACCTGTGCTGGGAGGACGGCGGGCGGCTGTACGACGTGTGGGTCTCGGCGCCGGTCGGCAAGGCGCGGGAGGCGCGCGAGTACTTCGACGTGGCCGTCGACACGCTCGTACCGGAATAACCGGAATGAGGGGAGATAAGGGACGGGCCGCGTCACGGGTCTGTGACCGGTGGGGGCCACTGGTGGATATCGGCCCGCGTGGCGCGATATGGATGGACGCATGAGCCACAACGGGGGACCGGGCCACGGGGCCGACGAGACCACGAGTTTTGTTCTGCAACCGCCTCGGCAGGCACCGGCGCAGCAACCTCCGCAGGCGCAGCAGCCTCCCCGGTCGCCGCAGGCGTCCCACGACGCGCCGGTCCCGCAGCCCGGCAACCCCTACGCGATGCCCGCCCGGGCCGCGTCCGCCCCGCAGGAGAACCAGGCCGCGTCCGCCCCGCGGGAGAACGGCGTCGGGCGGCTCATCGCGGGCCGCTACCGGCTCCTCGCCAAGCTCGGGCACGGCGGCATGGGCACGGTGTGGCGGGCCAAGGACGAGACGGTGGACCGGGAGGTCGCCGTCAAGGAGCCGCGCGTACCGGACCACCTTCCCGAACGTGAACGGGCCAACGCCTTCGAGCGGATGCGGCGCGAGGCGCGGGCCGCGGCCCGGCTGGACCATCCGTCCGTGGTGAACGTCCACGACGTCGCGGTCGTCGACGGGCAGCCGTGGATCGTGATGGAGCTCGTCCACGGACGGTCGCTCGGCGCCGCCCTGGAGGAGGGCACGCTCGGCGTGCGCGAGGCCGCCCGCATCGGCCTGGAGGTGCTCGGCGCCCTGGAGGCCGCCCACGCGGCGGGCATCCTGCACCGGGACGTGAAGCCGGACAACGTGCTGCTCGGGCGGCACGACCGGGTCGTCCTCACCGACTTCGGCATCGCCCGGATCGAGGGCGAGACCAACCTGACCGACACCGGCGGCTTCGTCGGCTCGCCCGAGTTCGTCGCGCCCGAGCGGGTGCTGGGCCAGCGCCCCGGCCCGGCGTCCGACCTGTGGTCGCTGGGCGTGGTGCTGTACGCGGCGACGGAGGGCGTCTCGCCGTTCCGCCGCAGCAACACCCCGGCGACCCTCCAGTCCGTCCTCAACGCCGCGCCCGCGCCGCCCACCGCCGCGCGGGGCCCGCTCGCCGAGGCCCTCAACGGCCTGCTGGAGAAGGACCCGGCCCGTCGCCCGCAGGCCGCGCAGGTCCGCGCCCTGCTGGAGCGCGCCGCGAACCCGCCCGCCCCGGCGCCCACCCAGGTGGTGACCGCACCCGGGGGCCTCACCGGAGCCGGAGCCGGAGCCGGAGCCGGAGCCGGAGCCGGAGTCGGACCCGGCACCGAGGCCGCGGCCGGCCCGATCGGCGGCTGGTCCGTCAAGGTCAGTGCCGGACGGGCCGGCTGGGGCCTGCGGGTCGGCACCAGGCTGTTCTGGACCGGGCTCGGGGCGGCGGTCGTCGCCGCCGCGGTCACGGCCTGGCTGATCGTCGCCGACCGCCCCGCCGGCGGGCTGCCCGCCGACTGGACGACCAGCGCCCAGAAGGACGTCACCGCGACGCTGGCGGTGCCGAAGGACTACGTGATCGGCACGCCGGACCGCGAGTCGGACGACGACCACTGGGTCAGCTTCACGGACCCGAGCGGGGCCGTCTCGATCGTCCTGACCGTCGACCGCAAGGCGGAGGACACCGGCGGCGAGATCAAGGACTCCGCGGCCGCCGAGATGTACGAGGACAACGACGACTTCAAGACCAACGGCAGCTATCTCCTCGACATGCCGAAGGGACCGAAGACCGAACCGAACGCCACCGCCGAGTACCGGGGCAGGCCGGCCGCCGAGAACACGGTCCGCTACACCACCGACGACACCCAGGACCCCCGCCCCCGCGAGATGCGGACGCTGTACTACAAGTCCACCGCCGGCGACATGTACAAGCTCACCGTCGCCTACCCCGGCAAGGGCGACTTCACGGAGCGGGGCCAGGAGGTGGCGCGGACGGCGATCGCCCACCTCGCCGTGGACAAGCTCTGACGGGCCACGCTCGTGGTGGCCGTGCGACACGAGCGACGACGGGGTCCGGGAGACGGGAGACGGGGGACGGGGGACGGGTCCGACGGGAACGCGCACACGCGGACGGCCCGCGAACGGCCAGTCAAGCAGGGTGGCGTCCGGCGGCGGGAACGCGCGCACGCGGACGGCGCGGACCGGCTTCCGGGGGCGCGAGACGGCTTCCGGGGGCGCGAGACGGCACTCGCCGACACCACCCGCGGCCCGGACACGTCCCCGACCCGCGTGGTGGAGCTGTTCGTGCTCGCCGACGACGGCCGGACGCACGGGCCGCGGGGCGACCTGCCGAAGGGCCCCGCGGACGAGGAGCGGGGCACGGCCGTCTTCGCGGCGGCCCGGAACGGCTCCGGGTCGGCTCCGGATCGGGGTGCCGTGGGACACGGGCCGGGAAGAGGAACCGTCACGCACAACCCGCTGATCAGCGGGTTTGTTGCCAGTGACCACTGGCGTCGTGTGTGCGGTCGGTGAATCCCCGTTACCGACGGGTACCAAAAGCGTTCGCCACGTCATACCCTGCGGCTCATGACGGACTCGCAGGCCCCGGAGAAGACCGGTACCAACCCCCTCGCCCCGACCCCCGCCGGCGCCCGTACCGCCGCCGACGTGGTGACCCCCCAGCTCGTCGCCCACCTCACCAAGGGCGTCGCCGGCTCCGGGCTCACGGCGAACCACACGCCGTTCACCGGCGAGAAGCTCGCCGACCTGCCCGAGTCCACCCCCGAGGACGTGCGGCGGGCGTTCACCGAGGCCCGCGCCGCACAGGAGGTGTGGGCGCAGGTGCCGGTGCGGGAACGGGCCGCGGTCCTGCTGCGCTTCCACGACCTGGTGCTCCAGCGCCAGGGCGAGGTCCTCGACCTGATCCAGCTGGAGACCGGCAAGGCACGCCTGCACGCCCACGAGGAGGTGCAGGCGGTCGCCGTCGCGGCCCGCCACTACGGCCGCAAGGCCCCCGCCTACCTGCGGCCGAAGCGGCACGCGGGCGCCATGCCGACGCTGACCAAGGTCACCGAGCTGCGTCACCCGCGCGGGGTCGTCGGCCAGATCGCCCCCTGGAACTACCCGCTCGAACTCTCCGTCGGCGACGCGCTGCCCGCCTTCGTCGCGGGCAACGCGGTCGTCATGAAGCCCGACACGGAGACCTGCCTCACCGCACTGTGGGCCCGCGACCTGCTCATCGAGGCCGGGCTGCCCGCCGGGGTCTTCCAGGTCGTCATCGGCGAGGGCCCGGTCGTCGGCCCCGAGGTCGTCCGGCACGCCGACTACGTCTCCTTCACCGGCTCCACCCGCACCGGCCGCGAGGTCGCGCAGGGCGCCGCCGCCCGCCTGGTCGGCGTCTCCCTCGAACTCGGCGGCAAGAACGCCATGCTGGTCCTGGAGGACGCCGACATCGAGAAGGCCGCCGCCGGAGCGGTCCGCGCCTGCTTCTCCTCCGCCGGCCAGCTGTGCATCTCCATCGAGCGGCTGTACGTCCACGAGTCGATCGCCGACGCCTTCCTGGAGCGCTTCGCCGCCCGCACGAAGGCCATGCGCCTCGGGACCTCCCTCGCCTACGGCGCCGACATGGGATCCCTCGTCGGCGAACGCCAGCTGGAGACCGTGACCCGGCACGTGGACGAGGCCGTCGCCGCGGGCGCCCGGGTCGTCGCCGGCGGTGTCGCCCGCCCGGACATCGGCCCGTACTTCTTCGAGCCGACGATCCTCGACGGCGTCACGGAACCGATGTCCGTGTGCGGCGAGGAGACCTTCGGCCCGGTCGTCTCGGTCTACCGCTTCACGACCGACGACGAGGCGGTCGAACGCGCCAACGCGACGCCGTACGGCCTGAACTCCTCGGTCTGGACGAAGGACGGCCGGCGCGGCCGCGCGGTCGCCGCCCGCCTGCGCACCGGCACCGTCAACGTCAACGAGGGCTACGCCCCCGCCTACGGCAGCGTCCAGTCGCCCATGGGCGGCATGAAGGACTCCGGCCTCGGCCGCCGCCACGGCTCCGAGGGCATCCTCAAGTACACCGAGGCCCAGACGGTGGCCCAGCAGCGCCTGCTGCCGATGGCGCCGTCGCTGGGCATGGACGACGAGAAGTACGCGGAGTTCATGAGCCGCAGCCTGCGCCTGATGAAGGCGTTCCGCTTCCGCTAGACAGCACCCGTTCTCGACGAGGAGAGCACGTGTCACAGGAGAACTCCGCCCAGCCCCGGGACGAGGACGGCCCCGGCCGCCAGGACGCCACGGCCGACGCCGACCGCAACGCCGACGCCGCCGACGAGGCGTACGACTACGACGTCGTCGTCGTCGGATCCGGCTTCGGCGGCTCGGTCACCGCCCTGCGCCTCACGGAGAAGGGGTACCGGGTCGGCGTCCTGGAGGCCGGCCGGCGCTTCACCCGCGAGTCGCTCCCGAAGAACTCCTGGGACCTGAAGAACTACCTCTGGGCCCCCAGGCTCGGCATGTACGGCATCCAGCGCATCCACCTGCTGGGCAACGTCATGGTCCTGGCCGGCGCGGGCGTCGGCGGCGGCTCCCTCAACTACGCCAACACCCTCTACGTCCCGCCGAAGCCCTTCTTCGAGGACCCCCAGTGGCGGCACATCACCGACTGGCAGGAGGAGCTGGCCCCCTACTACGACCAGGCCACCCGCATGCTCGGCGTGCGCCTCAACCCGACGACGACCCCGTCCGACGTGCACCTCAGGGCGGCGGCCGAGCGGATGGGCGTGGGCGACACCTTCCACATGGCGCCGGTGGGCGTGTTCTTCGGGGACGGCGAGGACGCCGACGGGTCGGTGACGGCACGGCCCGGCGAGCAGGTCGCGGACCCCTACTTCGGGGGCGCGGGTCCCGCCCGCAAGGCCTGCACCGAGTGCGGCGAGTGCATGACCGGCTGCCGGCACGGAGCGAAGAACACCCTCAACGAGAACTACCTCTACCTCGCCGAGAAGGCGGGCGCCGTCGTCCACCCCCTGACGACGGTCGTCTCGGTCACCGACGACTCACGGGGCGGGTACGCGGTGGCGACCCTCCCGACCGACGACCGCCGCAGGTCGCGCGGCCGCACCTTCACGGCCCGCCGGGTCGTCCTCGCCGCCGGCACCTACGGCACCCAGACCCTGCTGCACCGCATGAAGGCGGGCCGGCAGCTGCCGTACCTCTCCGACCGGCTCGGTGAGCTGACCCGCACCAACTCGGAGGCGCTGGTCGGCGCCCAGACCGACGACCGCCGCTACCGCAGGGCGACCGGGCGGCCGAAAGCCGACTTCACGCGCGGCGTCGCGATCACGTCCTCGATCCACCCGGACCCGCACACCCACATCGAGCCGGTCCGCTACGGCAAGGGCTCCAACTCCATGGGCAGCCTGTCGATCCTCCAGGTGCCGTACGCGGAGGGCTCGTCGCGGGTCGCCGGCTGGCTGGCGAAGGCCGCCCGCCACCCCGTCCTCGTGCTGCGCTCCCTGTCCAACCGCCGCTGGTCGGAGAAGACCATCATCGGCCTGGTCATGCAGTCCCTGGACAACTCGCTGACCACGCACCTGAAGGAGAACGGCGTCGGCAAGGGCCTGCTCACCGCACGCCAGGGGCACGGCAGCCCCAACCCCAAGCAGATCAAGGCGGCCTCCCAGGCGGCCGACGCCCTCGCCGCCGAGATCAACGGCTTCGCCGGCTCCAACGTGGGCGAGCTGATGGGGACCCCGCTCACCGCCCACTTCCTCGGCGGCTGCCCGATCGGCGACTCCCGCGAGACCGGCGTCATCGACCCCTACCACCGGCTGTACGGCCACCCCGGCATCTCCGTCGTGGACGGAGCCGCCGTCTCGGCGAACCTCGGCGTGAACCCGTCGCTGACGATCACCGCCCAGGCCGAGCGCGCGATGTCGTACTGGCCGAACAGGGGAGAGCCGGACCCGCGCCCCGCGCAGGGAGCGGCCTACGAGCGGCTGAAGCCGGTGGAGCCGCGCGACCCGGCGGTCCCGGCCGAGGCGTTCGCGGCCCTGCGGCTGCCGTTCCTGGGAATGCCGGCGGTGCCACCGAAGAAGTAGCCGGACGCGGAGGCCGCACACGGGAGCCGCGGAGGCCGCACACGGAAGCAGCCATGGAGGCCGGCCGCCGAAGAGGAAGTCACCGGACACGAGAAGAGGGACCTGCGCCCCCCTCCGAGCGCAGGTCCCTCTCTCACGGTGGCCCCAGGGGCCTCGTCAGGCTTACGCCTGTGTCCTGCGGCGGCGCGCGGTGAACACCGCACCCGCACCGGCGACGACGGCGACACCGCCGACCAGGCCGATCATCGGCAGTACGGAGCTGGAGCCGGTCTCGGCGAGGCTGCCGGTGGCGGGGATCTCGTTGGCGCCGCCCTGCGGCTGCTTGCCGCCCGCGGGAGCCTTGCCCTCGCCCGGCTTGGCCTCACCCGGGTCGTCGTTGCTGCTGCCGGGCTTGAGCACGGTGAACTCGTAGAGCGCGAAGGAGCTGTGGACGCAGTTCTTCTCCTCGTCGACGTAGCCGCCGAGGCCCAGGGTGAAGCCGTCGCCGGCCGGGGCCTTCGCGGTGATGTCGACGCGGAGCTTGATGTCGACGGTCTCCTTGGGGCCGAGTTCCGTCTGGCCGAAGTAGAAGCCGTTGCCGAAGTCGTCCGCGATGGAGTCCCAGGCCTTGGCCTGCGGGTCGTAGTACTCGATCTTGGCGTAGGTGCTCAGCCAGGTCCGCTCGTCGTCGCTCATCGACTCGTTGTCGATGGCCGCGAGCCACTGCACGGTGCCCAGGGCCTTGTCGCTGTGGTTGGCGGCGGTGAGCTTGAAGGTGTGCCACCCGCTGCCTGCGACGATCTTGCCGGGCAGGCCGGACACGGACAGTTCCAGCTGGGAGTCGACGTCGACGCCGTCCTCGTCGACCGGGCAGTCGTCGGGGAACTCCGACGGCTCCCCGCCGGGCGTGGAGGACGCGGACGCCGACGAGGAAGAGGAGGAGGACGACGACGGGGAGCCGGTCGGCTTCGTGTCCTCGGAGGCGGACGCGGACGCCGAGCCCGACGCGGACTCGGAGGCGGACTCCGACGCGGAGGCGGACTCCGAGGAACCCGCCGAGTCGGACGGCGAGGCGGAGGTGCTCTCGGACGACGACGCGCTGGGCGACGCCGTGCCGCTCTCCTCGGCGAAGGCGGTCGGCGCCGACAGCAGGGCCAGCGGCGCGAGGACGGCGGTCGCGGCCATGGTCACCACGGCCCGGCGGAGCTTCATGAAAAGAGACCTCGATCGATACGGTGCGTCACGGCGGCCAGGCCGCGGCGCAGTTGAGGAGGCCTTCCGCATGGGGGAGCGGCTGACGGCCCTGAGTTCGCTAGGTGTGACCGACCGAGCCCGTGAAGAGTTGCCCTCTCTTCACACGCTTCTTATGTGGCATGCGTCACACCGGCGTGGCGAAGGGCCCCGCGGGACGGATCCGCGGGGCCCTTCCTTGCCGTCGGCACCGGCGTCAGGGCGGCGCCGGTGCCTGTGGAGCGGCGCCGGGGGGTCGCGCCGCTGGCTTGTCGAGCTTCCGCGTCCGCGCCGGTGGCCGTCGGGGCGCACGCGAGGCGCGCGACTGGTCTGGACCTTTGATGGCCGGTGGGGACACAACGCCCTCATCAGGTCACAGCACGGGAGAGTGGTGCAATGCGGTTGTCCCCGGCGGGACTTGGGGCTTTCTCCGCATCGTGCTGGATGAACGCGGCGCCCGCAACCGTTCGACCCGGCTCTGGTGCGTTTTCGCCGTTCCCGCCGGCCGGCCCCGGGCGTCCCCGAGGCCGGCCGTTCTCTTGGGTGACCGGGCTGCTGTCCCCTGCCGTCCGGTCACTTCCCCGGAGCGAGGTCCCACGGCGTACGGCACGACCCGTACGCCTCATCGCTCCAGTGAGCCACGCGTGGTTCTTCCGGGCCCGCCCCTGGCTGGAACGGACACCGGGACCAACGAAGCCGTCCCGGGCCGGTCACGCGCCGTACGGGTGAGAGGGGCACCGAACTCAGATGCGACCCCGGCACAGTTCGAGGAGCGTCATGGCGAGCGACGTGCCGGGCTTGCCGAGGGCCTGCCGGTAGTGGTCGAGGATCTCCATCTCGCGGGACAGGTTCACGCGCCGGCCGCCGGAGGTGATCCGGGCCTCCTGGATCACGGCGGACACGGCGACCCGTTCCTGGATGAGACCGATGATCCGGTCGTCGAGCGCGTCGACGCGCTCACGCGCGCCGGTGATCACGCCGGCGGCCTCGGGGGTGCGGGCGCCGGTCACGTCGGTGGCGGTCATGGGGGCTCCTGGAGTGGTGGGTGCGGATGCACCGGACCGGCAGGACCCGGGAGAAACGACAGGCGCCCCGGGCCTTGTCGGCCCGGGGCGCCTGGGAAGTCGCTGCGTCAGCTCAAGCAGCACGACCATGGCAGCCGGCGGGCCGGGTGCCATAGGTAAAGACGAAGGTCGCGTGCGAAAGCATGGGGCCAGTATGCCACGGCGGTTCACCGGCGACGGGGGGCCGCGGGCCCGGCGGTCCCCGGCGACGGGACCGGTCCCGCGCCCACCTCGGTAGAATTGGCCAGCACAGAGACCCCGCCCAAACCGCCGGAAGGCCCCCGTGTCAACAGCGACTCCCGCTGCCGCCGCCCCCGACACCGTCCTGGTCGTCGACTTCGGCGCGCAGTACGCCCAGCTCATCGCCCGTCGAGTCCGCGAGGCGCGGGTCTACAGCGAGATCGTGCCGAGCACCATGCCCGTCGAGGAGATGCTCGCCAAGAACCCGGCGGCGATCATCCTCTCCGGCGGCCCCTCGTCCGTCTACGAGGAGGGCGCCCCCCGCCTCGACCGCGCGATCTTCGAGGCCGGCGTCCCCGTCTTCGGCATGTGCTACGGCTTCCAGCTGATGGCGCAGACCCTCGGCGGCACCGTCGACAACACCGGCGCCCGCGAGTACGGCCGCACCGACCTGCACGTCTCCCGCGTGTCCTCCACCCTCTTCGAGGGCACCCCGGCCGAGCAGGCCGTGTGGATGTCGCACGGCGACGCCTGCTCCGCCGCCCCCGAGGGCTTCACCGTCAGCGCCTCCACGGACGTCGTCCCGGTCGCCGCCTTCGAGAACGACGAGAAGAAGCTCTACGGCGTCCAGTACCACCCCGAGGTCATGCACTCCACGCACGGCCAGCAGGTGCTCGAGCACTTCCTGTACCGCGGCGCGGGTCTCACCCCGGACTGGACCACCGGCAACGTCATCGACGAGCAGGTGGCCGCCATCCGCGAACTCGTCGGCGACAAGCGCGCGATCTGCGGCCTGTCCGGCGGCGTCGACTCCGCGGTGGCCGCCGCCCTGGTCCAGAAGGCCATCGGCTCCCAGCTGACCTGCGTCTACGTCGATCACGGCCTCATGCGCAAGGGTGAGACCGAGCAGGTCGAGAAGGACTTCGTCGCCGCGACCGGCGTCCAGCTGAAGGTCGTCGACGCGGAGGAGCGCTTCCTCACCGCCCTCAAGGGGGTCTCCGACCCCGAGGAGAAGCGGAAGATCATCGGCCGCGAGTTCATCCGCGTCTTCGAGCAGGCCCAGGCGGAGATCATCGCCGACGAGGGTCCCGAGGTCGCGTTCCTGGTCCAGGGCACCCTGTACCCGGACGTCGTCGAGTCCGGCGGCGGCACCGGCACCGCCAACATCAAGTCCCACCACAACGTGGGCGGACTGCCCGAGGACCTCGAGTTCCAGCTCATCGAGCCGCTGCGCAAGCTGTTCAAGGACGAGGTCCGCATGGTCGGCCAGGAACTCGGCCTGCCGGAGGAGATCGTCCAGCGCCAGCCGTTCCCCGGCCCCGGTCTCGGCATCCGCATCGTCGGCGAGGTCACCAAGGACCGCCTCGACCTGCTCCGCGACGCCGACGCGATCGCCCGCGAGGAGCTGACGGCGGCCGGTCTGGACCGCGAGATCTGGCAGTGCCCGGTGGTCCTGCTCGCCGACGTCCGCAGCGTGGGCGTCCAGGGCGACGGCCGCACCTACGGCCACCCGATCGTCCTGCGCCCGGTCTCCTCCGAGGACGCCATGACGGCCGACTGGTCGCGCCTGCCGTACGACGTCCTCGCGAAGATCTCCACCCGGATCACCAACGAGGTCCGTGACGTCAACCGGGTCGTCGTCGACGTCACCTCGAAGCCGCCGGGCACCATCGAGTGGGAGTGAGCCCTTCGGGCTTCAGGTCCGCCTGAGAGTGCGCACCGGCTCTCCGGGCTTCCAGACCTGGACGACCAGATAGGTGTCGTCCTCGACGTAGGTCCGCACGACCTCCGTCAGCTCGGTGCGGAAGAGGTGGAACGGCTGCGGCGGTTCCACCTCTTCCACGTACCCGGCCCGTGCCTCCCCGTCCTCGACCTCCACGGCCCGCCCGCCGACCCGTACGTCGCCGCCGCCCATCCCGGTGCCCTCGCCCGGGTTGGCCTGGAGCGAGAACCGGGGGTCGCGGCGCAGGTCGAGCACCTTGAGCGAGCCCGGCATCATGCCGAGCCACAGCTCACCGTCCAGGAAGCGCACCTCCAGGCCGCTGGTGCGCGGGGAGCCGTCCCCGCGCAGGGTGGCGAGGACGTGGTGCGTGAAGGCGCCGAAACGGTCCTCGACGACCCGTGCGAACTCCGGCTCCGCCCCGGCGAACACCGCCCAGTTCGCCCCTGTCGCAGAACGTGCTGTCATGCGTGCTGTCATACGGCGAGTGTGGCGCCGATACCGGACATCTTCTGTCCGGTATGGCGGGGACCGCGTGTCGCGGCGGGAGGATCAGACGGCGTGCGGCGCCGGGAGGATCAGACGGCGTGCGGCGCCGGCCGCACGTGGCGCACCCGGCCCCACCCGTCCGGCACGGCCGTGCAGCCCGCCGCGACGAGCTGCCGCGCCGGCTTCGCCCGGCGCGAGGCGTTCACCCGCAGGGCGCCCAGCAGACCCGGCGGGGTCAGGACGGCGAGCGGGAGCAGCACGGCGTACTTCCCGGTCGAGGGCGCCATCAGCGGGAACAGCGCGGCGGATCCCCAGGCCATGGCCGGCGGCTGCCCGCGGTTCACGGCCGCCTCCAGCGCCTCGTGACGGATGAGGGCCGTGAGCAGGCCGACGTCCGGCCGCGCTTCGGGGACCGGGGTGAGCGAACCGAGGGACATGCCCGGCACGGGACGCCCGGCGCCCGGGTCGGGGAAGGCAGCGGTGTTCGCCGCCGCCCGCTGCCGCGCCCAGGGGGGGCGATGTCGCGCACCAGGGTGACGTGGACGATCCGCTGCCTGCCGACCACGCGGACGCCCGCGTGCCGGAAGCCGTGGCACTGGGCGAGGTGCGCCGGCGCGCCGAAGGCCCGCCACTCGGCGAAGGGGTGGACGAGTCCGACCTCGTCGCGGCCGGTGATCTACCGCATGAGGGAGGCGAGATGCCGGTCGGCGCTGCTCACGTCGTGCTCCCCAGGTGACGGAAATCATCATCTTTGCATAACGACTCTGCCCTTTTTCCCTGACCGACGGTAACTTCCGCCCGTAACGCATCCCAGTGCTGGAGGACCGATGCACGGGCCCACGACTCCCGCCCCGCTGCCCACCGACCGACTGCGGTTCGCCATGCCGCCGATGCACGAATCGGTCGAGGACGAGCGCCGGCACCGCAGGGAACGGCTCGCGGGCGCCGTGCGGATCTTCGGCCGGTACGGCTTCGAGGACGGGGTCTCCGGGCACATCACCGCACGCGACCCCGAGTACAGCGACTGCTTCTGGGTCAACCCGTTCGGCGTGCCCTTCAAGCACGTCACCGTGAGCGACCTCGTCCTCGTCAACGCCGACGGGCAGGTCGTCGAAGGCCGCCACCACGTCAACCAGGCCGCCTTCACCGTGCACGCGCAGGTGCACGCCGCCCGGCCGGACGTCGTCGCCGTCGCCCACTGCCACTCCGTCCACGGGCGCGCCCTCGCCGCCCTCGGCGAACTGATCGACCCCATCACCCAGGAGAGCTGCGCCTTCTACGAGGACATGGCGCTGTACGACGCCTACACCGGCGTCGCCGTCGACGCCGAGGAGGGGCGGCGCATCGCGGCCGCGCTCGGCAGCCGCAAGGCGCTGGTCCTGCGCAACCACGGGCCGCTGACCGTCGGCGACTCGGTGGACGCGGCGGCCTGGTGGTTCCTGTCGATGGAACGCTCCAGCCAGGTCCAGCTCACCGCCCGTGCCGCCGGCCGCCCCGTCCTGATCGAGCACAAGGCGGCGGCGGCCACCCGGGAACAGCTCGGCGGCGACCTGGTGGCATGGATCAACTACCAGCCCCTGTGGCAGGACATCAGCCGCAGCGAACCCGACCTGCTCGACTAGCCGGGCCGGCACGGCGGGCCCGGGCTCCCCCGCGCCGCCCCGACCTGCCGGAGCGCGGCGGTGTGCCGTAGGGCACAATTCGCTGTCGTCGCAGGGGAGTTGTTCACGGGGTCGGGGGCCGGTTCTCACCGGGGCCACCAGCCGTACGGGTAGTGGGGAAGGCGGGCGTCGGCAGTGGCGGTGCAGGAGGCGGGACAGGGCCCGGAAACGGGCGCGCACGACGGGGGCTGTGCCTGCGGGGACTGCCCCCACGGGGCGCGCGAGGGGCACCGGCGGGCGGTCGCCGCCTTCCTGGCCAAGCGCGACGGGTTCGCCGCCGGACAGGGCCTGCCGGCCGCCGTCGCCCATTCGGCGTCCGCCTCCCGCCAATGGGTGTCGGAGGAACTGGCCCAGTCCGCAGAACTCGTCGCCGAACGCGGCCGCGCCGAGGGCGAGTCCTGGCTGAACCGCGTCCGGCTGCGTACGGCCCGCGCGGTCGGGGCCGCGGTCGTCGCCCTGCTGCTCGTGCAGTCCCTGACCGCGATCGGCGCCGGCTGGACCACGGCCCGCACCGCCGGACTGCTCGCCGCGCTGCTCGTCGGCGGCGCCCTGACCGCCGCCTCCTGGTTCCACCGCACGCGCGGCGGGGCGCTGGCCCCCGTGATCGGCGAGGACAACCGCCTGTCCACCTCCCGCACGGTCGCCGCCGCCTGGGTGCTGTTCGTGGTGTACGCGGTGCTGGTCCTGGTGGGCAGGCTGGCGGCCGCGTCCGGACCCGCCGAGCGCGACGCCCTGATCTCCGGACTCGACCTGGCGCGCGGCGCCGGCGCGGTGACCGTCCTCGCGGTGGTCTGCGCGATCGCCGTGCTGGTGCGGCGCGTGGTCGGTACGCGCGTCCTCGGCCAGCAGCTCCAGAAGGTCCGCGCGCCCCGGCCCCGCGCCGCCGACCTGTTCACCGACGACGCCGGCCGCGGCACCTTCGCCGACATCCAGTACGTCGTCATCAGCGCCGTCGCCCTGGCCTTCGCCGCCGTACGCCTCGCCCGCCGCCCCGACCAGCTGCCCGACCTGCCCTGGGGCCTCGCCGTGGTGGTCCTGGTGTCGGCCGCGACCTACCTCGCCGGGAAGTACGCCGAGGGCGGCCGGCCCGTGATCCTGTCCGTCGTCCGCTCCCGCGAGGCGGGCGACCTGGACGCCCCGATCCGCACCGGTGACGACATCGAGATCCGCGGCGCCGGATTCGTGCCGCCGGGTGCGCAGACCGCCGACCGCCTCTCCCGCATGGTCGTCCGCATCGGCGCCGTCCACGTCCATGTGCCCCTCGTCCCGGTCACGGGCGGCTTCAGCAACCCCACCGACGCGGTCCTCACCGTCCCGGTCCCGGTGGAGGTCGAGCCCGGCCGGGTGGAGGTACAGGTGGTCACCGCGGCCGGCGTGGAGACGAACCGCTACGCGATCGACGTGACGGACTGAGCCGGGCGGAACGGGGGCGAACGGGACCCGGACGCCCAGGGTCCGAACACCCAGGGCCCGAACACTAAGGGCCCGGAAGAGGTGTTCGGCAAGAGGTGTTCGGCGACCTGACCGACCATTGAGCGCACCACCCCTTCCGTACGTATGGTTTGTCGAAGGCTCCACCACTGCGGGCGACGGGCGGCTACGGGCGATGACTCACGGCAGGCGGACGGACACGTACCCCCTCCATCGCGACGGCGGCCGCGGCAGTCGGCGGGACACCGCCACCCGCTACGCCCTCCTCCCGCTCCGGATCTTCCTCGGCGTCACCTTCATCTACGCCGGCCTGGACAAACTCACCGACGGCGCCTTCCTCAAGGACAGCGGCGCCGGCTCGATCGGCGACACCATGCGGGCCGTACGGGACTCCTCGGCCATCCCCGCCCTGGTCGACCTCGCCCTGAAAAGCCCCACGGGCTTCGGCTACGCCATGGCCTTCGGCGAACTCGCCGTCGGCATCGGCACCCTTCTCGGCGTCCTCACCCGCCTCGCCGCCCTCGGCGGCGCGCTGATCTCCCTCAGCCTGTGGCTGACCGTGAGCTGGGCCTCCGACCCGTACTACTACGGCAACGACCTCGCCTACCTCATGGCGTGGCTGCCGCTCGTCCTCGCCGGTGCCCCGGTCCTCTCCCTCGACGCCGCCTGGCACACCAGGAGGCGTCAGCGGTCCGGAGGCTTCCTGTAGGCCGTACTGCCCCGGCACGGCCCCTTCCGGGGCAGTTCCTCCGCCGACCCCGGTCCCGCTCCCGATTCCGAGGTCAGCTTTCCGCCGGCCCCGCTCCCGCTCCCGGCCCCGCTCCCGTTCCCGTGCTCCGTTCCGCGGAGGCGCCCGGTCTTCCGTCCCGGTGTCCGCGGATCGCGCGGGCCACGAGGCCGGTGACGGCCGCCAGACAGAGACCCGCCACGACCACGGGTATGACGGCGAACCAGGGCGTCTCCCAGTGACCGCCCGCGTCACCCGCGTACAGGACTCCCGCCAGGACGAAGGCGGAGCCGGCGACCAGCCGGCCCGGCCGGAACTCATGACGCAGCACGGGCCACCTCCGCCTGTCCCGCCCCGACCTGGAGGTCGAGGTCGATCGTCCCGGTGTCCTTGCCGCCGGAGACGGGGGACAAGGTCACCTCCTTGTGCTTGCCCGGCTCCACGTCCACGTCCTTCTGGTCGTCACCCGGCAGCTGGATGTCGCCCAGGCCCACGTCGATCCGCACGGTCACCGTCACGTCCGGCGGCACGATCACCCGCAGCCGGCCGAGCCCCACCTCGGCGTCGGTGCTCACCGTCTGTCCCTTCGCGGGCCGGAGCCGGGAGAGGTCCAGGGTGGCGTCGCCGGTGCCGAGGTCGTAGCCCTCCCGGACGTCCGCCACCGCCGTGGGCCGCCACGTCGTGTCGACCCAGCGCGTGCCGACGTTCTTCGGCACGGTGGCCGACCCGGCGAGCAGGCCGGCCGTGACGATCGCCAGGAGGACCGACCCCGCGCCGGTGCGCCCCAGCAGCGAGCTGACCGCGATCCCCGTGCCGAGCACGACCAGCGCGACGGACAGGCCGGCCTGGAGGCTGGTGCCCAGCGGGTGCCCGTCCCAGGCGAGCCGGGTCGCCAGGCCGCCCGCGAGCAGCGCGAGCAGGAAGGACCAGCCGCCGATCCAGCGGGGACCGCGCGGCCGGGGCGCCCGGCCGTAGGGGGCGCGTATGGCCTCGCGGGTGTGCGCGTGCCCGGTGAGGTCCACGTCGATCGAGGACACGAAGTCCGGGGCGTCGGAGCTTCGGGGCCCCCACAGGTATCCCGTGCCGCCGTCGTGCGTGCCGTCCTTCACGATCGGGTCGCGCCACCAGGAGGGGTACGCGGCCGGGGCAGGGGGCGCCTGGGCCTCCGGCGGGGCGTCGGCGACGGCCTGGGCGGCGAGCGGGTCGGCGTCGGAGGCCTCCCGGTACCGCGACCAGTAGCCGGCGCCGGCCAGCAGGAGGGAGAGGACGACGGCGAAGGTGAGCACACCGCCGTTGTTGAGCATCGACAGGAACACCCCGCAGCCCACCAGCGCGAACAGCACGGCCGCGAGGGCCTGGCCGTCGACCCGGCCGGTCAGCAGCTTGCGCACCTCGTTCTGGCCGTCGTCGGTGTAGGGGACGAACAGCCAGGCGAAGCCGTAGAAGATGAGGCCGATGCCGCCGGTCGCGGAGAGCACGGCGAGCGTGATCCGGAAGATCACCGGGTCCATGTCGCACTGCCGCCCGAGGCCCGCGCACACGCCGGCGAGCATCTTGTGCTCGCGGTCGCGGCGGAACCGGTGCGGGGGGCGCTCGGCGAGGCCGGGGCCGCCGCCGGGGCCGCCGTCGGGAGGGGAACCGGGGCCGGGCGCCGACGCCCCGCCGTGGGCGCCGGCGGGCGGGGTGGCCGCGTCGGGTGCGCCGCTCCCGTCCGGTCCGGTGTCCGCGGCGTGCTGGTGATCCGTCATGGGTCCATGGTGGCGGGCGAGCGGCCCCGGCGGCAGTCGGAACGACCCTGGTCGGACCCTGATATCGGCCCTGAGCCGCCGCCCGGGACGCGTGCGACGTGCGGGGCCGTCGAAGATCAGGGGCGTCTCGGGGGCGAACCCTGATGCCCGGGACCTGCGGCCGTGTGACCATCGTTGGCATGCCGGAAGCCGCAACAGCGCCACTCGTCGAACCGCGGCCGCCGCGCAAGCTCTACCGCAGCGGCGACGGACGCTGGCTGGGTGGTGTGGCGCGGGGGCTCGCCGGACATCTCGGGCTGCCCGTGATCTGGGTGCGGCTCGTGTTCGTCGGCCTGTTCATGGCGGACGGCCTCGGCGCCCTGCTCTACGCGGCCTTCTGGTTCTTCGTGCCGCTGGGCATCGGCGGGGTCGGCGACCAGCGGCCCCCTTCCTTCGGCGCCACCGGGACCGCGCCCGACGGCCGCCGCAGACTCGTCGCCCGCAAGCCCGACAAGGGCCAGATCGTCGCCCTGCTCCTCATGGTCGTCGTCGCCATGGTCTTCGTCGGCAACGTGAACCTGGGCAGCGGCGCCAAGGCCTACCTCCTGCCCGCCGTACTGGTCGGCGCTGGGGTCGCCCTCGTCTGGCGCCAGGCGGACAACGCCCGGCGGGCCCGCTGGGTCGAGGTCGGCCGACGGCGCCGTACGCTCACGCTGCTGCGCGCCGGCGCCGGTGTCCTGCTGGTCACCGCGGGCGTCTCCGGCATCTTCGTCCTCCAGGGCTCCGCCGCCCACCTCGGCTCGGTCCTGCAGGCTGCCCTCGCCGTCCTGGTCGGCATCACCCTGCTCGCCGGGCCCTACCTGGTGCGCATGACGCAGGACCTGTCCGAGGAGCGGCTGATGCGCATCCGCGCGCAGGAGCGGGCCGAGGTCGCCGCCCATGTGCACGACTCGGTGCTGCACACCCTGACCCTGATCCAGCGCAACGCGGAGAACGCGGGCGAGGTGCGCCGCCTCGCCCGCGCCCAGGAGCGCGACCTGCGCACCTGGCTGTACAAGCCGGAGGGCACCGGCAAGGACGAGGCGGACGAGCCCACCGCCCTCGCCGACGAGGTCCGGCGCCACGCCGCCGAGGTGGAGGACAAGCACGGCGTCCCCCTGGAGGTCGTGGTCGTCGGCGACTGCCCGCTCGACGAGCGGCTGACCGCGCAGATGCAGGCCGCGCGCGAAGCGATGGTGAACGCCGCCAAGTACGGTGGCGAGGGCGGCGCCGTACAGGTCTACGCCGAGGTCGAGGGCAGGACGGTCTTCGTGTCCGTCCGGGACCGCGGTCCCGGCTTCGACCTCGACGCGATACCCGCCGACCGGATGGGCGTCAGAGAATCGATCATCGGCCGCATGGAGCGCAACGGCGGCACGGCGCGGCTCCGGGCGGTCCCGGACGGCGGCACGGAGGTCGAGCTGGAGATGGAGAGGGCGGAGAAGTGATGAGCGACCCGACCGAGACGAACGGCACGACGGGGGCGGCCCCGGCGGCCGCGCCCACGCACGGCGAGGGCGGCGCCGGACGGCACGTGCGGGTGGTCCTCGTCGACGACCACCGCATGTTCCGCACGGGCGTGCAGGCCGAGATCGGCCGGACCGAGGAGACCGGTGTGGAGGTCGTGGGCGAGGCCGCCGACGTCGACCAGGCGGTCACGGTCATCACCGCGACCCGGCCCGAGGTCGTCCTGCTGGACGTGCACCTGCCGGGGGGCGGCGGCGTCGAAGTGCTGCGCCGCTGCGCCCCGTTGATGAGCGACGCCGAGCGGCCCGTGCGTTTCCTCGCCCTGTCCGTCTCGGACGCCGCGGAGGACGTGATCGGCGTCATCCGCGGCGGCGCCCGCGGCTATGTCACCAAGACGATCACCGGCACCGACCTGGTCGACTCCGTCTTCCGCGTCCAGGAGGGCGACGCGGTCTTCTCGCCGCGGCTCGCCGGATTCGTCCTGGACGCCTTCGCCTCCACCGACGCCCCGCCGGTCGACGAGGACCTCGACCGCCTCACCCAGCGCGAGCGCGAGGTGCTGCGCCTCATCGCGCGCGGTTACGCCTACAAGGAGATCGCCAAGCAGCTGTTCATCTCGGTGAAGACGGTCGAGTCCCACGTGTCGGCGGTCCTGCGCAAGCTCCAGCTGTCCAACCGCCACGAGCTGACCCGCTGGGCGACGGCCCGCCGGCTGGTGTGACGGGGGAGCCTCAGGCCACCCGGGTGGCTCCCGCGTACGGCATCTCGTCGATCGGTGCCACGCGCACCGGGGCCGACGGGTTCGGTGCGTGGATCATCCTGCCGCCGCCGATGTAGAGCCCGACATGGGTGATGCCGGGGTAGAAGAACACCAGGTCGCCCGGCCGGAGTTCGGAGCGGGAGACGCGGCGCCCGGCGTCGATCTGGGCGTACGTCGTGCGGGGCAGGGAGACGCCCGCCGAGCGGTACGCCGCCTGGATCAGGCCCGAGCAGTCGAAGGCGTTCGGGCCGGTCGCCCCCCACACGTAGGGGCTGCCCAGCTTGGCGTAGGCGTAGGAGACGGCCGCCGCCGCGCGGGAGCCGGTCGCGGTGCCCGCGCCGGGGGCGGGCAGGTCGGCACGGGCTCCCGCCGAGGTCCGTGAGGCACGGGTGTCCGTCCCGCCGCCCGTGTCCGCGGTGAGCCGCGCCCGTTCCTCGGCCGTCAGCCGGTTCAGCAGGCGCCGCGCCGCACCCAGCTTGTCGGTGATCGTCTTCTTGTGCCGCTTCAGCTCCGCCTGACGCGTCTTGAGCGAGGTCAGCTGGACGCGTGCGGCGCCGCGCAGCTGCTCGATCTCCCGCAGCTGCCTGCCGACCCGGGTGACGGCGGCGGACTGGCGGTCGCCCGCCCGTTCGGCGAAGGCGGCGTTGTCGAGGTACTGGTCGGGGTCGTCGGAGAGCGCGAGCTGCACCGCCTGGTCGAGGCCGCCGCCGCGGTACTGCGCCGCGGCCATCGTCCCCAGAGCCTCGCGGGCCGTGTTGAGCCGGGCCTCCTTGCGCGCGGCCTCGTCGCGCAGTGTCTCCAGGCGCCGTTCGGCGGCCGTCGCCTTCTCCCGCGCGCCGTTGTACTTCTCGGTGGCGGCCTCGGCCTCCTGGTACAGCTTGTCCACCTTGGCCTTCACCTGTGCCGGGGTGGGGTTCGGCTCGGCGTGCCCGATCCCGTCGAAGGCGGTCGCGCCGGCCACACCGGCGAGGGCGAGGGTGGCCGCCGCGCGGGCCGTGTGGCCGCCGGCCGAACGCTGACGGGGCTTGCGGTGCGCTGCCACGTGGGACTGCACGTCCTTTCGTCGACCGCCTCGTCGGTACGGCCGCCGGGACCGGGGCCGCGGGGACGGGCCTCGGCCGCCGGGGGGAGCGGACGCACGGCCGCGCGGTGCGGCTGACGCGCCCGGCGACGCCCGCACGGGGGAGCGGAACGCCGCCGGACTCTCGGCGGTGGTGTCCGGCTGCCGCCCCGGGCCGGGCGGCGGTGGGAAGCCGGTCACCTGGGGGAGGACGCTAGGCCCGTTCGGGCCGGTCCGGTGACGCGATGTACGGAAGTGACAGGAGCGGACTGCCGGGTGACCGGAAGTGGCCGTACCGCCGGTCCAAGATCGTCGACTTCACGCGACGGGCCGACCGATGCGGTGAATCCGGGGCACCCCGGAGCGGCACGCTGCTATGCGGCGCACAGGTGCCCGAGGGTGCGGTGGGTGTGGGCCGGTGTCGGGAGGCGGCCGGCCCGGTGGCTAGCATCCGGCCTCATGGACGTACTCATCCACCTCTTCGTCGGCCTGCACATCATCGGCATCGCCGCGCTGCTCGGCGGTTTCCTCACGCAGCTGAAGGCGATGGGGCAGGGCACGGCCCGCTTCGTCCCCGCGATGCTGCACGGTGCCGCGACGATGCTGGTCACCGGCGTGATCCTGGTCGGCCTCAACCAGGCGGACGACCAGGAGGTCGACAACATCAAGATCGGGGTGAAGCTGGCCCTGCTGATCGTGATCCTCGGACTCGTCTACGTGAAGCGGGACGACGAGCGGGTGGAGAAGCCCCTGTTCGGCCTGGTCGGCCTGCTGACCGTGGCCAACGTCTTCATCGCGGTGCTCTGGACCTGAGCGACGCCCGCCCGCCCGCTACGCCCGCCCGCCCGCTACGCCCGCCCGCTACGCCCGTCCGCGACCGTGCCCGCGGTGACGGCCCGCCCGCCCGCGACCGTGCCCGCGGTGACGGCCCGCCCGTCCGCGACCGTGCCCGCCGCGACGGCCCGCCCGTCCGCGGCGACGGCCGGCCACGCCGCCACCGCGGCCCACAGCAGCACCTCCCCGGAGCCCCGCAGCCACGGCACGTCGACGGCGGCGGCGACCGACAGCGTCGCCACCGCCGTCATTCCACGGGAACACGGTCGCCCAGCGGCGCGTCCGGTGCGGGGCACGCCGCCGATGCCGGGAAACGTACGGAGGTTTCCTCAGGGCACGCGCGCGAGGGCGGCGTAATACGCGCGGTCGCGAGGAAACGCGGGCACAGGACACGCGCGGAGGCGCAGGACGACGCCCGCCCCCGCGCGCGGTGCTCCCTCAAGCCGGGCGCACCACGCTGTGGATCGACGACTCCCCGTCGTAGTAGATCGACTCCTCGCGCACGTACGCGCCGGGCTTCGGGGCGTGGATCATCATGCCGTTGCCTATGTAGATGCCGACGTGGGTGACGTCGGCGTAGAAGAAGACCAGGTCACCGGGTTGCGCGGCGGAGAGGGAGACCGTCGTGCCGGCGTTCACCTGGTCGTAGGTGACGCGCGGCAGGGAGACGCCGGCGGCCTTCCAGGCGGCCTGGGTGAGACCGGAGCAGTCGTAGGAGTCCGGGCCGGTCGCACCCCACACGTACGGCTTGCCGATCTGCGCGCGGGCGAACGCCAGCGCCCTCTCGGCCTTGGTGGCGTACGAGGAGTCCGTGGACGTGGAGGGGGACGTGGACGTGGCGGGGGACGACGAGGGCGTCGAGGTGCCGGTGCCCGCCGGATCCGACGCGCCGGCGCTCTCCTGCTGCGCGGCCGCCGTCCGCGCCGCCTGCTGCTCGGCCAGCTCGGCGGCCTTGCGGGCGGCCTCCTGCCGCTTCCGCTCCTCGATCTTCGCCAGCCGCGCCTTCTCCTCGGCCGTCAGCTGCGACAGCAGCGCGCGGGCGGAGCCGAGCTTCTTCTGGACGGCGGCCTTGGCGGTCCTCAGGTCGTTCTGCGAGTCGGTCAGCGTCTGGAGGCTCTGGGAGGCCTCCTGGCGCTTCTTCATCGTCTCCGCCTGGTCGGCGAAGTAGTCGTCGACCGCGCCCTTCTGGCGGTCGGTCACCCGCCCCATCAGCTGCGTCTGGTCGAAGTAGTCCTGCGGGGAGTCCGCGAGCAGGAGGGTCGCCGTGTCGGGGGCGGAGGCGCCGGTGCGGTACTGGGCGGCGGCGTAGGTTCCCAGCTGCTCGCGCGCGTCGTTGAGTTTCTGCGCGCGCTGTGCGACGTCGTCGAGGAGGGTGTCGACCTTCTTGCGCTGCTTGGTCGCCTTCTCCTTGGCGGCGTTGTACTTCTCGGTGGCCGACTCCGCCTGGCGGTAGAGGTCGTCGACCTTCTTCTCGACCTCCTCCAGGCTCGGCCTGTCGTCGGTGGAGGGGGCGGCGGTGGCCGTCTGGGAGAGCAGGGCCACCGAGGTGAGGGCGGCGGTGGCGAGAGCGGGCGTACGGATGCCTGCCATGCGCGTGCTCGCGGGACGCGGCTTGCGGTGCTGCGACGCCAAGGGAGGCGACTCCTTCCATGCTCCGCCTACCGGGTTAGCGGTGGGGGTGCCCCCAGGCCGTTCAGGCACTGGGGGAGGGTTCGGGCGGGAATGCTTCGGAAGGGTTGCCCTACGGCGCGTCCTCCCCGGAGGGGAGTGAGCCGATTCACCCCAAGGTCTCGGTGGGTCCCCGGCTCCGGCTGCCGCGGGGCACACCGGACTCGGCGGAGGCCGCACGGCCCGGCGGGTTCGCCGGAGGGGGTCGAGCGGCCTGCCCGGCACGGTAGCCAACTGGTGTGCCCCCTGTGAAGGTTGGTGGGTGATATGCCCGATACATTTTCGTGACCTCCGGGCGGTTCGCCGTCCGCGGTCACCGACGGTGCAAGGGGGGCGCCGGAAGGTGAGGGGCGGGGATGTTTCCCGGACGGCCTCGGGTTGTCGGTGGGGCGGCCTAGACTCGGAGAGCGATGAGCAGCCTCTTTGACGACAGCTTCCTGGCGGACCTCCAGGCCCCCCGCGGCCACGACGAGGAACCCCCGCCGCCGCCCGAGGACGATCACTCTCCGGAACCGGTTCCGGACGATCTGTTCGGCGGGAAGTTCGACGTGCCGCCGGACCGGGACACCCACTACCGCGACGGTGCCCCCCGCCCCCCGATCGACGCGGCGGCGCTCCTGGAGGGGCTCAACGAGAACCAGCGCGCGGCCGTCGTCCACTCCGACACCCCGCTGCTCATCGTGGCCGGTGCCGGCTCGGGCAAGACGCGCGTGCTGACCCACCGCATCGCCCACCTCCTCGCCGAGCGGCACGTCCATCCGGGCCAGATCCTCGCGATCACCTTCACCAACAAGGCCGCGGGCGAGATGAAGGAGCGCGTCGAGCAGCTCGTCGGCCCGCGGGCGAACGCGATGTGGGTGATGACCTTCCACAGCGCGTGCGTGCGCATCCTGCGCCGTGAGAGCAAGCGGCTCGGCTTCACCTCGTCGTTCTCGATCTACGACGCCGCCGACTCCAAGCGCCTGATGGCCCTGGTCTGCCGCGACCTCGACCTCGACCCCAAGCGCTTCCCGCCCAAGTCCTTCAGCGCCAAGATCAGCAACCTCAAGAACGAGCTGATCGACGAGGAGGACTTCGCCGTTCAGGCGGCCGACGGTTTCGAGAAGACCCTCGCGCAGGCCTACGCCATGTACCAGTCGCGGCTGCGCGAGGCGAACGCCCTCGACTTCGACGACCTGATCATGACGACGGTCAATCTCCTGCGCGCCTTCCCCGACGTCGCCGAGCACTACCGGCGTCGCTTCCGGCACGTCCTCGTCGACGAGTACCAGGACACCAACCACGCCCAGTACGCCCTGGTCAGGGAGCTCGTCGGCTCCGTCGAACAGCCGGTGGACGCACCGCGGAGCGCGCACGACCTGCCGCCCGCCGAGCTGTGCGTCGTGGGCGACGCCGACCAGTCGATCTACGCCTTCCGCGGGGCGACCATCCGCAACATCCTCCAGTTCGAGGAGGACTACCCGGACGCCACCACGATCCTGCTGGAGCAGAACTACCGCTCCACCCAGACGATCCTCACCGCCGCCAACGCCGTCATCGAGCGCAACGAGTCCCGCCGCCCCAAGAACCTGTGGACCAACGCGGGTGAGGGCGCGCGCATCACCGGCTACGTCGCCGACACCGAGCACGACGAGGCGCAGTTCGTCGCCGACGAGATAGACCGCCTCACGGACGCGGGCAAGGCCAAGGCCGGTGACGTCGCCGTCTTCTACCGGACCAACGCCCAGTCCCGCGTCTTCGAAGAGGTCTTCATCCGCGTCGGCCTGCCCTATAAGGTCGTCGGCGGCGTCCGCTTCTACGAGCGCAAGGAGGTCCGGGACGTCCTGGCCTACCTGCGCGTCCTCGCCAACCCCGAGGACTCGGTGCCGTTGCGCCGCATCCTCAACGTGCCCAAGCGCGGCATCGGCGAGCGCGCCGAGGCCATGATCGACGCCCTCTCCCAGCGCGAGAGGATCAGCTTCCCGCAGGCCCTCAAGCGCGTCGACGAGGCCTACGGCATGGCCGCGCGCTCCACGAACGCCGTCAAGCGGTTCAACACGCTGATGGAGGAGCTGCGCACGGTCGTCGAGTCGGGCGCGGGACCGGCGACCGTCCTGGAGGCCGTGCTCGAACGCACCGGCTACCTGGCCGAGTTGCAGGCCTCCACCGACCCGCAGGACGAGACCCGCATCGAGAACCTCCAGGAACTCGCCGCCGTGGCGCTGGAGTTCGAGCAGGAGTCCGGCGAGGGCGAGGCGACCGGCTCGCTCTCCGACTTCCTGGAGCGGGTCGCGCTGGTCGCCGACTCCGACCAGATCCCGGACGAGGGCGAGGACGGCTCCGGTGTCATCACGCTCATGACCCTCCACACCGCCAAGGGCCTGGAGTTCCCGGTCGTCTTCCTCACAGGCATGGAGGACGGCGTGTTCCCGCACATGCGCGCCCTCGGCCAGACCAAGGAGCTGGAGGAGGAGCGCCGCCTGGCCTACGTCGGCATCACCCGCGCGCGGGAGCGGCTCTACCTGACGCGCTCGGCGCTGCGCAGTGCCTGGGGGCAGCCGTCGTACAACCCGCCCTCGCGGTTCCTGGAGGAGATCCCGGCCGTGCACGTGGACTGGAAGCGGACGGGGGCGACCTCGCCCGTGTCCTCCGGCCCGGTGTCCGGGGTGGCGGCCTCGCTGTCGTCGTCCCGCTCGCGTTCCTCGGCGGCCGGCGCGTCCGGCTTCGCCACGCGGCGCACCGCGGAGAAGCCGGTGATCGCCCTGGCCGTCGGCGACCGCGTCACCCACGACCAGTTCGGCCTCGGCACCGTCGTCGGGGTGAAGGGCACCGGCGCCAACGCGGAGGCGACGGTCGACTTCGGCGAGGCCAAGCCGAAGCGGCTGCTGCTGCGCTACGCGCCGGTGGAGAAGCTGTAGCGCGCACGACATGAGCCCCCGGCGTCGGGTCGACGACGGGGGCTCATCGCGGAGTCGAGGGGGCTACGTCGGGTCGAGCCCGTGGCTGCGCAGCCACGGCAGCGGGTCGATCGCGGAGCTTCCGCCCGGCCGGACCTCGAAGTGCAGGTGCGGTCCGGTGGAGTTGCCGGAGTTCCCGGAGTACGCGATCGAGTCGCCGGCCTTCACCGTCGTACCGGAGGCGACGCGGTAGCTGGAGAGGTGGCAGTACCAGGTCTCCGTGCCGTCCTTCGCCGTCACGATCATCATGTTGCCGTAGGCGCTGTTCCACTGGGTGCGGACGGTGCCGTCGGTCGCCGCCATCACGGTGGTGCCGTAGGACACCGGGAAGTCGATGCCGGTGTGCTGGGACATCCAGTTGATGCCGGACTGGCCGTAGTAGGCGCTCAGGCCGTGGTTGCCGACCGGCAGCGCGTACTTGGGGCGCAGCCGCTCCTTGCGGGCCGCCTCCGCCGCCGCCTTCTTCTTCTCGGCTTCCTGCTGCGCCTTGAGGTCGATGCGTTCCTGCGTGCGGCTGGCCCGGTCGGCGAAGGCGTCGGCCTCGGCGGTGAGCGTCTGGAGCTGGGTGTCCAGCTTGTCGTTCGCGGCGGACGGCTTCACCGCCTGCGCCTCGGAGGCGGACGCCGTGGTGTCCTGGTCGTCGCCACCGGTCAGGGTGCCCACCGAGGCCGCCGCGATGCCGGCCACGCCCATGACGCACGCCGAGGGCACGGCCACCGTCAGCAGCGCGGAGCGCCGCGCGGGCGTACGGCGCCGGGAGCGGTTCGCGTTGCGGGTGGCGGCCCGTCCGAGCGGGGCCGGGACGGCCTCCTCCTGGTCGTCGAGGAGAAGCGAGGCGGCATCGGCCGACCCGTCGGCGCCGGGACCGGAGTCGTCGCGGCCGACCTGCTCGAAGGTGGCGGTGGCCTGCTGGTCGAAGGGGATCTCGGCCTGCTGGTCGAAAGCGGCCTCGCCCGGCTGTCCGTACTCGTCGCCGCTCTCCGTGGCCTCGCCGCCGTCGGAGTTCCACCGGGTCGCGTCGTAGGCGCCGGTGTCGAAGGTCTGCGTGCCCCATTCCCACTGCTGGGTCGGGTCGGCGGGGGCGCCGGTGTCGTCGGGCGCGCGCCAGGTGCCGGTGTCGCTCTCCGCGAGGGGGGAGCCCCAGCCGCCGTCGGCCGCCGTGGCCTGCGGCGGGATGCCCGACAGTTGCTGCTGGTCCGTGGACCAGGCGGTGGTGTCGTAGGCGCCCGTGTCGTAGACGGCGTGGTGCTGGGCCGCGTACGGGTCGTGGTTCAGGATCTGGTGGCTGCCCGTGGACCACTGCGTGGCGTCGTACACCCCGGCCGGGGCGGCCGGTGCGGCATCGCCCGGCATGTCGCCGAAGAGGGGGTCGCCCGTGAAGTGACCCGTGGCGTGCGCGCCGGTGTCGTAGGTGCCGGAGTCGTAGCCGTGGTACGTGGTGAGGTCGCCGTACTGGGCCTCCGGGGAGCCGTACGACGCCTGGTGCGCCGGTGCGGCGTCGGAAGCCGGAGCCGGGGTGGTCATGGTCCCCGACGGGTGACGGTCGTCCACCAACTTCTCTCTCGCCTAGACAACAGGGTCTGCCAGAGCACAACAGGGGCTGCCAGAGCAGTGCGGCGACTGTACCCGGCGGTATGCGGGCGCGACAATCTTCCGCAGGTTTCATGCCTGCGGGAAAGGGGCATTCGGTGGGGTTTCGGGGAAGGGCGGGCACGGGTTTGGCCCTATGTTCGAAATCTGTTCGAAATTAGACGGTCGTCTTGGTGTGGCGCGGGCCCGTCAAGTCGACCGCACGGAGCGGCTGTTATGCCACCGCGTGTCTCTTTGTGACCGAAAGTGGCGCTGGACGCCCGATCGCGGGCCGCTTGTGATGCTTTCCGGTCGTCCGGACGGCTGTTCTCAGGCGACCGTCAGATCGCCGGTGTGCGCTCCCGGCGTACCGGGTGCGCCGGGCGTGGCGTCCACCGCCGCGCCGTCTCCGTCGAGGGCGTCCCGGATGCCGGTCGCGACGGCCGGGTGCACGGGGAGGGCGAGGTGGCCGATGCCGCTCACCTGCACGTTCTCGGCCAGGAGGTCGGGGTGGTCGAGGCGGGCTGCCTCCAGCGGCGCCATCAGGTGGTCCAGATCGCTCCAGAAACTGACGAAGCGCGTACGGCAGCCGGGCGCGGGCCGGGACAGTTCCTCGATGACCTCCGAGCCTGGGCGCATCTGGCGCACGATCGGGTGGGCGTTCGCCAGCGGCGCCACCCGGGTCCCGGCGTGCGGGGTGCCCAGCGTGACCAGCGTCCGCACGCGCGCGTCGCCGCCCAGCCGCTGCACGTAGTAGCGGGCGATCAGCCCGCCGAGGCTGTGTCCCACGACGTCCACCCGGCTGCTGCCGGTGCGCTGGCAGATCTCCTCGATGTGCCGTCCGAGCAGTTCGGCGGCGATCCGGATGTCGCAGGTCAGCGGCGAGTAGTTGAGCGACTCCACGCGGTGCCTGCCGTGCTGGGCGAGACTGCGGCGCAGCAGGACGAAGACGGAGCGGTTGTCGATGAAGCCGTGCAGGAGGACGACCGGGGGCGTGGCCTGCGTCGGCAGCCGCGCCGGATCCTCGACTCCTGCGGCCCGTGCGGCGCCGCCGTCCGGGGGAAGCGCGGGCGTGGTCCCGCCGCGGCGCTCCTGGACGATGCCGGACGGGTACAGGAGGAGATGCCCCGTGAGGATCGCGAGCTCCAGGGCGGTCGCCTTGAGGAGCGTCGCGGAGAGTCCCATCAGCCCGCTCGGCAACAGGCGCCGGCAGAGGCGGTACGGGAGAAAGGGCTCCAGGGCCCGGGTGACCTGCATGGCCGACCTCCTGTCGGCACGCCGAGGACGGCTCTGACCCCCGTGTGCCCTCATGGAAGTCGCGGCGGAGGCGGTCGGCGGAGCGCGAAGGGCGGTGCGGTGGGGTGAGCGATCTGCTCCCGGCGCTCCTGACGTCGACGACCCTGTCCTGCCTGCCCATCGAGCCTGCGCCGATGCGCCACGCTGCCACGGCGCGCGGTCTGCGACGCGGCGGTGCGGCGACCTCTGTGCGGCTCCCGTTGCGCGGATCTGTCCCGGGTTCCCCTTCCGGGGAGAGGCAACCGCGCTCGGTGAACGTGTCCCATTGTGTGATTTCCCCCTCTGTGCGCACCGTAAAACCGCCGGTTGCGGGATGCTGGGGATAACGTTCGTTCACTTCCCCGGCCTGTGTGGTGGTACTTCTCGGTACGCAGGGATGCGCAGGGAATCGGTACGGATGGATGTAGTCGCTTCATGGAGGCAGTGATGGGTGTGGCAGCCGGTCCGATCCGCGTGGTGGTGGCCAAGCCGGGGCTCGACGGCCACGATCGCGGGGCCAAGGTGATCGCGCGTGCGCTGCGCGACGCCGGTATGGAGGTCATCTACACGGGCCTCCACCAGACCCCCGAACAGATCGTCGACACCGCGATCCAGGAGGACGCCGACGCGATCGGTCTGTCCATCCTTTCCGGGGCGCACAACACGCTCTTCGCCGCCGTGATCGAACTCCTCGAGGAGCGGGACGCGGCGGACATCCTGGTCTTCGGCGGGGGGATCATCCCCGAGGCGGACATCGCGCCGCTGAAGGAGAAGGGCGTCGCGGAGATCTTCACGCCCGGCGCGACCACGGCGTCGATCGTGGACTGGGTGCGGGCGAACGTGCGACAGCCGGCGGGAGCGTAGGGCGGTCCCGAGCGAGGCCGGGTGGTCCGCGGCGGTCGTCCCGGGCGGCGCCCCCGCACCCCGGATCACCCCTGACGGACCGCACGCGGCGCGGACGGGCGACCCACGGGCTCCGGCGGGCGCCGGCACGGGCGGACGCCGACGGCGACGGGCGCGCGGAGACACGCGGACCGGGAGACGGGCAGGACGCGGACGCGCAGGGCATGTACGCGCAGGTGTGCGGGTGCGGGTGCGGGGCGGCGTCGTGGCCCGGTGTCATCGCGCCGCGCCCAGTTCCTCGCTCATCACGGCCCGCAACCGCAGCGTCGTCCCCAGGCGCTGGAACGCCTCCGCCCAGTAGCCTCCGGCCCCGGGCGAGGCGTCCTCAGGCTCCTCCGGAACGGCCAGCAGGCCGTCGAGGCGGATGGCCTCCGCCGGGTCGAGGCAGCGTTCCGCCAGCCCCATCACCCCGCTGAAACTCCACGGGTAACTTCCCGCGTCCCGGGCGATGTTGAGCGCGTCGAGAACCGCCCGGCCCAGCGGCGCGGCCCACGGCACCGCGCACACCCCGAGCAGCTGGAACGCCTCCGACAGGCCGTGCGTCGCGATGAAACCGGCCACCCAGTCGGCCCGTTCGCCCGTCGGCAGGGTGCCCAGCAGCCTGGCCCGCTCCGCGAGGGAGACCGCCCCCGGTCCGCCCGCCTCCGGCGCCGACGGCGCTCCGAGCAACGCCCGCGACCAGCCGGCGTCCCGCTGCCGCACGGCCGCCCGGCACCAGGCCGCGTGCAGTTCGCCCACCCAGTCGTCGGCCACCGGCAGCGCGAGGATCTCCTCCGGCGTACGGCCGCCCAGCCGCGCCGGCCAGGAGGCGAGCGGGGACGAATCCACCAACTGGCCGAGCCACCAGGACCGTTCTCCCCGGCCGGGCGGTGCCTTGGGCGCCACACCGTCGCGCTCCATGGCCGCGTCGCACTCGTGCGGCGCCTCCACGACGATCGTCGGAGCGTCCCGCGTGTGGTCGACGGCCACGCATGCGGTGGCCCGCACCGCCATCCGCGCGGCCAGCGCCGACCCCGGCAGCGCCGACAGCAACTCCGCCGCCGTGGCACGCACATTGCGGCTGCGGTCGGCCAGCGCCTGCTCCAGGAAGGGCTCGTCCCGGGGGCCGAGGCCGGTGCGCAGCGAGTCGAGGAACATCAGGCGGTCCTCGGCGCGCTCCGTCGGCCAGGTCGACTCCAGCAGTGCGCGGGCGGCGTCGGGATCGCGGGAGCGGATCGCCGCGAGCAGGGCGACCCGCTCGGCGAACAGGCCCTCCTGCCACAGTTGCGCGATCCGGCCGGTCTCCTCCGGGCCCGGCAGGGACGTCCCGCCGCCCGGTGTCGCACGCAGGGCGAACCGCCACTCCGGATTGAGCCGGGCCAGCCACAGCGCACGCGGGCCCGCGAACTCGAGCGCCGCCGGGCGCAGATCGGTCCGGCCGCGCGCCGCGTCCAGCAGAGCGGGCAGGGTCTCGGCGGGAGGGGCGAAACCGCGGGCGTTGGCGGTCGCCAGCCACTGGGGCAGCAACTCCATCAGGTCCGGCGCCGTGCCCCTGCGGCCGCCTCCGCCGGTGCCGGGACGGTCCGCCAGCAGACGGGCCAGCCTGCGGGCCGCGGCGGCGGGCAGCGCCGGGCGCGGGTCCTCGGGCGCCGGCTCGGGGCGCGGCGCCGCCCGCCCCGGCCGCAGCCCGGCCCGCCGCCGTACGGTCTCGGTGGCCGCCGCGTCCAGCAACGCCGCGGCCGCGGAGCGGCCGGGCGCCACGCCCGGCGGTGTACGCCGGTCCGTCCCGAGCAGGGCCATGGCGACGAGGTCGTCCCAGGAGGCCGGTGCGGTACCGGTCATGCGGTTCCCTTCTTGACTGACCGAGTCGGGTGGCGGGGCGTGTCGCGGACGCGGGCTTCCGGTCCCGACGAGGCGGCCGGCGGGGGTGGCCGAGGTGTCCGGCCGGTGCCGGGGTGGCTGCCGGGGCGGGGTGGACGGCGGGGCGGGCACGGGCCGGGTGCGGGTGCCGGATCACCTTGCGGGGGCCGGACGGGGGCCCGGGAGGTCAGCACAGGTGGACCGCCCTGCCAGGGGTCGGCGGCCAGGCGGTCAGGGGAGTGAAGCCGCGGTGGCCGAACTCGCCGAAGACCGTGACGGGAGCGCCCCCCGAGAGGGCGACCAGACGCCACAGCCCGGGTCGGGCCGTCGCCGCCGGTGTGAGCGGCAGCGCCGTGTGCCCGTCGGCGTCCGCCAGCTGCCAGGAGCCCCCGTCCGGTGTGGGGACGACGGCGTCCAGGGTCACCGGCACCGAGTCGAGCCAGGGATCGTCCCGCAGCGCCGAGCCGTAGCGGGCGGCGGCTTCCGCCGTGGTCACGCCGCCCGGCCGGACCGCGGTGGGCACGGGCGGCGAGAACTGCTCACCCAGGGCACCCCGCCGCTGCCCGGTGCCCGGATACGCCGACACCTCCGCGTCCAGGGCCAGACCGACCGGCAGCGAGAGTTCGGGCGCGCGGCCGGCGGCTCCGTAGGAGAGGAGGAGCGTCGTGCGGCCCGACGTGGTGCCGTACAGCCAGATGCGGCGGGTCGTCAGTTTCGGTTCCGGGACGTCGTACTGGGCGAGGACCAGCCAGTCGTCGCGCAGCGGCGGTCCGTCCGGCGACCGGGGGAGACCGACACGGGTGCGGACCGTCGTCGCCAGGGCCTCCGGCAGCAGGTCGCGGCGCAGCCAGCCCTGGTCGAGGAGGTGGAGCAGCGCGCACTCCTCCAGCAGTCGCACCGGCCAGCCGGCCCCGGACGAGGGGATGGCCCCCAACTCCCTTACGCGTGAGGCCAGTCCGGGAGCCTGGGCGTCGACCATCCGGGCCGCCGCCTCCTCCCACAGCCCGTACCCCGCCTGCTCGGCCGTGGCCAGGCCGGAACGCAGGAGGTCGGCGAGCCGTTGTTCCAGCTCCGTCGCCCCCGCGGTGACGCGCTCGGCGCGGCGCTCGGCTCTGCGACGGGCCGCCTCCGGATCGGCGGGGCCCGCTCCGGAACTCCGCGCACCCGCCCCCCGTTCCCCCTGGGCGCGCCCCCGCCGCGCCGCGAGCCACGGCCGCGCCCAGTCCGGCGCCCGCTCCTCCGCTCCGGCCGGCACCGCCTCCTCCCCCTCCGACCAGAGCAACAGCAGCCCCAGCGCGTGTTTGCACGGGAACTTCCGGCTCGGACAACTGCACCTGTACGCGGGTCCGGACGGGTCCCCGACATCGACGACCGTCCGGTACGGTCCGCCGCCACTGCCGTTGCCACCGTCACCGTCCCCGCACACCCCCCACACCGCCCCCTCGCCGGAACAACCCGTCCCGGACCACGGACCGGCCGCGCCGAGTTCGCTCCCCGCCGTGCGTGACCCGGCGTCAGGCGCCAGTGCCAGCACCTGGTCCACGGTCCAGCGCACCCCCTGCTGTGTCATGTCGTCGACGGTAGATCCCCCCACTGACAACCGGTCATGCGAAGGCCTTCGCGGAGGTGTTTTCGCAGGTCAGAGCCGGTTGTCAGTGGGGTGGTGCAAGGTGGACACCAGATCCGAACCGGCCGAGCTGGAGGGGGCCTCAGCCATGTCAGTCAGCGCTGGACCGACGTCCGCCGAACCACGCCACGACCACTCCGCGCCCGCGAACGGCACACCCGGTCAGGAGGTCCTCAGGCCGCACGCCGAGGACGCCTTCGCCCACGAACTCGCGGCGCTGGCCGCTCAGGACGACCGCCCGCGCCCCGCCCGCTGGAAGCTCTCGCCGTGGGCGGTCGCCACCTACCTCCTCGGCGGCACCCTGCCGGACGGCACCGTGATCACACCGAAGTACGTGGGCCCGCGCCGCGTCGTCGAGGTCGCCGTCACCACGCTCGCCACCGACCGCGCCCTTCTCCTGCTCGGTCTGCCCGGCACCGCCAAGACCTGGGTCTCCGAACACCTTGCCGCCGCCGTCAGCGGTGACTCGACCCTGCTGGTGCAGGGCACGGCGGGCACCCCGGAGGAGGCGATCCGCTACGGCTGGAACTACGCGCAACTGCTCGCCCACGGCCCCAGCCGGGCCGCGCTGGTGCCCAGCCCCGTCATGCGGGCCATGGCGGAGGGCATGACGGCACGGGTGGAGGAACTGACCCGGATCCCGGCCGACGTGCAGGACAGCCTCATCACCATCCTGTCGGAGAAGACCCTGCCCGTACCGGAGTTGGGGGAGGAGGTGCAGGCGGTCCGCGGCTTCAGCCTGATCGCCACGGCCAACGACCGCGACCGGGGGGTCAACGAGCTGTCCAGCGCCCTGCGCCGCCGTTTCAACACCGTGGTGCTGCCGCTGCCGGAGAGCGTCGAGGCCGAGGTCGACATCGTCACGCGGCGCGTCGGCCAGATCGGCCGCTCCCTCGACCTGCCGGCCGGGCCCGACGGCATCGACGAGATCCGCCGCGTGGTGACCGTCTTCCGCGAACTGCGCGACGGGATCACCTCCGACGGCCGGACGAAGGTGAAGTCGCCGAGCGGCACCCTGTCGCCCGCGGAGGCGATCTCCGTGGTGACCAGCGGTCTCGCGCTGGCCACCCACTTCGGCGACGGCGTCCTGCGACCGGACGACGTCGCCGCGGGCCTCCTCGGCGTCGTCGTCCGTGACCCGGCCGCCGACCGGGTGGTGTGGCGGGAGTACCTGGAGGCGGTCGTCCGCGAGCGGGACGGCTGGGCGGACTTCTACCGGGCGTGCCGGGAGGTGACCGCGTGAGGGGGCGCGCGGGGACACGACCCGGGGCCGCGTTCCGGCGGCACGCGGGCGGGCGCGCGCCGGGCGGGGAGCCGGGGACGGCGGCCGGACGGGGAACCATGGGGGAGGGGCCGGAATGCCGGACGGTGAGGTGACGGAGGACGGCCGGGCGGCCCTCGGCGCCGGGGAGGGAGGGCGCGGGGACCGGGGGCCGGGAGGGACGGGGGGCGGGACGACCGGCAGCCGGGCCTCCGGGGGGACGCACGGGGCCGAGGGCCGGGTACGGAGGCCGGACGGCGACGGCGGCAGTGACGGAGCGGCCGGTGAGGGGGCGGCCGGGGCTGCCGGGAAGGGGGCGGGCGGGGAACGGCGGAGGCGGACCGCCGGGGGAGAGCCGGGTGGGCGGTCCGCGGCCGGCTCGGGCCGGGCCCTGCTGCTCGGGGTGCGGCATCACGGGCCGGGGTCGGCGCGGGCCGTCCGGAGGGCGTTGGACGCCGCCCGGCCGCGGACCGTGCTCATCGAGGGCCCGCCCGAGGCCGACGCGCTGATCCCGCTGGCCGCGGACGAGGACCTGCGGCCCCCGGTCGCCCTCCTCGCGTATGCCGTGGACGAGCCCGGACGGTCGGCGTTCTGGCCGATGGCCGAGTTCTCCCCGGAGTGGGTCGCGCTCCGCTGGGCCCTGGAACACGGCGTTCCGGCGCGCTTCATCGACCTGCCGGCCGCGCACACCCTGGCCTGGCGGCGAAAGCCGGACGAGGGCACGGCGCCCGAGGGCACGCGCCCGGAGGACACGAAGGACGCGGAAGACCCGGAGGACACGGAGTCCGGCGGTACCGGCCCGGGGGGCACGGCACCCGGGGCGCGACCGCCGGGCGACGACCTCCGCGTCGACCCGCTCGCCGCGCTCGCCGACGCCGCCGGGTACGACGACCCCGAGCGCTGGTGGGAGGACGTCGTCGAACACCGGGGGGCCGGACGGCGCGACCCGCTGGCGCCCTTCGTCGCGATCGAGGAGGCCATGACGGCCCTGCGGGACGGGGACGGCGCCGCGGGCACCGAGCGGGACCTCGTGCGGGAGGCGTACATGCGGCTCCGGCTGAGGGAGGCGCTGAAGGAGTTCGGGGACGGGGACGGGTCCGTGGCGGTGGTGTGCGGGGCGTGGCACGTGCCCGCGCTGCGGCGGACCACGGCGCTCACCGCCGACCGGGCGCTGGTGAGAGGGCTGCCGAAGGTCAAGACCGACCTGACGTGGGTGCCGTGGACCCACCGCAGACTGGCGCGGGCCGGGGGATACGGCGCCGGCATCGACTCGCCGGGCTGGTACGCGCATCTGTTCGCCGCCCCCGACCGGCCGGTGGAGCGGTGGCTGACCAAGGTGGCCGGCCTGCTGCGGGACGAGGACCGTGTCGTCTCTCCGGCGCACGTCATCGAGGCGGTCCGGCTGGCCGAGACGCTCGCCGCGCTGCGCGGCCGCCCGTTGCCCGGACTGGGCGAGACCACCGACGCCGTGCGGGCGGTGCTGTGCGAGGGGTCGGACGTGCCGCTGGCGCTGATCGAGGACCGGCTGGTCGTGGGGGACGTCATGGGGGAGGTCCCCGCCACCGCGCCCGCCGTGCCCCTGCAGCGTGACCTCGACCGGCGCCGGCGCCGACTGCGGCTCACACCGGAAGCGGCCGAACGGGAGCTGGAACTGGACCTGCGCAAGGAGACCGACGCCGAGCGCAGCAGGCTGTTGCACCGGCTGCGCCTGCTGCGGGTGGACTGGGGCGAGCCGGTGGTCTCGCGGGGGAGCACGGGCACGTTCCGCGAGACCTGGCGGCTGCGCTGGCAGCCCGAGCTGTCCGTCCGGGTCGCCGAGGCCGGGGTGTGGGGGACGACCGTACCGGCCGCCGCCACCGCCAGGGTGGAGGCGGACGCCGTCGCGGCGCGGGGGCTCGCCGAGGCGACCGCCCTCGCGGAGCGCTGCCTGCCGGCCGGGCTGCCGGACGCCCTGCCGACGGTGATGCGGGTCATCGCCGAGCGGGCCGCCCTGGACACGGACGTCGGCCATCTCGCCCAGGCGCTCCCCGCCCTGGTCCGCTCCCTGCGCTACGGCGACGTGCGCGGCACCGGCACCGGCGCGCTCGCCGACGTCGCGGTGGGGCTCGCCGAGCGGATCTTCGTCGGCCTGCCGCCGGCGTGCGCCGCACTCGACGCCGACGCGGCCGAGGAGATGCGCGGCCACGTGGATGCGGTCCACGGTGCGGTGGGACTGCTCGAGGAGGGGGCCGGGGCGGAGCGGGCCCCGCTGCACGGCCGGCTCCGGGACCGCTGGCGGGACGTTCTGCGGCTGCTGTCCGCACGGGGCGGCGTGGCGGGGGTCGTGCGGGGGCGCGCCGTGCGGCTGTTGCTGGACGACGGGGAGCTGGCGGCGGACGAGGCGGCGCGGCTGATGGGGCTCGCGCTGTCGCCGGGGACGCCGCCGGCGGACGCGGCCGCCTGGATCGAGGGCTTCGTCGGGGGCGGGGCCGGCGGCGGGCTGCTCCTCGTGCACGACGAGCGGCTGCTCGGCCTGGTCGACGGCTGGCTGTCGGGGGTGTCGGCGGAGGCGTTCACGGACGTCCTGCCGCTGTTGCGGCGGACGTTCTCGGCGTACGAGGCGGGGGTGCGCCGGACGCTCGGGGAACTGGTGCGCAGAGGGCCCGGGCAGAGAGGAACCGTGGTGCGGGCGGGCGCCGGGACCGCCGGGTTCGCGGACGAGATCGACGCGGGACGCGCGGACGCCGTCCTCCCCGTGGTGCGGCTGCTGCTGGGAACGGACGGGACGCGGTGGGCCGACGACCATCCGGCAGGAGTGAGGACATGACCCCCTTGACGAGGGAGACGGACCCCGCGCGGGAGCGGCTGCGGCGCTGGCGGCTCGTGCTCGGCGGCGGCGAGGCGGACGGCACCGGGCAGGAACTGTCCGGGCGGGACGCGGCCGTGGACGGCACGCTCGCCGCGCTCTACGGCAAGGGGGACAGGGCGCGGACGGGGCGGGACCGTTCGGCGGGGCTGGGTGCGTCGGCGCCGTCGGTGGCGCGCTGGCTGGGGGACATCCGGACGTACTTCCCCGCCTCCGTCGTCCAGGTCATGCAGCGCGACGCCATCGAGCGGCTCGGGCTGGCCGCGCTGCTGCTGGAGCCGGAGATGCTGGCCGCGGTGGAGCCGGACGTGCACCTCGTCGGCACCCTCCTCTCGCTCGACAAGGCGATGCCGGAGACGACGAAGGAGACGGCGCGGGCCGTCGTGCGCAAGGTCGTCGAGGACCTGGAGAGACGGCTCGCCGGCCGCACCCGTGCCACCCTCACCGGCGCGCTCGACCGCGGCGCCCGGGTCGCCCGGCCCCGCCACCACGACATCGACTGGAACCGCACGATCGCCGCCAACCTCAGGCACTACCTGCCCGAGTACGGGACGGTCGTGCCCCAGCGGCTCGTCGGCCACGGGCGGGCCTCGCAGTCCGTGAAGAAGGAGGTGATCCTCTGCGTCGACCAGTCGGGGTCCATGGCGCCCTCGGTCGTCTTCGCCTCCGTCTTCGGGGCGGTGCTGGCGTCGATGCGGTCGATCAGCACCCGGCTCGTCGTCTTCGACACCGCGGTCGTCGACCTCACCGACCAGGTCGACGACCCCGTGGACGTCCTCTTCGGCACCCGGCTCGGCGGCGGCACGGACATCAACCGGGCGCTCGCCTACTGCCAGTCGCAGATCACCCGCCCCGCCGAGACGGTCGTGGTGCTCATCAGCGACCTCTACGAGGGAGGCATACGTGACGAGATGCTGAAGCGGGTGGCGGCGATGAAGGCGTCGGGGGTGCAGTTCGTCGCCCTGCTCGCGCTCTCCGACGAAGGAGCGCCCGCCTACGACCGGGAGCACGCCGCCGCCCTGGCGGCGCTGGGCGCGCCCGCCTTCGCCTGTACGCCCGACCTGTTCCCGGACGTGATGGCGGCGGCGATCGAGAAACGCCCGCTTCCCGTCCCGGACCTGGACACCGGTACGGCAAACGGGACATGACCCCCCATCGGTGACGGGGAGCTTGCACGACCTCGGGACTCCCGTGCGAGGATCGAACGCCTCGTTTCGTCGCACGGGAGGTTCCTCCCCCTTGACCCGCCCCGCTCGTCCGCCCGCCGGCGCCGCAAGCGTCGCGCTGCGCGGCGTGCTGCTGCTGGGCGGGTTGTTCGCGCTGGGACTCCTCCTCGGCGGGCAGGCGCAGGCGGCGGACGGAGCACCGCCGGCCGCGGCCACGTCGTCGGCTTCCACGGTGTCGGCGTCCATGGCGAAGGCGTCCACGGCGAGGGCGGCAACCGCCTCGCCGTCGCGGACCGTGACCGAACCGGCCTCGTCGCACGCCGTTACCGAACCCGAACCCGTACCCGTAACCGGACCGGCATCCGGCTCCGTCTCCGCGCCCTCCGCGTCGGTCCCGGCCCCGGCCCCGCTCCCGGCCCCTGCCCCGGTTTGGGCCGAGGAGACGTCGGCGGATCCGGCGGCCCCGACGAACCTCGTGCTTCCGGTTCGGGAGCGGGTCGTGAAGCCCGTCGGTGAAGTGCTGGAGGGCGTGAGCGAGCAGTTGGCGACGGCAGTGGCGGAGGTGGCGCCCACGGCGGCGCTGCCGAGCGTCTCCGAACTGCCGACGCTGCCCCCGCCGGGCTCCTTCCCCGAGCTGCCGGACGCCCCCTCGCCGCCGTCCCTGCCGGCGCCCACCCTGCCGCTGCCCGAGCTGCCGGGCCTCCCGGCGTCCGGAGGCCCGGCGCCGGACTCCGGAACCGTCGGCCCGGCGGCGCCGCGACCGTCGTACGGCCCCCGGGGTCTCGTGCGCGAGGCCCCGGGGGGACCGGTCGTGCACGGCGGAGGGCAGGTCCGTGCCGGGCATGCCGTGACCGGCACGCACGCGCCCGCCGAACGAGCGCCCGCCGAACGAGCCCCCGCCGAACGAGCGCCTGCCGGGGCGCCCGACGGCGTACTGGGCGGCGCGTCACAGCTCGACGGCGGTGCGTCGCGGCACGGCGACGCGCACGCCGTGACGCCGCAGCAGCGGATGCCGCTGCTGCCGGTGCCCGGCGGCGCCACGCGTACGGACGCGGCCGAGATCCAGGACGGGCACCGGGACATCCCCGTCCTCCCCGGCTAGGTGGTGTCTTCAAATGATCTTGAGTGGTGGATCATGGTCGGGTGATACGTCGCCATGAACTGTCCGATGCGGAGTGGGAGTTCGTCCGGCCGCTGCTGCCGGTGTC